>JBIOYN010000185.1:0-18635 GCA_044870155.1 Acidimicrobiia bacterium | reverse complement strand
CGGGCCGCCATGGAGAAGGAGCGCCGGGTTCTGATCCGCATCTCGGTCGAGCGGGCCGGCCCCAACAAGTCCGGATAACGCGCTTGTAATTCAAACATACGTTCGGATAGCCTGTCCCGCGTGAGCGGGACCGAGCGAACCGAGCTCCGCTGGCGCCTGGCCGCCGAGGAGGACGCCGGCCAGCAGCGCCTGTTCGAGGAACCCACGGGATGGCGCGCCGGCCACGGAGAGTTCCGCGGCCTCGAGTTCCTGGAGGTCCGGGCCAAGCGGATCATCAACGAGGTTCCCACCGCCTCCCGGATGCCGTTCCGGTTCACCATCAACGCCTACCGGGGGTGTTCACATGCCTGCCGCTTCTGTTTTGCCCGGCCCACGCACGAGTACCTGGGGCTGAACATCGGCGAGGACTTCGACCGCAAGATCGTGGTCAAGATCAATGCCGTGGAGCGGACGCGGGCCGAGGTGGCGTCGCCGAAGTGGGGTGGGGACTCCATCGCCATGGGGACGAACACCGACCCCTATCAGCGCTGTGAGGGCAAGTACCGCCTCACCCGGGGGATCATCGAGGTGCTCTCGGAAGCGCGCAACCCGTTCTCGATTCTGACCAAGTCGACGCTGATCCTCCGCGACCTCGACCTGTTGATGGAGGCCGCCCAGCGCACCCGGGTGCACGCCGCCTTCTCCATCGCCACGCTCGACGATCGCGTGTGGAAGGAGACCGAGCCGGGGACGCCGCATCCCCGTCGGCGCCTCGAGGCTTTGGCCCGCATGAACGACGCCGGCGTCCCCACCGGTGTGCTGCTGGCGCCGATCCTGCCCGGCCTCTCCGATGCGCCCGAGCAGGTGGCGGCGGTGGCGCAGGCGGCCCGGGAGGCGGGGGCGACGTCGGTGAGCCCGATCGTGCTCCACCTCCGGCCCGGCGTCCGGGAGCACTACCTGGGTTGGTTGGGACAGGCACATCCCGAGCTGGCCAACCTCTACGCCCGGCTCTACCCGCGGTCCTACGCCCCCAAGGCCTATCAGGAGGAGGCGACGGCTCCGGCCCGCCCGCCGGCGATCTCCTAAGGTGACCCCGTGGCCCGGCCCAGCTTCCGCGACTTCCTCAAGAACTTCGACGACTACGACGCGCCGATCGACAAGAAGCTCAGAAAGGCCGTCACCAACAACCTGAAGAAGGCGGTGACGTTCTCCGACTGCTGCGGTCATCCCGGCGAGCCGGGCTGTTGACAGAAGGCCCATGCTCCCCGTGAGGGAGTCGCCGATGACCTCGACCAGACCAAGGTCGAACTGGCGGAGATCGACGCCAAGATCGACAAGCTGGCGGCCGCCCACCGCCGGTCACTGGCCGAGAAGCTCGACTCCATGACGAAGGCGGAGCTCCAGGCGCTGGCCGCCGACCGGTCCATCGCCGGGGTCGACCCGGAGAGCCAGACCAAGGACGAGATGGTGGCCACCATCCGGGCCGCCCTGCTCAGTTGATCCCCTGACATGGACGAGCCCCGCCGGCCCGAAGACCTCTCGGAGGACGAACGCCAGCGGCTGCACCGCGCCCATCAGCGCCTTCGCAACGCCTCCCAGGCGCTCGAGGCCCTGACCGTCATCGAGCCCGTCAAGGGCCGCTGGAAGGCCACGCCCGCGCCCATGGAAGCCCTCGAGGCGGCGCAACTGGCGCTCCACGAGGCCAGCCAGGAGGTGTGGCGGGCCCAGCGCGACCTGCTCGGGTGGGATCCACCCGGCGGTCCGGAGTCGCCGGGCCGGTAGTTCAGGAAGCCGCCCAGGCCGTGCACCGCTCCACGGCCAGGACGATGACCGGCCCGGTCGGGGCCCGCTCCCGGTACTGGGGGTACTTGGCCACCAGCAGGGAGACGCCCCGCTCCCATTCGGGGCCGTCTTCCACCACCCGGGCGGAGCCGTCGAAGCGGACCCACCACAGCTGGGTCCAATCGTCGTCGTAGTGGTCGACCACCAGGCTGACGGCCGGGTTGGCAGCGATGTCGGCCAGGCGGGCCAGGCGCGCTGTCCGCTTGGGTTTGTGGTCGACGGCGGAGTAGACGGCGTCGCCGTCCACGGCGAAGCAGCAGGGCACGACCCGGGGCCGCCCGCCGGCGTCGACCGTGGCCAGCCGGGCGACGGGCGCCGCCTCGGCCCGCCGGCGTAGCCCCGCCTCGTCCACCACGGTGGCCACCTTAGGAGCGCGTAGCGCTGTACGTCCCTGCCACCGAGTCCTACGGTGACGCCATGGCGGGGGCGGTGGCGTGTGTGATGTTCACGGACCTGGTCGGGTCCACCGAACTCATGGCCCGCCTCGGCGACGCCGCCTTCGACCAGGTCCGGAACGAGCACTTCAGCGGTCTCCGCCAGTCGATCACCCCCCGGGGAGGTTCCGAAATCAAGAACACCGGCGACGGCCTGCTGGCGACCTTCCCCTCCGCCGCCGAGGCGCTGGCGGCGGCGGTTGCCGCCCAGCAGGCCACCGAGGCGCACGCCCGCCGGGTCGAGATCGGCCTCCAGTTGCGAGTTGGCCTGGCCCTGGGCGAGGTGGACGTGGACACCGGCGACGTGTTCGGCACCCCGGTGGTCGAGGCGGCCCGCCTGGTCGCCGCCGCCCGGCCGGGGCAGATCCTGTGCACCGCCCTGGTGCGGGCCGTCGCCGGTTCCCGGGCCGCCGTCCCGTTCCAGGATGTCGGGCCATTGGACCTGAAGGGTCTCCGGGAGCCGCTTTCCGCCTACGAGGTGACCTGGGAGCCGGCCCCGCCGCCGGAAGTGCCGCTACCGGCCGTCCTCTCCGGAGCCGGCCGGATCTTCGTGGGGCGGGACGGCGACCTGACCCGCCTGCGCCAGCTGTGGAAGGAGACCGCGGCGGGGGACCAGCGGACGGTCATGCTCGGAGGCGAGCCGGGCATCGGGAAGACCCGTCTCGCCGCCGAGCTGGGCCAGACCCTTCACGACGAAGGGGCGCTGGTGCTCGCCGGCCGCTGCGACGAGGACCTCGGCGTTCCCTACCAGCCCTTCGTCGAAGCGCTGCGGCACTACGCGGCCCACGCCTCCCACCTGTGCCTTGGACGCCATGCGGGCGAGCTCAGCCGACTCGTTCCCGAGCTGCGCGGCCTCGTTCCCGGACTCCCGGAGCCGTTGAGCGCGGACCCCGAAACCGAGCGTTACCGGCTGTTCGACGCGGTCGCTGCCTGGCTGGCCGACGTTTCCGCGGAAACGCCGGTGCTGTTGGTGCTCGACGACCTGCACTGGGCGGCCAAGCCCACGGTGCTCCTGTTGCGCCATGTCCTGCGGTCCCCGGGGCCCATGCGGCTCCTCGTGGTGGCGACCTACCGGGACACCGACATCGGCCGGACCGATCCCCTGACCGACTTCCTGGGTGATCTCCACCGCCTCGGCGGCGCCGAGCGCCTTGCCCTCACCGGCCTTGACGGTGCGGGCGTCGCCGCCTTCATCGAGCGGGCCACGGGTCACGAGCTCGACGAGGAGGGCGCGGCCCTGGCGGCCGCCGTGTGGCGGGAAACCGAAGGCAACCCGTTCTTCACGGTCGAGGTGCTGCGCCACCTGGTCGAGTCCGGAGTGGTCGAGCAGCGCAAGGACCGCTGGGTGGTCACCCGGGCACCTGGGGACTTCGGCATTCCCGAAGGCGTGCGCGAGGTGGTGGGCCGGCGACTGTCCCGGCTCTCCGAGGTGGCGAACGAGATCCTCGCCTGTGCCGCGGTGATCGGGCTCGAGTTCGAGCCTCGGATCGTCCAGACGGCGGGCGGCTTCTCCGAGGGGGCGGTCATCTCCGCCCTTGAGCAAGCCGTGGCCACCCGGCTCGTGGTCGACGTGCCGGGGGCGCTCCCTCGCAACCGCTTCGCCCACGCGCTGGTGCGGGCCACCCTCTACGACGAGCTGACCAGCGCCCGGCGGGTGTCGCTCCATCGCCAGGTGGCGGAGGCCATCGAAGCGGTGCACGGAAACCGCCTCGACGACCACCTCCCCGCTCTCGCCCACCACTGGGGCCGCGCCACCGGCCTGGCCGAGGCCGGCGGACGGGCCGTGGAGTACGCCACCCGCGCCGGCGACCGGGCACTGGCCCAGCTGGCGCACGACGAGGCGTCCGTCTACTACCGCCAGGCGCTCGACGTGCTCGAGCTGGCCGGCGGGAGCGACTCCGCACCCGGACTCGAGCTCCTGATCAAGCTCGGTGAGGCGCAGCGCCGCGCCGGCGATCCCGCTCATCGGGGCACGCTCCTGAGCGCCGGCCGTCGGGCGCAGGAATTGGGCGACGCCGCCGCCGCCGCCCGGGCGGCGCTGGCCAACAGCCGCGGGTTCTGGTCGTCCGTGGCCCGGGTGGACGAGGACCGGGTGGCGGCCCTGGAGGCCGCCCTGGCCATGCAGGGTCCGGAAGACAGCGCCAACCGGGCCCGGCTGCTGGCCACCCTGGCCGCCGAGGTCACCTACGGATCCGACCACACCCGGACCCCGCGCCTGGCCGATGAGGCGCTACGGACGGCGCGACAGCTGGACGACCGCCGGACGCTGGCCCACGTGCTGATGGCGAGAGGATTCATGCTCGGCCCCGACACCGCGCACTCGCGGATGGCCGAATCAGCCGAGCTCCTGGCCCTGGCCGGGGAGCTCGATGATCCCGTCCTGGAATTCCTCGGACTGTTCGGGCGGCTCGTCGCCGCCTTCGAGGTCGGGGAAGCGGTCGAGGCGAAGCGCTGCCTCAACGTCGCGGGGGAGAAGAGCGCCGCCCTGGGCCAGCCGCTCTTCCGATGGGTAGCCGCCCTCGAGAGCGTCCTGCCGGCGATGGTCGACGGCGACTGGGCCGGGGCGGAGCGCCTGATCCACGAGGCGGCGGAGATCGGCAGGGCGGCCGGTCAAGCCGATGCCGAGCTGTTTCTCACCATCCAACTGGGCGCGCTGCGGATCGAGCAGGGCCGCGCCGCGGAGGTGGAAGCCGGCCTGGTGGAGCGGGCCGCCGCCCTGCCCCGGGCGGCCACCTTCCGGGCTCAGCTCGCCTACTGCCACTGGGAGGCCGGCCACCCGGAGGAAGCGACGCCGCTGGTCCGCGATCTGATGAGCGAGCTCGATGTGCTTCCCAGAGAGAGCGCCTGGGCACGGGCTGTCTCCCAGATGGCCTTGGTGTGCGGCGAGGCGCGGGACGTCTCGATGGCCCGGACCTTGTACGGCGCCTGCGAACCCTACGCAGGTCAGTTCGTCTCCTCCGGTGTGGTCTTCTCCGGCGCAACCGACCTCTACCTGGGAGTGCTCGCCGCCGTGCTCGACCGTTTCGACGACGCCGAGGCCCATTTCCGAGCGGCCCACCGGATGCACGAGGCCGTCGGCGCGCCGGCCTGGCTGGCCCGCACGCGGCTGGAGTGGGGGCGGATGCTGCAGCGACGAGGCGATCATGATCGGGCCCGCCCCCTGCTCGAGCAGGCCCTGGCCACCGCAACCGAACTCGGCCAGGGAAGCGTGGAACGCCGCGCTCGCAACGCGTTGCAGAACTAACGCGTTACCGGTCGAAGTCCAGGAACATGGGGGCGTGGTCGGAGGGGGGCCGGTCCTTGGGCCCCTTGCGCATGTTGCGGTCGATCAGGCCCCAGGTGAGCTGCTTGGACAGCGGCTCCGTCACCAGCATGAGGTCGATGCGCATGCCCCGGCCGGAGTGGAAGTCGCCGGCCCGGTAGTCCCACCACGAGAAGAGCTTGGGGTCCTGGTAGAGCTGGCGGAAGCCGTCGACCAGGCCGAAGCGGCACAGCTCGGCCAGCGCCTCCCGCTCCGCCGGGCTGACGTGGGTCGACCCCTTGAACTTCTTGGGGTCGTAGACGTCACGGTCGTCGGGGGCGATGTTGAAGTCGCCGCACAGGGCCAGGGGATCGGAGGGCTGGTGGTGCTCCTCCACCCAGCGCACCACCCGGGCCAGCCACTCCAGCTTGCGGTCGTAGTGCTCGGAGGGGATCGACCGCCCGTTGGGCACGTAGAGGCTCGCCACCCGGACCCCGGCGCAGGTGGCGGACATGATCCGGGCTTCGGTCAGTCCCTCCTCGGGCTCCGGCGAGAAACCGGCCATGACGTCCTCCAGCCCCACCCGGGAGGCGATGGCCACCCCGTTCCAGCGACCCTCGCCGTGGAAGGCGACCTCGTAGCCGAGGGCGGAGAAGGGCATGACCGGGAACTGCTCGTCGGCCAGCTTGGTCTCCTGCATGCACAGCACGTCGGGCTGGGCGTAGGCCAGCCATTCCTCCACCCGTCCCATGCGGGCGTTGAGGGAGTTGACGTTCCAGGTGGCGATCCGCATCACCCCCGAGGCTAGCGTCGCCATGCCGATGGCCCTTCGCCTGGCGGCTCATGGCGGCGTCGGCGAGGGGCCCAACCCGGCCTCCCCGCGCCACTAGCGTGGCGCACCATGGGACCACTTCAGGGCGTCCGCATTCTCGAGGTGGCCGGCATCGGGCCCGGGCCGTTCGCGGCCATGATGCTGGCCGACATGGGCGCCGAGGTACTCCGCCTCGACCGCATCGGCGGCACCCGAGGGCCGCAGGGGGCGCCCGCCAGCATCCTCGACCGGGGCCGGCGCTCGGTCGCCCTCGACCTCAAGCACGCCGATGCCGTCGAGCTCGTCCTGCGCCTGGTGGAGTCGGCCGACGCCCTCACCGAGGGTTTCCGGCCCGGGGTCATGGAACGCCTGGGACTCGGCCCCGACGTGTGCCTGGCCCGCAACCCCCGCCTCGTCTACGGGCGCATGACCGGCTTCGGCCAGGACGGACCCTACGCCGACATGGCCGGCCACGACATCAACTACATCGCCCTGGCCGGCGTCCTCGAGCACATCGGCCGCCGGGGGGAGGCGCCCGTCCCGCCCATGAACCTGGTGGGTGACTTCGGCGGGGGCGGGATGCTGCTCGCCTTCGGGGTGGTGTGCGCCCTGCTGGAGGCGTCCCGCTCCGGGCAGGGCCAGGTGGTCGACGCCTCCATGGTGGATGGCAGCGCCGTCCTCATGGCCATGATGCACGGCCTGCGGGCCATGGGGTTCTGGTCCGAGGAGCGGGGCACCAACATCATCGACTCGGGCGCCCATTTCTACGACGTCTACGAGACGGCCGACGGCCGCTACGTGTCCATCGGCTCCATCGAGCCGCAGTTCTACGCCGAGCTCCTCCGCCTGACCGGCCTCGAGGGCGAGCCCGACCTGCCCGCCCAGATGGACCAGGCGGCCTGGCCGGCCATGAAGGAGCGCCTGGCCGCCATCTTCAAGGCCAAGACCCGTGACGAGTGGTGCCGGATCCTGGAGGGCACGGACGTGTGCTTCGCCCCCGTGCTGTCCATGTCCGAGGCCCCCGGGCACCCCCACAACCAGGCCCGGGGGACCTTCGTGGAGGTCGAGGGCATCACCCAGCCGGCGCCGGCACCCCGTTTCAGCCGCACCCCGCCGCAGCTCGGCAGCCCGGCCCGATCCCCCGGCGCCGACACCGACGCCGCCCTGGCCGACTGGGGTGTTTCCAGGGACGAGATCGCCAAGCTGCGCTCGGTGGGCGCCATCGGCTGAGCCTCCCGGCACCCGGAATATGCGTTCCGGGTGTTACGTTGGAACGACACCGGGACAAATGTTTCAAGCGCCGGCGCAAATCTGCCGATGGCTTGTCCTGACGGCGAGGAAGCGGTCGACAACAGACCGAACTCGCCAATTACTCCGTTCACTTTCGTGCCCGGCCCTGCCGCGCGCCCCCAAGAGGAGAGACCGTGACCAGCACCGCCGCCCGCCTCGCCAAGACCCGGAACATCGGGATCATGGCCCATATCGACGCGGGCAAGACCACCGTGACGGAGCGGATCCTCTTCTACACGGGCCGCAGCCACAAGATCGGTGAGGTCCACGACGGTGCCGCCACCATGGACTGGATGGAGCAGGAGCGCGAGCGGGGCATCACCATCACGTCCGCGGCCACCACCACCGAGTGGCGCGACCACACCATCCAGCTGATCGACACGCCCGGCCACGTCGACTTCACCGTCGAGGTGGAGCGCTCGCTGCGGGTCCTCGACGGCGCCGTGGCCGTCCTCGACGCCGTGGCCGGCGTCGAGCCCCAGACCGAGACCGTGTGGCGCCAGGCCGACAAGTACGGCGTGCCCCGCATCGTCTACGTCAACAAGATGGACCGGGTGGGCGCCGACTTCGAGCGCTGCCTCCAGATGCTGGGCGACCGCCTGGGCGTCAACGCCGTTCCCATCCAGCTGCCCATCGGCGCCGAGGACCTCTTCATCGGGGTCGTCGACCTCGTGTCCATGAAGGCCCTGGTGTGGGACGCCGGCACCGGCATCGACTTCCGCACCGAGGCCATCCCCGCCCACCTCGCCGACGCCGCCGACGCCGCCCGCCACTTCCTGGTCGAGGCCGTGGCGGAGACGTCCGAGGAGCTCATGGACGCCTACTTCGAGAACGGCGGCCTCTCCGAGGACCAGATCCGCGCCGGCCTGCGCACCGGCGTGGTCAACGGCAAGATCGTCCCCGTCCTGTGCGGCACCGCCTTCAAGAACAAGGGTGTGCAGCCCCTCCTCGACGCCGTCGTCGACTACCTGCCCTCACCCACCGACATCACCGCCACCGCCGGCGAGACGCCGGCCGGCGAGCCCGTCGTGCGCCACCCCGACGACGCCGAGCCCTTTTCGGGCGTGATGTTCAAGGTCCAGACCGACCCCTACGTGGGCCGGCTGTCCTACGTCCGGGTGTACTCCGGGACACTCTCCACCGGGGACACGGTCCTCAACGCCAACACGGGCAGGAAGGACCGGGTCGGCCGCATCCTCCGGATGCACGCCAATACCCGGGAGGACATCAATCAGATTGGCACCGGCGACATCGTCGCCATCGTGGGCCTGAAGGGTGCCTCCACGGGCGACACGCTCTGCGCCGTCGAGGCTCCCATCATCCTCGAGCGTATGGAGTGGGTGGAGCCGGTCATCTCCGTGGCCGTCGAGCCCGCCTCCAAGGCCGACCAGGACAAGCTGTCCAAGGCGCTGGTCGCCCTGTCCGAGGAGGACCCCACCTTCCGGGTCCGCACCGACGAGGAATCCAACCAGACCATCATCTCCGGCATGGGCGAGCTCCACCTCGACATCCTGGTGGATCGGATGCGTCGGGAGTTCTCGGTCCAGGCCGCCGTCGGCCGCCCCGAGGTCGCCTACCGCGAGACCGTCACCGGCTCCGCCGCCAAGGTGGAGTACCGCCACGTCAAGCAGTCCGGTGGCCGGGGCCAGTTCGCCCACATCGTCCTCGACGTCGAGCCCAACCCGGGCGCCGGCTACGAGTTCGTCGACAAGATCACCGGCGGGGTCATCCCCAAGGAGTACATCCCCTCCGTGAACAAGGGTGCCGAGGGTGCCCTCACCGGTGGCGTGCTGGCCGGCTACCCCCTCATCGACGTGAAGGTCAGCCTGGTCTACGGCTCCTCCCACGACGTCGACTCCTCCCAGATGGCCTTCGAGCTGGCCGGCGCCATGGGCATCAAGGACGCCGTCCGCAAGGCCGGCCTGCAGCTGCTGGAGCCGGTCATGGCCGTCGAGGTCGTCACCCCCGAGGACTTCCTCGGCGACGTCGTCGGCGACCTGTCCAGCCGCCGGGGTCGGGTCGAGGGCGTCGACCTGCGGGGCAACGCCCGCGTGGTGCGGGCCATGGTGCCCCTGGCCGAGATGTTCGGTTACGCCACCGACATGCGCTCCAAGACCCAGGGCCGGGCCGCCTTCACCATGCAGTTCGCCACCTACGAGCCGGTCCCCACCGCCATCGCCGAAGAGGTCAAGGCGCTGCGGGCCAACCGCTCCACCCGGGCGGCGTAGCCAGGATCAAGTTCAGTCCCAGAACGCGTCGATGCCCCGGGGCCGCGTCCCCGGGGCATCAACGCGTGCGCCCCCTTGGTGGGGAACCTGCTCAGCCGGGGCTGCCGGTACGGGGCAGCTCGGCGGACGGGCACGAGAAGGTGACGCTGATCCGGCCGGTCACGGCCCCGTCGGGCAGCCGGGTGTACTGCTGGGAGGCCAGTTCGACGTCGGCGGTGACGCCGGGCTCGCACAGGCCGGCCAGGCCGGGCAGCCCCGGCTTCTCGCCGGCGGCGGACGCCGATGTGGTGAGGACACCGAGGATCCCGCACGCCAGGGCACCCGTGACGGATGCGGCGGGGAACAGGCGGGATGACGTCACGCGTGGGCTCCTGGCTGTCGGCTCGAAACCGGGCGCCGGGTTCGCCATTCGCTCACCGCCGGACCAGGCGACCAACTCGGTCCGGGGATCATCGCATCGCCCTGAGACCCGGAGGGGCCGGGGCCTCGACGTGAGTGTCACGGAACCCGGCCCTCGTCTCAATGGCCCGCTGGTGTCATTTCCTGGTAGCCCACGCGGGTGACGTCACCGGGCACATGGCACAATCGGCGGGTCCCGGCGGAAGAGGTGGTCCGATGGTCTCGAGGATGAACGACGCCGAGGCCATCATGTGGGCGGTCGAGTCCGACCCCTTCCTGCGCTCGGATTTCCTCCACCTCATCCTGCTCGAGGCCAGCCCGGATCCCCGGCACCTGCGGGCCGGGATCGAGCGGGTCATCGGCACCTATCCGCCGTTGCGCCAGCGGGTGGCCCGCCCGCCCCTGGGCCTGGCCCCGCCCATGTGGGCCGACGACCCCGACTTCGACCTCGACTACCACCTGCGCCGGTTGGCCGTCCCCCCGCCGGGGACCCACCGCCAGCTGCTCGACCTGGCCGCCATGGTGGCCGCCCCGCCCCTCGACCGGTCCCGGCCCCTGTGGGAGATGACCGTCGTCGAGGGGCTGGAGGGTGGGGCCGCCGCCGTCCTCCAGCGGGTCCACCACACCCTCACCGACGGGATGGGCGGGATGAAGCTCCTGCGCATCCTGCTCGACCGCACGGCCGGCCCGGTGGTGGCGCCGCCCGTCCCCAACCCGGACGTCTGGCGCCATCCCGAGATCTACAACCCGGCCGACGATGGCCCTGCTCCCGACCGCCGGCCGCCGGCCACGGCCGGCGAGTGGCCGGCGTGGGGCACTCCCCTGACCGGCCTGGCCGGCGCTGTGGCCTACCGGCTGGGCCAGGGCGTCACCGCCGCCCGCAAGGGCTGGGAGCTGGCCGCTGGCCTGCCCCGGGCTGACCTCCGAGGAGCTCCGGGCGGTGGCCGACCGGGCCACGAGGACGGCCCGGTCGGTGGCCGACCAGGTCCTGGTGTCCGGCGGGGCCCTGTCCCCCCTGCTCGCCGGGCGTTCGCTGGGCCGTCGCTACGAAACCCTGTCGCTCGATCTGGCCGCCATGCGGGGTGCCGCCCGGGCCCTGGGCGGGGACCGCGGCTCCGTGTTCGTGGCCGGCGTCACCGGCGCCCTGGGGGCGTATCACGAGCTGCTGGGCGCCCCCTGCGATGTCCTGCGCATGTCCCTTCCCCTCAGCCTGCGGGCCGGCACCGGGTCAGTGGGGGGCAACCACTTCGCCCCGGCCCGGGTGGTGGTCCCCCTCACCCCCAAGGACCCGGGCAAGCGGCTGGCGATGACCCGCCGGGTGCTCGAGACCCTCGCCGCCGAGCCCGGCTTCGACCTGGCCGAGCCGCTGTCGGGGCTCCTCAGCCTCCTCCCGGCGTCGCTGCTCGCTCCCGCTTTGCGGGCCCAGGCCGCCACCGTCGATTTCGCCACCTCCGTCGTCCCCGGGCTGCGGGGCGAGCGTCACCTGGCCGGCGCCCGGGTGACGGGGAGCTGGCCGCTGGGACCCCGGGTCGGATGTGCCGTCAACCTCACGCTCCTGACCTGTGGCGATCGGCTCGACCTGGGCATCAACCTCGATCCGGCGGCGGTGACCGACTCCGAGGCCTTCCTGGGTTGCCTCCAGGACTCCTTCGCTGCCCTCTTCGACGCCGGCGGCTGAGTGACGCCCGGCGGCCTGGCGGTGGCCCCGAGCCGCTAATATCGGGAGTGCGACAGCGGCGTCGCTCCAACCGAGAGGCCGGGAGCGGCGCTTTTTTCGCGCTCGTTGCCGGTCGCCACACGAGCGACGAGAGGTCCGATGGAGACGTTGTCGACGCGCCTTCCTCCCAGCCGGGACCGGGACGCCTGCGGGATCGGGCTGGTGGCCGACGCCTCAGGGCAGGCGAGCCGGGCCCTGCTCGACGCCGCCCTCACCGGCCTGGCCTGCGTGCGGCACCGGTCCGCCATCGCCGCCGACGGCATCTCGGGGGACGGAGCCGGGCTGCTGGTTCCCATCCCGGCCGCCTTCACCTCCCGGCTGGTGGGGGAGATGGGCCTGCCTGCCCCGGGCGGCCGCCGCCTCGGGCTGGTCATGGCCTACCTCGACCGGGATGACGCCCCGGCCCGGGCCACGGCGGAGGCGGCTGTCGCCTCGGCCTGCGCCGGCGAGGCCATCGAGCTGGTGGGCTGGCGCGACGTCCCCGTGGACGACTCCGAGCTCGGCGACGTGGCCCGGCGCTCCGCCCCCCACTTCCGCCAGGCGATCATCGCCGTCGCCGCCGGCGTGGATGCCGCCGAGGGGGAACGGCGCTGCTTCCGGGCCCGGCGCCGGGCCGAGGCCGCCTGCGCCCAGGCCGGGGTGCGCCACTACTTCGCCAGCTGGTCCTTCGCCACCGTGGTCTACAAGGCCCTGGTCATGAGCGACCGCCTGGCCGGATTCTTCCCCGATCTGGCGGCCCCCGACTTCGAGGTGGCGCTGGCCGTCTTCCACTCCCGGTTCTCCACCAACACCACGCCCGCCTGGGAGCGGGCCCAGCCCTTCCGCTTCCTGTGCCACAACGGGGAGATCAACACCCTTCAGGGCAACGAGCACCGCATGGCGGCGCGGGGCCAGCTCGGCACCGAGGCCGTGGGGCTCGGGGCCGAGGAGCTGTTCCGGCCCGTCCTCAGTCCCGCCGATTCCGACTCGGGCAAGCTGGACACGGCCGTCGAGCTGCTCCTGCGGGGTGGGCGCGACGTGCGCCACGCCCTGGCCATGCTCGTCCCCGAGGCCTGGGAGGGGAGCCGGGATCTGCCCGCCGACGTGCGGGACTTCTACCGCTACCACGCCTGCCTGGCCGAGCCCTGGGACGGGCCCGCCGGCCTCATCTTCACCGACGGGGTGCGGGTGGGGGCGGTGCTCGACCGCAACGGCCTGCGCCCCCTGCGCTACCAGGTGTGCGACGACGGCTTCGTGGTCGCCTGCTCCGAGGTGGGGGCGGTGCCCATCAGCGGCCACGGCCAGGTGCGCCGGGGCCGGCTGGGGCCGGGCGAGATGCTCTGTGTCGACCCCGACGGCGGCGGCCTCCAGTTCGACCCCGCCATCAAGGCCGGGCTGGCGGGCCGGGCGCCCTACTCGGCCTGGGCCTACCAGGGCCTCCTGCCCCTGTCACCGGGGCTGCCGGTGGCCGAGCCGCCGGGCGAAGAGGAGCTGCTCCAGGTCCAGGCCGCCTTCGGGGTCAACAAGGAGGAGCTGGCCATGGTGCTCAAGCCCATGGCCAGCGACGCCAAGGAGCCGACGTTCTCCATGGGTGACGACGTGCCCTTCGCCGCCGTCGCCGCCCGGCCCCGGCCCGTCCACCACTACCTCAAGCAGCGCTTCGCCCAGGTGACGAACCCGCCCATCGACCACCTCCGGGAACGGCTGGTGATGTCGCTGCGCACCTGCCTGGGCCCGCGCCAGCCGCTGTTGGGGGAGGGTCCCCGGGTCGCCCACCTGCTGGAGCTGCCGACGTTCTTCGTCTACCCCGATGCCGTCGAGCGGCTCCTGGACCCGGAGCGGTCACCGTTCCCGGCCATCCGCCTCGACGCCACCTTCCCCGTGGCCGAAGGCCCGGAGGGACTGGCGGCGGCCATCGCCCGTCTCGGCGACGAGGCGGCCGCGGCCGTGGGCGCCGGCCGTGCCATCGTGGTCGTCTCCGACGCCGGGATCGGCCCCGACCGGGCCGCCGTCCCCGGCCTCCTGGCCACCGGCGCCGTCCACCACCGGCTGGTGCGGGCCCGGCTGCGGTCCGCCGCCTCCCTCGTCGTCGACACCGGCGACGCCCGCGATGTGAACGCCGTCGCCTGCCTTCTGGGCTACGGCGCCGACGCCGTCTGCCCCCGCCTCGCCCTGGAGACGGTGGCGGCCATGGCCGACGCCGACCAGCTGGGGGAGACGGACTCGGCCGAGGCCCAGACCCGCTTCCAGGCCGCGGTGGAGGACGGGGTCCTCAAGATCATGTCCAAGATGGGCATCTCCACTGTCGACGGCTATCGGGCGGCCCAGATCTTCGAGGCCCTCGGCCTGGCCGCCGAGGTGGTCGACGCCTGCCTGGCGGGCACCGCCTCCCAGGTCGGCGGCCTCGGCTTCACCGCCCTCGGCGCCGACGCCCTCCGCCGCCACGCCGATGCCTTCGGCACCGACCCGGTGGTGCTCGACTCGCCCGGGTTCGTCCGCCACCGCAAGGGCGGCGAGTACCACTCCAACGACCCCGACGCCATCGAGGTGCTCCACCAGACGGTGGGGGTGCCGGTGGAGGTCAAGGGCCGGAAGGGCAACGGCAGTGGCAAGGGCAACGGCAACGTCGTCTTCCTGGAAGACCACCGCCAACCGGGGGTGACCCCCGCCGCCCCCGCCGACATCGCCGCCGCCCACCTCCTGCAGCGGGCCATCGCCTCGGGCCGCGCCGACCTCTACGGGGCCTTCGCCAAGCTGGTCAACCAGCGGCCCACCACCGAGCTCCACGATTTGCTGGAGTACGTCGCCGCCGGCCCGCCCGTCCCCCTGGAAGAGGTCGAGCCGGTGGGGGCCATCACCGCCCGCTTCTCCTCCGGAGCCATGTCCCACGGGGCGCTGTCGGCCGAGGCCCACGAGTGCCTGGCCGAGGCCCTCAACCTGGTGGGGGGCAAGAGCAACTGCGGCGAGGGCGGCGAGAGCCGCCACCGCTACCGCACCCGGGGCACGGCAGCGGACAAGAACTCCCGCATCAAGCAGATCGCCTCGGGCCGCTTCGGCGTCACTCCCGAGTACTGCGCCTTCGCCGATGAGCTCAACATCAAGATGGCCCAGGGGTCCAAGCCGGGTGAGGGCGGCCAGCTGCCGGGGCACAAGGTGTCCCGGGAGATCGCCCGCCTGCGCCACACCCAGCCCGGCGTCGGACTCATCTCCCCGCCGCCCCACCACGACATCTACTCCATCGAGGACCTGGCCCAGCTCATCTACGACCTGAAGCAGGTCAACCCCATGGCCGACGTGTCGGTCAAGCTGGTGGCCGAGGACGGGGTGGGGACCATCGCCGCCGGGGTGGTCAAGGCCCTGGCCGACGTGGTCCAGATCTCAGGGTCCAACGGCGGGACGGGCGCCTCGCCGCTGTCGTCCATCAAGCACGCGGGGATGCCCTGGGAGCTGGGACTGGCCGAGGCTCAGACCGCCCTGGTGGAGAACGGGCTGCGCGACCGGGTCCGGCTCCGGGTGGACGGGGGGATGAAGACGGGCCGGGACATCGTGGCCGCCGCCCTCCTCGGCGCCGACGAGTACTCCTTCGGCACGGCGGTGATGCTGGCCGAGGGCTGCATCATGGTGCGGGCCTGTCACAAGGACACCTGCCCGACGGGCATCGCCACCCAGCGCCCCAACCTGCGGGCCAAGTTCAGCGGCACCCCCGAAGGCGTGGCCGCCTACCTGTGCTTCATCGCCGAGGAGACCCGGACGATCCTGGCCTCCCTCGGGCTGCGCTCGCTCGACGAGGCCATCGGGCGGGTGGAGCTGCTGCGCCAGCGCCGCACCGGCGACCCGCGGGCCGACGCCCTCGACCTCTCACCCCTGCTGGTCCCGCCCGCCGACCCCGAGGCGCCCCGGCGGTTCGTGGCCCACGTGCCCGTGCAGCGGCCCCGGGGCGAGCTCGGCCACCGTCTGGCCCAGGACGCCTTCTACACCCTGTGGGACGGCGGCGAGGTCACGCTCGACTACGAGATCACCAACTCGGACCGCACCGTGGGGGCGACCCTGGGCGGCGCCATCGGCGTGGAGTGGGGCGACGGGCTGCCGCCCGGGCTGGTGACGGCCCGCTTCACCGGCGCCGCCGGCCAGAGCTTCGGGGCCTTCCTGGCCGACGGGGTCATCCTCGAGCTCACGGGCGAGGCCAACGACTACGTGGGCAAGGGAATGGGCGGCGGCCGGGTGGTGATCCGCCCACCGGCGGGTGACGCCGGTGATCCCGTCCTGGCCGGCAACACCGTCCTTTACGGCGCCACCGGCGGCCAGCTGTTCATCGCCGGGCGGGTGGGGGAGCGCTTCTGTGTCCGCAACAGCGGCGCCACGGCGGTGGTGGAGGGCACCGGCGACCACGCCTGCGAGTACATGACGGGCGGGACGGTCGTGGTCCTCGGGCCCGTGGGCCACAACCTGGGGGCGGGCATGACGGGCGGGGAGGCCTTCGTCCACGACCCCGAGGCCCGCTTGGGCAACCGGCTCAACCCCCAGCTCGTCCAGGCCGTCCGGCCCCATGCGGCCCAGTCGGCCGAGCTGCGCTTCCTGGTCGAACGCCACCGGGAGTACACGGGCTCGCCGCTGGCCGCCGCCCTGCTGGCCGACTGGGAGGCGACGCTGCGCTCCTTCTGGTGGGTGGCCCCCATCGACGAAGTGGCCCGCATCGAGCTGGCCCAGGCCGGCATGTTGGGCGCCTCGGCATGAGCGGCTCCGGCTCCGTCCTCTCCATCCGCTCCAAGGGGTCGGTCCTGTCCATCGACTCGATCGGCTCGGTGCTCTCCATCGGCTCGGTCGGCTCCGTGCTCTCGATCGGGTCGGTGGGCTCGGCGGGATCGATCCTGTCCGTGGCCTCGTTCGCCAGCGTGGGCAGCATCCTCTCCGCCGCCAGTCTGGTGTCGCTGCTGTCGTGGCGAGCCGTCAAGGGCGTTCTCAGCGCTCGAGGTAGGGGCAGTGGCGGCAGCCGAGCTCGCAGCAGAATCCCCGCTCCCACAGGGTCCGGGCCGTCATGACCCACAGGCCGGTGATGGGGTCCCGGTAACGGGGCCGGCCGCGGCGCACCGCCTCCTCGTGGGCGGCCAGCGTCTCCTCGTAGCGGGGATGGGCCGGGTCGAGGCGGGCGGGGTGGGGCCGGAGCCGGTCGGGAGGGAGCTGCACGGAACGCATTCCAGCGGTTCGTTCCCGACCGGGCAGAATCGCCAACCGATGACCTCGTTCACAACAGTGCCGGATCCCCGCGACCGGGTGGTGCTCGACCCCGGGGAGTCGGGCTGGCAGGCGATGTACCACCTCATGAACGCCACCGTGGCGCCCCGCCCGGTGGCGTGGGTGTCGACCCTGTCCGCCGAGGGCGTCCCCAACCTTGCGCCCCACTCCTACACGACGGTGTTCTCCCTCCAGCCGCCGGTGGTGGGGTTCGTGTCCGTGGGCCGCAAGGACTCCACCACCAACGTCGAGGCCACCGGCGAGTTCGTGCTCAACATCGCCAGCCAGGACCTGCTGGAGCGGCTGAACCTGACGGCGGCCAACTTCCCGCCCGAGGAGGACGAGTTCGCCTGGGCCGAGCTCTCGCACGTCGCCTCGGACCTCGTCCGCCCGCCCCGGGTGGGGGAGGCGCCCGTCTCCTTCGAAACCCGATTGGTGGAGGTGATTCCCGTGGGGAACTGCTTCCTGGTGCTGGGTGAGGTCGTCCGGGTCCACGTGGCCACCGACGTGTGGCGCGACGGCCGCGTCGATCCCGAGCTGCTCCAACCCGTCCTGCGCCTGGCCGGGTCGATGTTCGCCCGCCTCGGCCCAACCTTCAATCTGGCCCGTCCCACCTACGACGACGTCCTCGGCGGGCGGGTGGCCCAGCTCCCCGAGGAGCTGCGGTGACGGCGGCCGCCCGTCGGTGGGCGGAGGCGTTGGCGGGGTGGGACATTCCCTCCGAGATCCTCGAACGGGCCCCGGAGTCGCCCTGGGGCTGCCCGACCGGCCTGTTCGCCCACTCGGCGGAAGATGCGGTGGCACCCGACGCCCGGCCATCGCCGACGGCCCGCCACGCCCTGGCCGCCCTCCCCGATGGAGGGTCGGTGCTCGACGTCGGAGCCGGCGGCGGAGCGGCCAGCCTCCCCCTCGCTCCGCCGGCGGCGCGGATCACCGCCGTCGACCAGAGCGCCGGCATGCTCGAGGCGTTCGCCGCCCTGGCCGGCCGGCGGGGTCTCGACCACCTCGAGGTCCAGGGCACCTGGCCGGACGTGGCTCCTCAGGTTGAGCAGGCCGACGTCGTGGTGTGCGCCCACGTCTTCTACAACGTCGGGGACCTCGAGCCCTTCGTGGCCGCCCTCACCGACAAGGCCCGCCGGCGGGTCGTGGCCGAGCTCACCGCCGTCCATCCCCAGGAGTCCCTCAATCCCTTGTGGCGCCGGTTCCACGACCTCGACCGGCCCACCCACCCCACGGCCGACGACGCCCTCGCCGTCGTGACGGAGATGGGCCTCGACGCCGGCGTCGAGCGCTGGGAGGCGCCGGGGCGCTGGGAGCACTTCCCCCCAGAGGAGCTCGTGACCTTCACCCGCCGGCGCCTGTGCCTCCCCCCCGAGCGGGACCCCGAGGTGGCGGAGGCGATCGACGAGCTCTTCACCCCCGGCCCCCGTTCGCTGGTGACCCTGTGGTGGGACGTCGGGGATCCGTACTGATACGGAGGTGG
>JBIOYN010000184.1:0-3495 GCA_044870155.1 Acidimicrobiia bacterium | reverse complement strand
TCGACCTGCTCGGCTGCGCGGCCGTCGATGGCCAGCCCCTCCCGGATCTGGCCACGCTCGGCCGCAAGGTCGACAACGACGGTGCCCACCACCTGTCCTTCCTGTTGCCCGACGACCTCGCCCTCGGGGCCAAGGTGTGCGAGCGGTCGGCCGTGATCGGGTCCAACGCCGACATCACCCGCACTCCCGCCACCTGCTTCACCGTGGCCTCGGCCAAGGAGGCGGCGGCGGCGCCGGCGACGCCAGCTTCGCCCCCGGCGCGCCAGTCGGCTGCCGTCGCACCGGCCCAGCCCGTCACTACCCCGGCGCCGGCCTCGGCCGAGTCCAAGGACGTGAAGCCGGCGGCCGGTCCGGCCGCCCCCGAGGTGGCAGGAGCCACCCAGGAGCAGACCCCGGCGGCGGCGCCTGACACCCTGGCCCGCACCGGCTCGGGGTCCCAGCCCCTGGGGGCCCTGGCCGGCATGGCCATCGTGCTCGGTGGCCTGGCTGTGGCTCTGGGCGGTCCCCGGATGGCGGCGGCCCGCTCCCGTCGCTAGCCACCGGTACACCAGCGACTCGCCGAACGGCCGGGGGGAGCAGCCGTCCGGCGAGTCGCGGTGCACAGCACGCTAAAAGGCCGGTGTTTCCCGCCTGTCTTGATGGTGTTTCAGGACAGTGACGTCCCGCTGAAAACCCGGCTGGGTGTCGGACACCAGGGGGTCGTCGACCTCGATGGCGGCCAGGAGCCAGCCCCGTTGGCGGACCGTCTTCACTTCCAGCCCGAGGGGTACCAGCCGGCGCCGCAGCCGGTGGATGCGGACGTCGAGCTTGCCCCGGCTGGCCGGCTCGCCGGGCCAGCCCGCCCGCATGAGGGGGGCGGCTCCCACCACCCTCCCGAACCGGTCCAACAGGGCTCCGGCCAGGCGGGCCTCCACGGGCGGCAGGTAGACCTGGCGCGACCGGAAGCGGAGGAAACCCTCCTCGTCGAGCTCGGGAACGACGAGGCGGTGGCAACGGACGCGTAGCCGGAGGGCCTCGAGCCGGGCGTGCAGCTCGCCCTCGTCGACCCCGGCCCGCACCCAGTCCTCCAGACAGTCGAGGAGCGGCGGAGGGCACGTGCCCTCGGCCAGGACCAGGAGGCGGGGGCTGCCCTCGGCGGCCAGGGCCACCCTCCGGGCCGCCTCGGCCGGCCAGGGGACGACGGCCATGTTCCCCCCTTCACAAGACATGCCAGCGACGTTAAAAGCGCAAGGTTGCCGGTGGTGTCAGGCCTGATTTCAGGAGCGGGTCGGCTTCCTTCGCCAACCTTTCAAGATCGTCTGCTGGCTGGAGAACCGCGAAAGAAACGGTTCTTGGCCGTGACATTTCCTGACAAAAGTGCAGTAACGCCCTCTTCGTAGCGTGCGCTCCATCACACCACTCGACGGAGCAGCGCTCCGGGGAGGAGCAGCATGAAACAGAGACCCACCCGTAGGTTGTGGCTCCAGGCGGCGATGACCATCCCAGCGGTGCTGATCATCGGGGCGGTGGCCGGCAACGCCGGCGCGTCGTCCCCGGTCAAGGCGCCCAAGGTGGCTCCGGGCACCAACCGGGTCGCCATCCCGAACTTCGACCCGAAGACCTGGAAGCCGACGGCGGAGACTCCCCTGCCGCCGTTGGAGTCGCCCATCACCTTCCACCTCAGCGACGAGTCGTCGTACTGGTACGACACCGGCCTGACCGAGCTGGAGCCCATCCTCCACACCCGGTCGGCAGCCGCCGGCGTGGGTCCGACCACCATCAAGTTCGACATCGGTGAACCGTTCACGGGTGAGAACCACACCGTGTCGTCCATCATCTGGCCCGAGGGCGCCAAGAACATGCCCTTCGTCCAGCAGGGTTCCCAGCAGGGCGAGTTGTCGGTGGACCTCTCCACCCCCGGCCTCTACGCCTTTCAGTGCCGGGTCCACCCCTACATGCTGGGCGCCGTGGCCATCGACAACCCGGCCACCCCGGGCGTCGACATGGGTCAGAACGTGCGCTGGATCGACGGCACGATCATGCCCAGCTTCTCCGACGAGATCCTGAAGATCGTCCGTTCGTTCTTCATCGTCACCGAGCCGTCCAACTGGCAGCGCTACGCCGCCACGGACACGACCTGGGACCCGAGCTACCCGGCGGCGCCCTTCCTGTTCGGCAACCCCGACGGGACGCCGCACCTCATTCCCGACCTGGACGCCTTCTACCAGAACATGTTCAAGGAACCCATCACCCTCACGGCCCCGGTCAAGCCGACCGAGCCGGGGATCGGTGAAGCCTACGTCGGCACGCAGTGGGAGCACTCGGCGGGCAAGACCAAGCCCAGCTCCATCACCGCCTTCAACACCGAGACGTGGGAGATGTCCAAGAAGTTCTTCCTCCCCTCGATCAACATGAACAATGCCCACAACTTCTGGTCCGACAAGGACGGGAAGTTCCTCTACGCCAACAACTGGTTCTCCAACAAGACCACGACGCTGGACCGTGAGACGGGGGCGGTCCTCCACAACATCGAGGTGGGACCCTCGCCGTCGCACGTCATGACCAGGCCCAACAACGACAACCTCGTCATTCCCAACAACGGTGGGAACCGGATCGTGGAGCTCTCGCCCGGCGGGGAGAAGGTCATCAAGTCGTACCTGACCCAGGGCCCCGGCGAGAACCCGGCGTTCCCGCACGCTCACTGGATCAGCTACGACGGCAAGTACGTGGTCACCCCGAACTCCAACGAGTCCCAGACCACGATCTTCGACCTCGACATCCCGTCGATGGTGAAGCCCGAGTCCGGCGGGTTCCCGGTGGCCAGCTCCATGACCAACGACGGCAAGCGGGCCTACACCTCCAACCTGCTCGACCACACCGTGACCTGCCAGTCGATCCAGGAGCCGGCGTGCCCGACGCCGTCGGGTGACCTCGTGCCCATCTACAAGATCGATCTGCGGGGCAACTACGACAAGGTGAGCGGCGCCTCCACCGGGCCCTACGCCCTGTCACCCATCCAGACGCCGGTCAGTCCCGACGACAACTACATGCTGGGCGTGGGGACGTTCACGTCGAACATCACCGTGTTCGACATGAAGACCAACAAGCTGGTCAAGACGCTGCCCTGCGGCCCCGGCTGCCACGGGATCAACTTCGGCCTGAAGAAGGGCGGCGGCTGGTACGGGTACGTGTCGATCAAGTTCGCCAACAAGTTCATCGTGGTCGACGGCGACCCCAACGGAGACGGGAACCCGGAGGACGCCAAGATCGCCGGCGAGATGCTGACCGACGTGGTACCGGCGGGCGCCAAGACCGACGACATGCCCACCAGCAACCTCGGCCAGGGCGGCAACGGCGTGTTCGCCTATCCCATTCCCTACAACGGCTGGGTGCAGAAGATGCCCGAGCCGTGGCAGTCCATGATGACCTGCAAGCAGCGGGAGCCCATCAGCGCGGCCCTCTGCTAGCGGATGCGTTCACTGTCCCGAATCGTGGTGACCGGGGTACTGGCGCTGG
>JBIOYN010000183.1:0-13168 GCA_044870155.1 Acidimicrobiia bacterium | reverse complement strand
GACGCTGCGCTGCTGGCCCGGCTCCAGGCCGGCGACGAAGGGGCCTTCGTGACCCTCGTCGAGCGGTACCACACGCCGTTGCTGCGCCTGGCGGCGACCTTCGTCCCCAACACCGCCGTGGCCGAGGAGGTCGTCCAGGACACGTGGCTGGGGGTGGTGCGGGGCATCGACCGCTTCGAAGGCCGGTCGTCCCTCAAGACCTGGCTGTTCCGCATCCTCGTCAACCGGGCCCGCTCCACGGGTGTCCGGGAGCGCCGCCAGGTGCCGGTCGACCTGGAGCGGGCGGCGCCGGCGGTGCCGCCCGAGCGGTTCGGGTCCGGCGGGCAGTGGTCCGATCCGCCCGTCCCCTGGACGGACGACGCCGAGGACCGCATCCTCGCCTCCCAGACGGCGGAACGGGTGGTCGCTTCGCTGGCCTCACTGCCGGAGGCGCAACGCCGGGTGGTGGTGCTGCGCGATTTCGAGCAGCTGCCCGCCGCCGAGGTGTGCGCCCTGCTCGACATCACCGAAGCCAACCAGCGGGTGCTGCTGCACCGGGGACGGTCGAAGATCCGCAGCGTGCTGGAAGCGGAGATGTCGGGGGACACCCCCGCGCCCCCGGGACTGGGGAAGGTGTAGGCCGTGGGCGTCCTCACCCTCCTCCGCCGCCGCCGGGACCTGGTGTGCCAGCAGGCCGTCGAGCTCGTCACCGACTACCTGGAAGGGGCGCTGTCGCCCCGGGACCGGGCCCGGTTCGAGGCCCACCTGGCCGGTTGCCCCCACTGCACCGAGTACCTGGAGCAGATCCGCGCCACCGTCGCCGCCCTGGGCCGCATCGAGCCCGAGGCGCTGGCACCGGACGCCCGCGACGAGCTGGTCGCCCTCTACCGGAGCTGGCGCCAGGACTGAGGCGGCGAAGCCGCCCGGATCAACGGTGCTCGGGGTTGGGGTAGTTGAACCGGCAGCCGGCGTCCCACTCCGAGCGCTGGTTGCCGTAGACGGGGATCCCGCCGGCATCCTTGAGCATCCGGGCCAGGTGGAGCAGGTTCCAGGTCATGAACGTCGTGTTCCGGTTGGTGAAGTCGTTCTCGGGGCCGCCGGAGCCGGGGTCGAGGTAGGAGGGGCCCGGGCCGGCCTCGCCGATCCAGCCGGCGTCGGCCTGGGGCGGGATGGTGTAGCCCAGGTGCTGCAGCGAGTACAGCACGTTCATGGCGCAGTGCTTGACCCCGTCCTCGTTGCCGGTGACGAGGCAGCCGCCCACCCGGCCGTAGTAGCGGTACTGGCCGTGCTCGTTGAGCAGGTGGGAGTTGCCGTAGAGCCGCTCGATGACCTTGGTGCACACCGACGACTTCTCGCCCAGCCAGATCGGCGTGCACAGCACGAGGATGTTGGCGGCGATGACCTTCTCGAAGATGGGGGGCCAGTCGTCGGCGGGCCAGCCGTGCTCGGTCATGTCGGGGTAGACGCCGACGGGGATCTCATGGTCGGCGGCCCGGATCGTCTCCACCGCCACCCCGAGCGTCTCCAGGATGGCGATGGACCGGTCGGCCAGCCCCTGGGTGTGGGACATCTCGGGCGACCGCTTGAGGGTGCAGTTGATGTACACCGCCGACAGGTCGGAGAAGTCGAACGGGTTCTCGGCGCACAGGGCCCGGGTCTTGTCGTCCATGGGGTCAGGCTTCCTCCACTCGGATGCGGACGGTGTGATAGCCGGTGGCCCCGTCGGGTGCCGGCGGCGCGATCTCCGCCGTCTGGGTCTCACCGTCGCCGGCGGTGGCCCGGACGCGGAGGCGGTGCTGGCCGGCGGTCGCCGTCCAGCGGAACAGCCACTGGCGCCAGGCGCTCCGGCTCAGCTCCTCGGCCAGCTCGGCGTCCCGCCACGGTTGGTCGTCGACCTGCAGCTCCACCCGGGTGATGCCCCGGTGCGGCGCCCAGGCCACGCCGCCCACCACCACGGGGCCGGCCACGATGGGCGAGCTGGGCTGGATGGCGTCGATGCGGGACTGGACCTTGACGGGAGCGAACTTCGACCACCCCCGCGGGATCCAGTAGGCGTCGAACCCGTCCCAGGTGGTGAGCTCGATCTCCTCCAGCCACTTGGTGGCTGACGTGTAGCCGTAGAGGCCGGCCACCACCAGGCGGGCGGGGAAGCCGTGGTCGGCGGGCAGCAGCTCGCCGTTCATGCCCACGGCCACCAGGGCATGGCGCCCGTCGGAGGCGAGCCCGGTCGGGAAGCCGACGGTGAAGCCGTCGACGGAGCGGCCCACCAGCTGGTCGGCGCCCTGCCTCACGCCGGCCCGCTCCAACAGCGTGGCCAGCGGGACACCCCGCCAGGCGGCATTGCCGACGAGGTCGCCGCCCACCTCGTTGGAGACGCACGACAGCGTCACGTACTCCTCCACCATGGGCATGGCCAGCAGCTCGTCGTAGGTCAGCTCGAAGGGGTGCTCGACCATACCCGTGAACCGCAGCCGCCAGCCGCCGGCGTCGACCCGGGGAGGGCCGAGGAGCCGAGTGTCGATCCGGTAGAAGCGGTCGTTGGGGACGACCACCGGCGTCACGCCCTCCACCGCCGCCGTGGCCCCGGGTGGGGCGGGTGGCAGCGGACGGTTGTTCCCGGGAAGGGCGTAGCGGAGCCGGGAGGCCGAGGCCGAGGCCCGGGAGAACGACCGGCCCAGGGCGGCGGCGCCCACGGCCACGCCGGCCAGGGTGCCGGCGGCGGCCAGGAAGGCCCGGCGGTCGGGGACCCCGATGGGCGGCGCGGGCGGTGGAGCGGGGTGCGCCGGCGTCGCCGCCGGCGACGAGCGCCCACCCAGGCGCAGCAGGAGGCGGAGCGCCGCCGCACCGGAGACGGCCGCGGCCAGGCCGCACGCGGCCACCGCCCACAGGCGGGCCTGGGGGTCGCGGAGGGCGGCCAGCACGCCGACGACGGCGAAGACGGCGAAACCGGCCACGGGGACGGCCGGCCGCTCCGCCCCCACCCGGGCCAGGACCGACCCCAGCACCGCCGACACCACGAGGATGATCCCGACCAGCACCGTTTTGTCGTCGGTGCCGAAAGCCTCGATGCCGAAGCGGACGACGGGCCCGGGCAGCCAGTCGACGGCGGCGTCGCCCACCGACCCGACCAGCGAGACGGCCCCGGGCAGGGCGCCGGCCAGCAGCTCGCTCACCCCCAGGGCGAGGGCGGCGGCCACCAGTCCGGCCAGGCGGTAGTGAGCGCGGCTCAGCACGCTGATTGGTCTACTCGGCCTGGGGGCTCGTTACACGCCGGCCGCGGGCCCTAGCCTGAAGGCATGACCGACCGTCCCGTGCTCTCACCCGCCCGCCTGGCCGCCCGGATGGCGGACATCAACCCGTTCCGTACGGTCGACGTCATGGAGCAGGCGTGGGCGGCGGAGGCGGCGGGCCGGTCAATCGTCCACCTCGAGGTGGGCGAACCCGACTTCGGGACCCCCCGGGCCGTGATCGAGGCCGCCGGCCGGGCCATGGCCGACGGGCTGGTGCGCTACACGTCCTCGCTCGGGCTGCCGGCGCTGCGGGAGGCCATCAGCGGCTACTACGCCAGCCGGTTCGGGCTGTCAGTCCCCCCCGGGCGCATCGTGGTCACCACCGGGGCGTCGGGGGCCCTGCTGCTGGCCCTGGCCGCCACCGTCGACCGGGACGACGAGATCCTCCTCTCCGATCCCGGCTACCCCTGCAACCGCAACCTCATCCGGCTGTGCGAGGGCCGGGCCCGTCCCGTCCCCGTGGGCGCCGACTCCAACTTCCAGCTCACCACCGCCATGGTGGAGGGCCACTGGAACGAGGGCACCCGCGGCGTCCTGCTGGCCACACCGTCGAACCCCACCGGTACCGTCGTCCCGCCGGAGGAGCTGGCCGCCATCGTCGATACCGTGGCCGCCCGGGGCGGGATCTGCTTCGTGGACGAGATCTACGGCGAGCTCGTGTACGACGCCCCGCCCGCCACCGTCCTCGCCCATCCCACCAGTGACACGTGCTTCGTCATCAACAGCTTCTCCAAGACGTTCGGGATGACAGGGTGGCGGCTGGGCTGGCTGGTGTGCCCGGAGTGGGCGGTGCCGGCCCTGGAGCGGCTGGCCCAGAACGCCTACATCTCGCCACCCGTCCCCGCCCAGTACGGAGCCTTCGCCGCCTTCAGCGAGCCGGTGTGGGCCGAGGTGGCTGAGCGCCGGGACGCCTTCCACCGCCGGCGCGACGTCCTCGTCGCCGGCCTGCGGGACCTCGGCTTCTCCGTACCGGTCATGCCCCAGGGCGCCTTCTACGTGTATGCCGGCTGCTCCGCCTTCGCCACCGACAGCTTCGCCTTCGCCCAGCGGGTCCTGGCCGAGGCGTCGGTGGCGATCGTGCCCGGCTGCGACTACGGGGAGCACCGGGCCGCCGAGCACCTCCGCTTCTCGTACACGACAGCGCGGGAGCGGATCGAGCTCGCCCTGGAGCGCCTGGGCCGGATGCTGGGCTGAGAGCTCAGCCGGAGTCGAAGTCGTTGTCCGCCAGGTCGCCGGTGTAGACGACCTCGTCGGCGAGGTCGCGCAGCTTCACGTTGCGGCGCATGGATGCCTTGCGCAGCGCCTCGAAGGCGGCCTCGGAGGTGCAGCCCCGCCGGGCCATGAGGATCCCCTTGGCCTGGCCGATGACGTCCCGGCTCTCCAACGCCTCCCGGAGGTTCTCCGTCAGGCTGTACGTCCGCCAGTAGACCTCGGCGTTGACGCAGGCCACCGCCGCCTGCTCGCTGAACAGGCCGGCCGTCTCCTCGTCGGCCTCGGTGAATCCACGGGTGGTCTTGGAGAACAGGTTGAGCGCTCCCACCGCCGAGCGCCCCACGGTGAGGGGGACGGCCAGCACCGAGACCACGCCGGCCTCGAGGGCCGCTTCGGAGAACTCGGGCCAGCGGGCCCCGTTCTCCTGGGCCACGTCGAGCCGGATGATCTGGCGGGTGGCGAACGCCTCCAAGCACGGGCCGCCCGACCCCTGGTACTGGGCGGTGTCGAGCGGCTCGACCTCGGGGTCGGTCTGGACGGCGGTGGAGGGCCGGTCACCGCGCATCATGGTCAGGCTCGCCATCTCGCACCCCGGGATCGTCCGGCAGGCCAGGCCGGCGACCCGTCCCAACGTCGTCTCCAGCGGCTCCTCGGAGAGCAGGAGGCGGGACAGGGTACGGATGGCGCCTTCGAGCACTTCGGGTTCTTCGGTCGTCACGG
Source organism: Acidimicrobiia bacterium (assembly GCA_044870155.1). Lineage (GTDB taxonomy): Bacteria > Actinomycetota > Acidimicrobiia > IMCC26256 > BP-133 > CAWBJP01. The sequence goes on along the minus strand of JBIOYN010000183.1, from coordinate 7,967 downwards.
GGGGCTCCGGGTGCGTCAAGCCAGCCACGACGTCCCTAGCTTTTCAAGGCTCGAGAACCGACTTTGCCGCATGTTAACCAAGGTTTCCCAGGGAGGACTTGGCGGAAAACCTCGACTCACTCCCCGTGGTCGGCGGTTCGGACCAGGGCCTCGAAGGCGTCGAGGGAATCGGGATTGGCCAGGGCCCCACGGCTGGCGGCCGTGTCCACCGGCGTCCCGGTGAGGATGCGCTTGACCGGAACCTCGAGCTTCTTGCCTGACAGCGTGCGGGGGATGGCGGGCACGGCGTGCATCTCGTCGGGAACGTGGCGGGGTGAGAGGTGGCGGCGCAGCTCGCCGGCCAGCCGGCCCCGGAGGTCGCCGTCCAGGGCGGTTCCCTCGGCCGTGACCACGAACAGCAGCAGGCGCCCGGCGCCCCCGGCGGCGTCCTCGAGATGCACCACGAGGCTGTCGGCCACCTCGGGGAAGCCTTCCACCACCGAGTAGAACTCGGCCGTCCCCAGGCGTACGCCGCCCCGGTTGAGCGTGGCGTCGGAGCGTCCCGAGATCACGCAGCTGCCCCGCTCGGTGAAGGTGACCCAGTCCCCATGGCGCCACACGCCGGGGAAGTCGGAGAAGTAGGCGGCCCGGTAGCGCTCGCCGTCGGCATCGCCCCAGAAGCCGACGGGCATGGAGGGCATGGGCTCGGTGATGACCAGCTCCCCCTGCTCGCCGGTGACGGAGCGGCCGTCGGGATCGAAGGCGTCGACCTTGGCGCCCAGGTAGGGGCAGCTGATCTCGCCCTCCCACACGGGCAGCAGCGGGCTCATGCCCACGAAGGCGGTGCACATGTCGGTCCCGCCGCTGGCCGAGGCCAGGAGGGCGTCGGGGGCGATCTCCTCGTAGACGTAGCGGAAGCCCTCGGACGGCAGCGGCGCCCCGGTGGAGCCGACACCCCGGATGCGGCTCAGGTCGAAGTCCCGCCGGGGGGTGAGCCCGACCTTGCGGCACATGAGGAAGAAGGGGGCGCTCCCGCCGTAGTAGGTGGTGCCCGTCTCCTCGGCCAGGCGCCACAGGGTGGTGAGGTCGGGGGAGCCGGGATCGCCGTCGTAGAGGACGAGGGCGGAGCCCACCGCCAGCCCCGAGACGAGCAGGTTCCACATCATCCACCCCGTGGTGGAGAACCAGAAGCAGCGGTCGCCGGGTCCCAGGTCGTGATGGAGGGCGAGAGCCTTCTGGTGCTCGAGCAGGATGCCGCCGTGGCCGTGGACGATGGGCTTGGGCAGGCCGGTGGTGCCCGACGAGTAGAGGACGTAGAGCGGGTGGTCGAAGGGCACGGGGTCGAAGACGGCGGGCGCTTCGCCGGCCAGCAGGTCGTCCCACGGGATGGATCCCGACAGCCGGCCCGGGTCGGCCTCCAGGTAGGGGACGGCCACGGTGGCCTCCAGGCCGGGGAGGCCGTCGCGGATGGCGGCCACCTCGCCGGTGCGGTCGACGGCCTTGGTGCCGTAGCGGTAGCCGTCCACCGCCAGCAGCACCTTGGGCTCGATCTGGCGGAAGCGGTCGAGGACGCTGCGGGTCCCGAACTCGGGCGCGCACGACGCCCAGATGGCGCCGAGGGAGGCGGTGGCCAGGAAGGCGACCAGGGTCTCGGGGATGTTGGGCAGGTAGGCCACCACCCGCTCACCCCGGCCCACACCGAGGCGGACGAGGCCGGCCCGGGCCCGGCCCACCTGCTCGGCGAGCTCAGCGGCGGTGAGGTCGATCGGACCCCGGGTCTGGGAGCGGGCCAGGACGACGGGCCCGTCACCGGCCCCGGCGGCGCCGGTCACGAGGTGCTCGGCGTAGTTGAGCGTGGCCCCCGGGAACCACCGGGTGCCGGGCATGGCCCGCCCGGTCAGGACCTCGTCGTAGGGCGTGGTCGCCCGGACCCCGAAGAACTCCCAGATCGAGGACCAGAACGCCTCCAGGTCGGTCACGGACCATTCCCACAGCGACCGGTAGTCAGGGAAGGTGAGTGAGCGCTTGTCCGCCAGGAACCGCAGGTAGGCGCCCACCCGGGTGCGCTCCCGCACATCCGGGGGCGGCGTCCACAGGACTTCGGGCCCATCCACGGCCGCCGAGGCTACCGGCTGGAGAAATTCGTCCGTTTCGCGTCATAAGGGCGGAGTTGGAGCGTCTTTCCCTTCGTACGGGCACCGACGCCCGGCGAGCCATCCGGCGCCCCCCACGGCGGCGCCGGGTGCGATGGCTCCTCTGCGCCCCAGGAGCCTTTGGAGGCCCGTCCCGCGCTGTGGAGGGACGGGCCTCCTCGCGCCGCCAGGGCGAAGCCCCGTCACGTCCCCTTGTAGTTGAGGACCTGGTGGAGCGTGTGGCGGACCTCGACGAGATCGGTCTGGTCGGCCATGACCTGGTCGATGTCCTTGTAGGCGGAGGGGATCTCGTCGACCAGGGCCTTGGCCCGGTCGGCCAGCCACACCCTGCCCTGCATCTGGGCGGCCAGGTCCCGGGCCGTCCACAGCTTCTTGGCTGCGGTGCGGCTGTGGCGCCGGCCGGCACCGTGGGCGCACGAGCGCCAGCTGGCGGGGTTGCCCTTCCCGGCCACGATGTAGCTGCGGGTACCCATGGAGCCGGGGATGATCCCGAGGTCGCCCATGCCGGCCCGGATGGCGCCCTTGCGGGTGATCCACAGCTCCTTGCCGTCGTGGGTCTCGAGGTCGGAAAAATTGTGGTGGCAGTTTGTCCTGCTCGTCTCACGCCCGAAGCCGAGGAAGGAGAAGACCTCGACCAGGGCGGCGTCCATCATCTGGTTGCGGTTGGCCCGGGCGTAGCCCTGGGCCCAGAGCATGTCGGCGATGTAGGCCTCGAACTCCGGGGTGCCCTGGGTGAACCAGGCCAGGTTGGGGTCCTCCAGGGACAGCATGCCCGCCCGGACCGGGGCCTTGGCCCGGTCGATGTGGGCGGTGGCCAGCTGGTTGCCGATGCCCCGGCTGCCGGAGTGGAGGACGACCCAGGCCCGGTCCCGCTCATCCAGGCACAGCTCGAAGAAGTGGTTGCCGGCACCGAGGGACCCGAACTGCTCGGCGGCGCGCTGCTCCTGCTTCTCGGACAGGGCGGTGGCCGGCCGGTGGGCGGCCAGCCACCGTTCGGCCGGCGCCGAGGGCGAGCCGTGGCCCTTGCCCACGCCGGCGGGGACGGCTCGCTCGATGCGGGACAGCAGCGGCCGCAGGGAATCCGGCAGCTGGGCGGCGGTCACGTCCAGCTCGGCGGCGATCATCCCGCAGCCGATGTCGACGCCGACGGCGGCGGGAATCACAGCGCCCCGGGTGGGGATGACCGAGCCCACGGTGGCGCCGATGCCCACATGGGCGTCGGGCATGAGGGCGACGTGGCCCTCCACGATGGGGAGGCGGGCCGTCTTCTCCGCCTGGCGGATCGTCCCCGGGTCGACGTCGCTGGCCCAGGACAGGAGCCTTGGGTTGATCTCGGTGACGGGCATGCGCCCCCTTGCCGGCTACGGCTCCCGGATCATGGGCCCGCCGCCCGAGGGGTCGAGGACACCGTCCTCGAACCAGACGTAGCGGTCGTCGAGCACCTTCTGGGCAGTGGCATAGCCGTCCTCGTCGTCGTTCTGCCACAGGTCGTGGAACAGCTGATCCACCCGCCGCCGGGCCTGCTGGCAGAAAAGGTCGGCCAGCTCGTAGACCGTCTCGCCCTTTGACGCCTCCTCCTCGGCGATGGTCCGGGCGTGGACGCAGCTGGCGGTCATGGCGAACAGCTCGGCGCCGATGTCGACCAGGCGGCCCAGGAAGGCCTGCTTGCGCTCCAGCTTGGCCTGCCAGCGGGACATGCCCCAGAAGGTGGAGCGGGCCAGCCTGCGGGAGGAGCGCTCGGCGAAGCGCAGGTGCTCGGCCAGGGATCCGAACTCGGAGTAGGCGTTGGGGTTCTGGCCCGAGCCCACCGCCAGCTTGGGCAGCCAGCGGGCGTAGAACTTCCCCGCCCCCAGGGCCGCCCTGGCCTTGTCCTTCACCGCCACATCGGGGTCGACGATGGCGCCCGCCACCTTGAGATGCTCGTCCACGGCCTCCCGGGCGATGAGCAGCTTCATGATCTCGCTCGAACCTTCGAAGATCCGGTTGATGCGGGCGTCGCGCAGCAGCTGCTCGGCGGGGACGGGCCGCTCCCCCCGGTTGCGCAGCGACTCGGCCGTCTCGTAGCCCCGCCCGCCCCGCACCTGGATCATCTCGTCGAGCACCTTCCAGGCCATCTCCGAGCTGTAGAGCTTGGCCAGGGCGGCCTCGATGCGGATGTCGTTGCGCTTCTCGTCGGCCAGGCGGCTGGAGACCTCGAGAACGGCCTCCAGGGCGAAGGCGGTGCCGGCGATGAAGGCGATCTTCTGGGCCACGGCCTCGTGCTTGCCCACGGGCTGGCCCCACTGCACCCGCTCCTTGGCCCACTCCCGGGCGATCTTGAGCGCGTACTTGGAGGTGGAGGCCCCCACGGCCGGAAGGGCCAGGCGTCCGGTGTTGAGGGTGGACAACGCCACCTTGAGTCCGAGGCCCTCGCCGGCGACGACGTGCTCCCTGGGCACGAGCACGTCCTCGAAGCGGGTGACACCGTTCTCGATCCCCCGCAGGCCCATGAACGAGTTGCGGTGCTCCACGGTCACGCCCGGAGACTTGGCGTCCACGATGAAGGCCGTGATGCCGCCCTTGTGGCCCTCAGATCGCGGCACCTTGGCCATGACCACGAGCAGGTCGGCGATGGTGCCGTTGGTGGTCCACAGCTTGCGGCCGTTGAGGACGTACCCCGACCCGTCCTCGGTGGGGACGGCGGTCGATGACATGCGGGCGGGGTCGGAGCCGACGTCGTATTCGGTGAGAAGGAAGGCGCTCACGTGGGTGCGGGCCACCATGGGCAGGAACTTGCGCTTCTGCTCCTCGGTGCCGAAGAGCCGCAACGGCTCGGGGACGCCGATCGACTGGTGGGCCGAGAGCAGGGTGGAGATGGCGCCGCTCCACGCCCCGGTGAGAGCGATGGCCCGGTTGTAGTGGATGACGGACAGGCCCAGTCCGCCGTACTCCTCGGGGATCTTCATGCCCATGGCGCCCATGTCCTTGAGGGCCTGGACGACATCGTCGGGGATCTTGGCGTCGCGCTCGATCTGGAAGGGGTCGACCTTCTCCTCCAGGAAGGCCCGCAGCTTGGCCAGGAACGCCTCGCCGGCCTCCATGCGCTCGGCGGGCAGCTCGGGCTGGGGATAGAGGAGGTCGAGCCGGAAACGGCCGAGGAACAGCTCCTTGCCGAAGCTGGGGAGCTGCCACTCCGTCTCCCGGGCCGCTTCGGCGACCTTGCGGGCCTCCTGCTCAGTCACGTTGGTGGTGCTCACCGTGCGCGCTCTCCTCGAATCAGCGGGTGACTCCCCTTCCAGCAGCGAATTCAAGGATAGGTTCTTGCCCCGGGGAGACACTGAGTGAAGCATTCCGAGGACATCCGAGACGAGGCAGCCCGCCTGCTGGCCGAGGTCGTCGAGCCCGCCATCCACGGCCCCGGCCATCCACTGGCCGTCGAGGCCCACCACGTGGGCGGCGAACCCATCCCCTACGACGAGGCCTGCCGGCGCCCCTACCAGCCCTTCACCGTGGGCGAGCCCTGGGGGCCGGCGTGGGGCACGACGTGGTTCCGGCTCTCCGGCCACGTGCCGCCGGTGTGGGCGGGCCACGAGGTCGTCCTGCGCCTGGAGCACGCCCACCGGGGGGGCGGCGAGCACCGGGAGGATGGCGCCGCCGGCGGCGAGTCCCTGGTGTGGGTCGACGGGGTGCCCCGCTTCGGGATGTCGTCGTGCCACCCCGCCGCCGTGCTCTTCGCCGCCGCCGCCGGCGGCGAGCCCGTCGAGCTCTACGTGGAGGCGGCCGCCAACCCCGCCCTCCCCACGCGGATGTCGGGGTTCGACTGGCCCCTGCTGCTGCCCGACCATGTCGGGGAACCGCGCTTCCGGCTGGCCCGGGCCGAGCTGGCCGTCCGCCGGCGGGAGGTCTACGCCCTGGCCGCCGACCTGCGCATCGTTCTCGGTCTGGCCGGCCAGTCCCTCGATCCGGCCGTGTGCGCCGCCGCCACCGCCGCCCTGGCCGGCGCCGCCGGCGCCCTCGACCCCGCCGACGTTCCCGCCTCCTCCGCCGCCGCCCGGGCCCACCTCAGGCCGGTGCTCGACCGGCCCGCCCACCCGTCGGCCCCCCGGGTGAGCGCCATGGGCCACGCCCACATCGACACCGCCTGGCTGTGGCCGCTGCGGGAGACGGTCCGCAAGTGCGCCCGCACCTTCGCCACCGCCGTGACCCTCATGGAGGACTACCCCGAGTACCACTTCGTGTGCTCGGCGGCCCAGCACCTGGCCTGGATGGAGGAGCACTACCCGCCGCTGTTCGCCCGCATCGTCGAGCGGGTGGGCACCGGCCAGTTCGGGCCCGTGGGCGGCATGTGGGTGGAGTCGGACTGCAACACGCCCTCGGGCGAGTCCCTGGCCCGCCAGATCATCCACGGCAAGCGCTGGTTCGAGTCCCGCTTCGGGATCGACTGCAAGGAGCTGTGGCTGCCCGACGCCTTCGGCTACACCGCCGCCCTGCCCCAGATCATGGCCGCCGCCGGCGTCGACTGGTTCGTGTCCCAGAAGCTGTCCTGGAACGACACCAACGCCTTCCCCCACCACACCTTCTGGTGGGAGGGGATCGACGGCACCCGGGTGCGGGCCCACTTCCCCACCGCCGACACCTACAGCGGTGACGTCTCCCCCCGCCAGGTCGTCAAGTCCGCCAAGGCCGAGCGGTCGCTGTACCCCTTCGGCTACGGCGACGGCGGCGGGGGCCCCACCCGGGAGATGCTCGAGGCCGCCCGGCGCCTGGCCGACACCGCCGGCGCCCCCCGGGTGGCGGTCGAGTCCGCCGCCCGGTTCTTCGCCGCCGTGGAGGCGGACGGGGCGCCGCTGCCCACGTGGCGGGGCGACCTCTACCTCGAGTACCACCGGGGTACCTTCACCAGCCAGGCCGGCATCAAGGCCGGGAACCGCCGGGCCGAGACCGCCCTGTCGGCGGCCGAGCTGTGGTCAGCCGTGCGACCGGACGAGTCGCCGTGGCCGGCCGGGGAGCTCGACGCGGCCTGGAAGATGCTGCTCACCAACCAGTTCCACGACATCCTTCCCGGCTCGTCCATCCGCTGGGTGGCGGAGCAGGCCGTGGCCGAACTGGCCGACGTCCGCCGGCGGGCCGACGCCATCGCCGGTGACGCCCTCGACGCCCTGGCCGGCGCCATCGACACCACCGGGCTGGCCGAGCCGGTGGTGGTCTTCAACCCGACGCCCTTCGCCCGCCGCGAGGCGGTGGAGCACGAGGGCCGGACCTTCATGGCCGACGTCCCCGCCCTCGGCTATGCCGCCGTGGAGGTCCTGCCCCGGGACCGGGAGCGGGACCCCCGGATCGCCGGGATCTCGGGCGCCGAGATCGGCGCCGGGCCCGGGTGGCTGGCCAACGAGCACCTCCAGCTCCGCTTCGACGAGGCCGGGCGCCTGGTGTCCGTCTACGACAAGGACCACGGCCGGGAGGTGCTGGCCGCCGGGCGGGCCGGCAACGAGTTCCACCTCCACGAGGACCGGCCCAGGGACTGGGACGCCTGGGACGTCGACCGCGCCTACCTGGACACGTTCCGGGTGCTGGACGGACCGGCGGAGTGCGAGGTGGTGGGCGACGGGCGGCTGCGGTTCCGGCACCGCTTCGGGGTCTCGACCATCGACCAGACGGTGGTGCTCGCCCCCGGATCCCGGCGCATCGACTTCGTCACCGACGTCGACTGGTACGAGGACCACAAGTTCCTGAAGGTCGCCTTCCCTGTGGCCGTCCAGGCCCCGGAAGCCACCTTCGAGGTCCAGTTCGGCCATCTGCGCCGGCCCACCACCGAGGCCAACGACTTCGACCGGGCCCGCTTCGAGGTGTCGGGCC
>JBIOYN010000182.1:0-7290 GCA_044870155.1 Acidimicrobiia bacterium | reverse complement strand
AGGTGGCCCGGCTCGAGGTCCTCGCCGGTCAGCTCCACGAGCTGGGGGAGAAGCCCGTCCCAGCGGGCGTCCTCCGTCACCGGGACACCCGGACCCGGGCGCTCACCGGAACAGGCCTTCCCGCAGGGCCAGAGCCACGGCCTGGGCCCGATCGGTGACCTCGAGTTTGCGGTACAGGGCGCCCACGTGGCTCTTGACCGTCTCGTCGCCCACCACCAGGGCGTTGGCGATGGCCCGGTTGGACAGGCCCCGGACCATGAGTCCGAGCACCTCGCTCTCCCGTTGGGTGAGGCCCAGGCGGGCGCCGGGCCAGAACTCGCCGCGGGACAGGCGGGCGGCGGACAGGGCCACCCGGCCGGCCAGGGTGGGGTCGACGGCCACCTCCCCGTCCAGGACCCGGGAGAGGTGGTCGACGAGCTCGGGCCCGCTCACCTGCTTGAGGAGATAGCCGGAGGCGCCGGCCTGGAGGGCCTGGAAGAGGTACTGCTCGTCGTCGTAGACGGTCAGGAACACGACCTTGGTGGCGGGGGCGACGCGCAGCACCTCGGTGCACACGTCGAAGCCGCTGGTGCCCTTGAGGCGGACGTCGAGCAGGCACACGTCGGGCTCCAGGTCGCGCACCAGGGCGGGAGCGACGGCGGGGTCCGTCGCCGCCCCGACCATGACCACGACATCGCCGTGGGGCCGGAGCATGGCCGTCAGGCCGTCGAGGACCATCTGGTGGTCGTCGACGAGCACGACCCGGATGGGAGGGCGGCTTTCATCCGTCAAGGCCCGGATGGTAACGGCTCTCACCGCCGGGAGGCCGGGTTGTCAGCGGTACTCGGCGTAGTCGGCCTCGAGGCCCTGCTCGCGAATGTCCACCATGAACCGCCAGACGTCGGGCTGGGAGCCGTCGACGTCGGTGAAGCCGTATTCCTGGGCCAGCTGACCGGAATTCACCGACTGCTGGTTCCACCGGGCCCGGTCGGGGTCGGTGGCCAGGGCCACGACGGCCCGGCCCACGTACCGGGGTGACTCGGACAGGGCGAAGTCCGGGGGGCCGGTCCGGCCGGGGGCCTCGCGCCAGTTCTCCTCGGTGGCCTGGAAGTGCTCGAGCATCATCTCCGAGCGCAGCCACCCCGGCGTCACGTTGACGGCCGTGCCCCCGTGCGGCGCCAGCTCGTGGCCCAGCGAGAAGCCGAACCGGTTCACAGCCACCTTGCACAGGTCGTAGTAGGCGCAGATCCGGTAGCGGGTGGCGTTGTAGGCGGCGGTGCCGTCCCCCACCTCGACGAGCAGGCCGCCGGGCTGGTCGATGAGCAGCGGCAGCAGGTGATGGGCGGTGATGAGGTGGGTGTCGAGGGCCAGGCGGAGCATCCGCAGCCCCTTGTCGAGGTCGTGCTCCCACACGGGCAGGTCCCACTCCTTGAGCTGCTCACCGCCCCAGATGTCGTTCACCAGGATGTCGATGTGGCCGTGGTCCGCCCTGATCTGGTCCGCCAGGGCTCGCACCTGGTCAGGGTCGAGGTGGTCGACCCGTTTCGGGATGCCCGTCCCGCCGAGGGCGGTCACGAGCTCGGCCGTCTCCTCGATGGTCTCCGTCCGGTCGTACTCGGGCCCGGGTCCGGCTTCCCTCGTGCTGCGGCCCGTGCAGATGACCGTGGCACCCGCTTCCCCAAGAGCGGCGGCGATGCCCCGGCCGGCGCCGCGGGTGGCGCCCGCCACGACGGCCACGCGGCCGCGCAGCACTTCCGGATTCGGTGACCAACCCATGGGTCGACGTTACCGCTGGACCTCCACGGGCGTCTGCTGATGGCGGGCGCGATCGTCGATGACCATCCCGCCGGGGAAGAGCATGAGCACGTCCTGGGCCAGGACCTTGTCGTAGAAGGCGACAGCTGCTTCCCCGGAGTCGGTCAAGGCCTGCCGGGCGGATCGCTCCAGGTCGATGAGCTCGCTCGGCGTGGACATGGGCCAGCTCCGGTTGGTCGCGCTCAATCAGGCAGCCGTACCCAGTGCCGGGGGAGCAGAAGGCACAAACCTGCCGGCCGTATGCTGGCTCCAGTGGGCCGGGAGATCATCGATGGCGACCGCTGGATCGCCGAGCGCCTCAAGTTCCTGCGCGAGCGTCTCGCCGGCGACCTCTCCGCCGACGAGCGGACCGCATGTGAGGCGGAGATCGAGGCGCTGTCGAAGGAGCGCGGCCTGAGGTCCGGAGGCCGGCGTGCCTCACGGCTCCTCCGGCGCCGCCGCCAGCGATAAGAGACGAACCCGGAAGAGGCCTACTCCACGGGCAGGTAGACGCGGTTCCCGGCGTCGGTGAACTCGCCGGCCTTCTCCTTCATGCCCAGCTCGATGGCGGCCTCGTCGCTGACGCCGTGCTCGGCGGCATAGGCCCGCACGTCGGCGGTGATGCGCATGGAGCAGAACTTGGGGCCGCACATGGAGCAGAAGTGGGCGGTCTTGGCCCCGTCGGCGGGCAGGGTCTCGTCGTGGTAGCCCCGGGCCCGTTCCGGATCGAGGGCGAGCTCGAACTGGTCGGCCCAGCGGAACTCGAAGCGGGCCTTGGACAGGGCGTCGTCCCAGGCCTGGGCGCCGGGGTGGCCCTTGGCCAGGTCGGCGGCGTGGGCGGCGATCTTGTAGGCGATGACGCCTTCCTTGACGTCGTCGCGGTCGGGCAGGCCCAGGTGCTCCTTGGGGGTCACGTAGCAGAGCATGGCCGTGCCGTGCATGCCGATGACGGCCGCTCCGATGGCCGAGGTGATGTGGTCGTAAGCGGGTGCGATGTCGGTGGTGAGCGGGCCCAGTGTGTAGAAGGGCGCCTCGTGGCACCACTCCATCTGCAGGTCGACGTTCTCCTTGATCTTGTGCAGGGGGACGTGGCCGGGCCCCTCGATCATGACCTGGACGTCGAAGTCCCACGCCACCTTGGTCAGCTCGCCCAGCGTGCGCAGCTCACTCAGCTGGGCCTGGTCGTTGGCGTCGGCCACGGAGCCCGGCCGCAGGCCGTCGCCCAGTGAGAAGGCCACGTCGTAGGCGGCGAAGATCTCGCACAGCTCCTCGAAGTGGGTGTAGAGGAAGTTCTCCTGGTGGTGGGCCAGGCACCAGGCAGCCAGGATCGAGCCGCCCCGGGACACGATGCCCGTCATCCGCTCGGCGGTGAGGGGCACGTAGCGCAACAGCACGCCGGCGTGGACGGTCATGTAGTCCACACCCTGCTCGGCCTGCTCGATGACGGTGTCCCGATACAGCTCCCAGGTCAGCTCCTCGGGCCTGCCGTCCGTCTTCTCCAGCGCCTGGTAGATGGGGACGGTGCCGATGGGGACGGGGCTGTTGCGCAGGATCCACTCCCGGGTGGTGTGGATGTCGGAGCCGGTGGAGAGGTCCATGACCGTGTCCGCCCCCCAGCGGGTGGCCCAGGTGAGCTTCTCCACCTCCTCGGCCACCGAGGAGGTCACGGCCGAGTTGCCGATGTTGGCGTTGACCTTGACCAGGAAGTTCCGGCCGATGGCCATCGGCTCGGACTCGGGGTGGTTGATGTTGGCGGGCAGGATGGCCCGGCCCCGGGCGATCTCGTCGCGCACGTAGGCCGGTTCCAGGCCCTCGCGCACGGCCACGAACTCCATCTCCGGAGTGATGTCGCCCCGGCGGGCGTAGTGGAGCTGGCTCACGCGCCGCCCGGGAAGGGCGCGGCGGGCCGGCTGGCGGCGGGCGAAGGGCTCGGCGCCGGCGGTGCCGCGGCGGGCGGCCGCCCGGCCGTCGTCGCGCAGGTCGACGGGCCGGCCGCCATAGGCCTCGGTGTCGCCCCGGGCCTCGATCCAGCTCGAGCGCAGACCCGGGAGGCCGGCCTCGGGGTCGCTGCCGGGCCCGCTGGTGTCGTAGAGGCGCACCGGCGGGTCGTCATTGGACAAGGCCACCTCGGTGAAGGGCACCCGGACGCTGGAGTCGGGTCCGCCGACGTAGATCTTGGTGCGGGAGGGGCTCATGACGACTCCTTCTCTCGGGCGGTCCAGCCCAGATGGTCGAGGGGGCCGTGGCCGGCGCCGAGGCGCCAGGCGGCGCCGCCGGCCAGGGCGGTGGTGACGAAGTCCTTGGCGTCGCTCAGCGCCTGGGGGACGGAGCGTCCGATGGCCAGGCCGGCGGCGGTGGCGGAGGCGAAGCTGCAGCCCGTCCCGTGGTTGTTGTCGGTGGGTACCCACGGGCGGCGCAGCTCGGTGACGGTGCCGGCGTGCCAGACGACGTCGACGGCGTCCTCGCCGCCAAGATGTCCGCCCTTGACCACGACGGTTCCGGCGCCGGTCTTGGCCAGCTCCTCGGCCGCCTCCGCCATCTCGTCGACGGTGCCCACCTGCCGGCCGAGGAGGACCTCGGCCTCGGCCAGGTTGGGGGTGATGACGGCGGCCACGGGGAAGAGCAGGTCGAGGTAGGCGGACTCGAAGGTGGCGTCGAACAGGCGCCCGCCGCTGGAGGCCACCAGTACCGGGTCGATCACCAGGTTGGGGAGCTGACCAGCCCGGGCCCGCTCGGCGATCACGGCGGCGATCCCGGTGGTGGCCAGCATGCCCGTCTTGACCGCGGCCAGAGCCAGGTCGGCGAGCACGGCGTCGATCTGGGCGTCGACCACGTCGGGCGGCAGGGGATGCACGGCCCGCACCTCGGCGGTGTTCTGGGCGGTGACGGCGGTGACGGCACAGGCGCCGTGGACGCCGAGGGCGGCAAAGGTGCGCAGGTCGGCCTGGATGCCGGCGCCGCCGCCGGAATCCGACCCGGCGATTGTGAGCACCACGGGCGGGTCGAACCGGCGTGACTCAGGCCCGACAGGTGGGCCTGAGAAACGCCGGTTGGGAGGAGAGGCGCTCATGACAGGTCCGGGAGGCCGGCGTGGGGCGTCGACGCCTGGGCGTAGAGGCGCCGGGGGATGCGCCCGGCCAGGTGGGCCAGGCGCCCGGCCTCCACCGCCTTGCGCAGGGCCTCGGCCATGCGCTCGGGTTCCCGGGCCCGGGTCACGGCGGACGCGGCCAGGACGGCGTCACAGCCCAGCTCCAGGGCCAGGGCGGCGTCGGAGGCCGTCCCCACGCCGGCGTCGAGGATGACCGGAATGCCGACCTGCTCCCGGATGATGGCCAGGTTGTAGGGGTTGCGGATCCCCATGCCGGACCCGATGGGGGAGCCGGCGGGCATGACGGCGGCGCAACCGGCGGCGGCCAGCCGGCAGGCGGTGACGGGGTCGTCGTTGGTGTAGGGCAGGACGGTGAAGCCGTCGTCCACCAGGGTCTCGGCCGCCACCAGCAGCTCGGCCACGTCGGGCAGGAGGGTGCGCTCGTCGCCGATGACCTCGAGCTTGATCCAATCGGTCTCGAACGCCTCCCGGGCCAGGCGGGCGGTCAGCACCGCCTCCTGGGCGGTGAAGCAGCCGGCGGTGTTGGGGAGCAGCCGGACGCCGCACCGCTCGAGGACGTCGAGCAGCGACCCTTTGGCCTCCGGGTCGATGCGGCGCAGCGCCACGGTGACGATCTCCGCCCCCGAGGCCCGGATGGCGCGCTCCAGCACCGACAGGCTCGGGGCTCCGCCCGTGCCCAGCAGCAGCCGGGAGGTGAACGTCTCGCCGCCGAGGAGGAAGGGATCGTCCATGCGTGCGGTCAGCCTCCCTGGGCGGCGCTGAGGACCTCGACGCGGTCGCCGGAGCGGAGCCGGGTACCGTCCCAGCGGCTGCGGCTCACCACCTCGGAATTCACGGCCACGGCCACGCCCCGCACCGGGAGAGCGAGGACGGCCAGCAGGGCGGCCACGGTGGTGCCGTCGGCCAGGTCGCGGTGCTCGCCGTTCACGGTCACGGTCATGCCGACACCACCGTGGTCTCGGGACGGCTCTGGGCGGCCGGAGAGCCGAAGCGCAGGGGCGAGAACGGCGCCGCCACCTCCGGCACCGCGCCCGAGGCCAGCAACTCGCTGATGGCGGCGGCGGTGACCGGCGTGAGGAGCACGCCGTTGCGGTAGTGGCCGGTCGCCAGCATCAGGCCGGGCAGGGCCGAGGGCCCGAGGATGGGGGCGTTGTCGGGCGTGCCCGGGCGCAGGCGGGCGATGGCCTCCACCAGTTCCAGCTCGCCCACCGCCGGCACCAGCTCGACGGCGTCCTCCAGCAGCTCCCGGATCGCCCCCGCCGTCACCGTGGTGTCGAATCCCTTCTCTTCCTGGGTGGCGCCCACCACGATCCGCCCGTCGGACCGGGGCACCAGGTACACCGACCGCCCCTGGCGCAGCGCCCGCAGGCTGTGGCTCAGCACGGGCTGGTCGGGGGGACCCCACAGCCGGAGGATCTGGCCCTTGACGGGCCGGACGGGCGGGGCCGCCTCCGGGGGCAGTCCGGGCAGGCGGGCGGATCGGCACCCCGCGGCCAGGATCACGGCGCCGGCGGCGACTTCGTCGCCCCCGGCCAGGCGCACTCCGGTGGCTCTCCCGCCGTCGACCAGCAGCTCCGCCACCCGTTCCCGGCGTAGGTCGACACCGGACCGGTCCCCGGCCACGAGGAGGGCGGCGGTGACGGCACGGGCGTCGACCTGGTGGTCGCCGGCGACCATGATGCCGCCCCGCACCCGGGGGTTCAGCAGCGGTTCGAGAGCGCGGCACTCCCGGCCCCGGAGGCGTTCGCCGCCCAGGCCGAGCTCGACGTGGTAGCGGTGCAGGTCCTCGAGGACCCGCAGGTCGTCGTCGTCGAAGGCGACGGCCAGTGTCCCCTCGGCCCGGTAGCCGACGTGCCGGCCGGACGCCTCCTCCAGCTCGGCGGCGAAGGCCGGCCAGCTTCGGGCCGAGGCCAGGTTGAGGGCGAGGAGGGCCTCCTCGCCGTAGTGCGCCTCGGTGACCGGGCACAGCATGCCGGCGGCGGCGTGCGATGCCCCGCCGGCGGGGTCGTCGTCCGCCAGGGTGACCGCCAGTCCCGCCCCGGCGGCGCGCCACGCCACGGCCAAACCGATGACGCCGCCCCCGATGACGACCACATCCGGTCTGCGGGTCCGAATGGACACGTCCAACTGCTCCTCCCTGCGCCGGCATTACCCGGATCAGGTTCCGACGGTCGGGGGCTTCCGCCCCCCTCTCAGCCCGGTCTCACGGGCTCCCGTGTGGGTCCGGGCCCACGGTAGCACCGGGAGGTGCCGGGCGAACCGGAAAAACTCTGTGGCAGTGGCGCAGTTCGCCCTGCGCCCGGCGAGCTGAACCCCGGGCGTACCGCCCGAATTGCCCGTTTTGCCAGCTTTCGCCGAGTTTCGTGACCACGAAGCGTGAGGGCCGGCTGGGGGGCTCGGGGGTGAGG
>JBIOYN010000181.1:0-13253 GCA_044870155.1 Acidimicrobiia bacterium | reverse complement strand
TGGAACGCGGCCTGGATCGCGGCGGGCATGGAGGCCGAGGTGTGGCTCCTCGACCGCAACCTCGACCGGCTCCGCTGGGTCGACCAGATCCACAAGGGCCGCATCCTGACCCTGGCTTCCAACCGGGGGGCGGTGGCCCGGGCGGTGGTCAACGCCGACCTGGTGGTGGGGGCGGTCCTCGTCCCCGGCGGCCGGGCGCCCGTGCTCGTGAGCGAGGACATGGTGGCCGCCATGCGCCCCCGAGCCGTGGTGGTGGACTGCGCCATCGACCAGGGCGGCTGCCTGGAGACCTCCCGGGAGACGACCCACGCCGACCCGGTGTACGAGGTCCACGGCGTTGTCCACTACTGCGTGGGCAACGTGCCCGGCGCCGTCCCCGTCACCTCCACCAAGGCCCTGACCAACGCCACCCTGCCCTACCTGGTGGCCCTGTCGGTGGAGGGCCCACAGCGGGCGGCGGCGGCCGACCCCGCCCTGGCCGCGGGGTTCAACACCATGGGTGGCCGGGTCGTCAACGCCGCCGTGGCCGGGGCCCTGGGCGCCCGTCCCGCCTCCCTGCATGAGCTCTGGGGCTGAGCCGGCGGCTTTGCCGGACCGGCCGGCTTTGCCGGACCGGCTCGGCGTACTCCTGGCCGAGCACCAGACGTGGCTGGCGGTGGAGCGGGGATTGTCGGCCAACACCCTGTCCGCCTACCGGCGCGACCTGGCCGCCTACGCCACCTTCCTCCGGGCCCGGGGACTGACCGACCCCGCCGGCGTGGGGGAGGAGGTGGTGGCCACCTTTGTGGACTCCCTGCGGACGGCCACCGACGACGACGGCCGTCCGCGGTACAAGGCGTCTTCGGTGGCCCGGACCCTGGTGGCGGTGCGCTCCTTCCACGGCTTCTGCGCCGAGGAGGGCCACGCCCAGGCAGACCCCAGTGCCGAGGTCGCCGCCCCCCGGGTTCCATCGGCGTTGCCCAAGGCGCTCACCGAGGCCGAGGTGGAGGCCCTGCTCGACGCCGTGGTGGGTGACGAACCCCCGGCGCTGCGGGACCGGGCCATGCTGGAGACGCTCTACGCCACCGGGGTCCGCATCTCCGAGCTGGTCGGACTCAACCTGGGCGACCTCGACCTCGAGGATGGCTACCTGCGGGCGTTCGGCAAGGGCGCCAAGGAGCGGGTCGTCCCGGTCGGACGGGCCGCCCGGGTGGCGCTCTCGGCCTGGCTGCCGGCCCGGGCGGCGCTGATCCAGTCCGGCGCCGCCCGCCGCCGGGCAGATCCCGACGCCGTCTTCGTTAATCCCGCCGGCCGGCGCCTGACCCGCCAGGGAGCGTGGAAGATCGTCCGCGCCCACGGGTTGCGGGCCGGGCTGGGCGGGCGGCTCTCCCCCCACGTGCTGCGCCATTCCTGCGCCA
Organism: Acidimicrobiia bacterium; assembly: GCA_044870155.1. Classification (GTDB taxonomy): domain Bacteria; phylum Actinomycetota; class Acidimicrobiia; order IMCC26256; family BP-133; genus CAWBJP01. The sequence continues at coordinate 11,856 of JBIOYN010000181.1, read as the reverse complement.
CGCACATGGTGGAGCACGGTGCCGACCTGCGGGTGGTCCAGGAGCTCCTGGGCCACGCCAGCGTTTCCACCACTCAGGTCTACACCAGGGTCACCCAGGCCCGGCTCCGAGCCGTCTACGCCGCCGCCCATCCGAGAGCTCAGGCCAGAGGCGCGCCCGGGGCCGGGGGCGCCTAGACTGCCTGGCATGGCCGACGTGACCCACGCGACGCATCGCGCCCAGCTCGAGGAGGAGCGGGAGCGCATCCGCGCCCAGCTCGAGCAGATGGGTCACGGAGGCACCCGGCTGATCTTCGACGAGGGCTTCGCCGATTCCGGCCAGGTCACCGCCGAGCGGGGCGAGGTGGAAGCGCTGGCCGGCACGCTCCTCGAGACGCTCGAGGAGGTGGAGCACGCCCTGGCCAAGCTCGACTCGGGCGACTACGGCATGTGCGAGTCCTGCGGCCAGCCCATTCCCGAGGCCCGCCTGGAAGCCAAGCCGGCGGCCCGGCTGTGCATCTCCTGCGCCTCGTCGCGCCGGTGATCGCAGCCCGTCGCCGGTGAATGCGGAAAACTTCGTCCTCTTCGGCTGTCTGGTGGTGGCCGTCATCCTCCATGAGATCAGCCACGGGGTCGTGGCCCTGTTCTACGGCGACGACACCGCCAAGCGGGCCGGGCGCCTGACGCTCAACCCCATTCCCCACATCGACCCGCTGGGCTCCCTGATCCTGCCCGCCATGGCGGTGCTGGCCGGGGCACCGGTACTGGGGTGGGCCAAGCCGGTGCCGGTCAACCCCTCCAAGCTGCGGGATCCCCGGCGCCAGATGCTCTACGTCGGCCTGGTGGGGCCCTTCACCAACTTCGCCCTGATGCTGGTGGCCGCCATCGTCGCCCGGACCCTGCCCGATTCGCCCGGGACGGGAGTGGACCTGCGCTTCGTGCTCGTGGCCTTCGCCCTCGTCAACCTGTTCCTGGGCGTGTTCAACCTGCTGCCCATCCCGCCCCTCGACGGCGCGTCGCTCATCGAGCGGTTCCTTCCCCGGTCCTGGCTGCCGGCGTGGTGGAAGTTCCGCCCCTTCGGGTTCCTCATCCTGTTGGTGGGCCTCTTCTACATCCACCTCTTCGACAAGATCATCTCTCCGTTCGCCCGGGTCCTGGCCGACTTCATCGGATGACCAGCTGGTCCCATCTGGCCGGGCGCTTCTTCCGGGCCCTGCGTCCGGGGGGCCCCTCGGCCGCCGACGTGGCCTGGGTGCGGGTCGTCCTGGAGCCCGCCGAGCTGGCGCTGTGGGAGCGCCTCCCGGCGCACGACCGGCGCCACACCGTGGACGTGGCCCGCAAGGTGGAGAGCCGCCTCCGGGGGACCCCGCACGCCGGCGACACCCGCTGGCCCGCCGCCGCCCTCCTCCACGACGTGGGCAAGCTGGCCTCGGGCCTCTCCGTCTTCGGCCGGGTGTTCGCCACCCTGGTCGGGATGGTGGGGGGGTGGCGGCTGTCGGCCTGGGAGGAGTTCCGGGGCCTCCGCCGGCGCATCTCCCAGTACCTGCGCCACGGCGAGATCGGCGCCGACATGATCCGCATGGCCGGGGGCCGGGAGGAGGTGGCGGCCTGGGCCCTGTCCCATCACGACCGGTCCCGCCTCGACACCGACATGTTCCCGGCCTCGGTGGTCACCGCCCTGGTGGAATCCGACGCCGACTGAAGATCTGCGGGCCCCGAACTGCGGTCGCTGTCATACCCAGTCGTCAGGGTCCGGGCATGGCAGCTGGGAACGGTCGACGGTTGAGCCCTCACCGGAGTGACCGGACAGGCGCGGTGCGTTCGGTGACATACCGCCTTTTCCCCAGTGCTCGGCAGCAGGTCGCCCTCGACGAGCTCCTCGAGGTACAGCGCCGGCTGTACAACGCGGCATTGGATGAACGGCGAGGCGCTTGGCGGTGGGAGAGGAGGGCCGTCACCCGCTACGAGCAGTACAACGGGCTCACCGGCGCCGACCAGTGGTGCCCGCCGCTGGCCCGGTTCGGTCGCCGCGTCGCTCAGGGCACCCTGGACCGCCCGGACGAGGTGTTCGGCCATTTTCTCCGTCGCGTCCGAACGGGTGAGAAGCCGGGGTTTCCTCGGTTCCGGAGCCGCTGCCGGTGGGATTCCGTGCAGTGGTCAAACGCCGGTGGGTCATGGAGGCTCACCCCAACGGGCAAGGGCACCTACGGACGGCTTGATCTCCAAGGTGTCGGCCACGTCTCTGTCAAACTCCATCGCCGCTTCGACAGCGCCAAGCCGGTCAAGCTTGTCGTGCGGCGCCGCCTCCAGGTCTGGGAAGCGACAGTCGTCTACCGGGGCGTTAGCCCTAAGCCGTTCCCGGCCACGGGCCGGTCGGCCGGCGTCGATGTGGGCATCGCCGTCTTGGCCGCCATCGCCGACGACCACGGCGACGTCGAACTGATCCCCAACCCCACCCCGCTCAAGACGGCCCTCCAGCGCCTCGCGGTGGCCCAGCGCGCACTCGCGGCCTGCGAGAAGGGCTCCAACCGGCGCCGCCGGGCTCAGCATCGGGTCGCCCGTATTCACCAGCAGGTCCGCCACCTTCGTCGCCAGCACGCCCACCAGCTCTCCACCCGCCTCGTCGCCACCTACGACCTCATCGCCGTAGAAGACCTTCACATCACCAACGTGACCCGCTCCGTCAGCGGGACCCTTGCCGCTCCCGGCACCAACGTCGCTGCCAAAGCAGGCCTGAACCGATCCATCCTCGACGCCGGTTGGGGCCAACTCGTCCGCATGCTCGCCTACAAGGCGGAAGGAGCCGGTAGGAAGCTCGTTCGAGTCCCCCCAGCCCACACCTCCCAGACCTGTGCCCGTTGTGGCACGACCGACCCCGCTCGTCGCGCCGACAGAGAACGATTCGCCTGCACCACCTGCCGTCACATCGCACACGCCGACGCCATCGCCGCGCAGGTCATCCTCGCTCTCGCGGTCGGCCGTATCACCATCGCCCGCCCACCACCAACGTCACGGCCCGGGTCGGGCCATCGCGACGCAGCCTGCAGTCTCCTGCGGATCGTGAAGTGACGAAACCCGGCCGCCACCGGCATCGAGATTCGTCCACAGACCCCGACATTTCTGTAAAGCAATCGCAACATGTTCGCCGCGGTGTTGTCAGGTGCGACCGTCATAGTGATCTTCGTGAGCCGGACAGGTGTGATCCGAAGCAGGAACGGAGCCCACCGCCAGACGCGCCGGTCGCATCTCATCTCCTGCTCCTTGTTCCACTCCCGCGAAACTCGCGTCGAGCGACGACGCCACTGCCGCCTCACCGACCCGATCTCGGTTCCGCTGCCGGGATGGGGTCAGGGGGCAGCGTCGCTCGACGCAATCCCCTCAGCCTCCGCCGCCACCGGAGGCGCAGGAACCCTGCTGCCACTGCGATAGATCGGGCGGGCGGAGACGAGCCGCGAGCGTCTCCGCCCCTCCCGGTCTTTTTTTTGCCCGGATTCGGGGACGCCTGCTCGCTAGCCCGGTAGGAGTCCCACCGCCCGGCGGACCCGCTCCATGACGGGCACGGCGATGGACTGCGCCTTCTCCGCCCCCCGGGCCAGGCTGCCCCGGACCTCGCCGGGGTCGGCGCTGAGGAGCTCGTAACGCTCCCGGACCGGCGTCAGGAGGTCGACCACGGCGTCGGCCACCGCCGACTTGAACGTCCCATAGCCGGCGTCGCCGTACTCCGCCTCGAGCTCGGGGATGCCCTGGCCGGTGACGGCCGAGAGGATGTCGAGCAGGTTGGAGATCCCGGGCTTCTCGGCCCGGTCGTAGCGCACCTCCCGGCCGGAGTCGGTGACGGCCGAGCGGATCTTCTTGGCCACCACCGCGGCGGGGTCGACCATGAGCACGGAGCCCATGGGCGAGCTCTCCGACTTCGACATCTTGGCGGTGGGGTTCTGGAGGTCCATGACCCGGGCGCCGGCCTTGGGGATCCCGGCCTCGGGCACCACCAGGGTGTCGCCGAAGCGGTGGTTGAAGCGCATGACCACGTCGCGGGTGAGCTCGAGGTGCTGGCGCTGGTCGTCGCCCACCGGCACCAGGTCGGTGTCGTAGAGGGCGATGTCGGCGGCCATGAGGACGGGGTAGTCGAACAGGCCGGCGGTGACCGACTCCTGGCCCCCGGCCTTGTTGGCCTTGTCCTTGAACTGGGTCATGCGCCGCAACTCGCCCACGGTGGCCACGCAGTTGAGGACCCAGGCCAGCTCGGTGTGCTCGGGCACGTGGCTCTGAATGAAGAGCAGGCAGCGGTCGGGGTCGAGCCCGGCGGCCATGAGCTCGGTGGCCTTGCCCAGGATCCGGTCGCCGAATCCCTCGGCCTCGTGGTCGACGGTCATGGCATGGAGGTCGACCACGCAGTAGATGGCGTCGTAGTTGGCCTGGTAGTCGACCCAGTTGCGCACCGCACCCAGGAAGTTGCCCAGATGGGCCTCACCCGTCGGTTGGATCCCGGAGAAGATGCGTGGCATGGCGCCACGTTAGTGGCGATGGGAGGCGGGGCAGGGGCCCCCGCCGACGTCGCGATGAGTCGCCAGGCGAAGAGCCATGAGCATTGCCCCGAGGCTAGCGGCCGGGTCGTCTAGGTTTGCGGTGATGCCCTACGAGGTCCGCACGCCCGTCTTCGAGGGCGACCTCGAGCTGCTGACCCAGTTGGTGTCCCGGTCCGAGCTCGACATCTTCGAGATCTGCCTGGCCGCCCTGGTGGCGGGCTACCTGGAGGACGTGGCGGGGGCGCCGGCCGCCGACCTGGAGCTCTCCACCGAGTTCCTGGTGCTGGCCTCCACCCTGGTGGAGCTGAAGACCCGATTCCTCCTGGCCGGTGACGAGGACGACGGGAGCGACCAGGAGCTGATCGCTCCCGAGGACCGCGACCTCCTGCTGGCCCGCATGCTCCAGGGGGTGACCTTCAAGGGGGCGGCCTCGGCGCTGGCCGTCCTCATCGGCGCCGCTGACCGCTGCGTCCCCCGCCGGGCCGGACCCGAGGAGCCCCTGGCCTCGGTGGACATCGACCCGCTGGAGTCCGTCAGCCCGGACGTCCTGCGGGCCGCCCTGCTGCGGGCCCTGGCCCCCCGGCCCGTCCTCGACCTGTACCACGTCACCCCCATCCGGGCGTCGGTGAGCGATGCCATCGACCGGGTGGTGGGCGCCCTCAGCCACTGCCAGCAGCTGTCCTTCGACGACCTCATGGACGACGAGCCCGACCGCATCGAGGTCATCGTCCGGTTTCTGGCCGTGCTCGAGCTCTACAAGCAGGGCCTGGTGGAGATCACCCAGGAGGGGAACTTCGGCGAGCTGGTGGTGCGGTCGCGGGCGCCCGAGGACGATGACCCCGAGGCCGCCTTCGTCGACGACTACGAGGACGCTGACCTGTGAACGACGAGGCCCGCCGGGCCATCGAGGCGGTGCTCATGGCCGCCACCGAACCGGTGGAGCCCCAGCTGCTGGCCCAGCTGGTCGAGCTGCCGGTGGCCGAGGTCGAGGGCCTGTGCGCCCTGCTCGGCGCCGAGTTCGCCGGCCGGGGCTTCACCCTGGCCAAGGTGGCCGGCGGCTACCGCTTCCAGACCCATCCCGACCTGGCCGCCTACGTGGAGCGCTACCTGCTGGAAGGGCGCCACGCCCGCCTTTCCTCGGCCGCGCTCGAGACCCTGGCCGTGATCGCCTACAAGCAGCCCGTGACCCGCTCGCAGCTGTCGGCCGTGCGGGGGGTGGATGTCGACGGGGTGGTCCGCAGCCTGCTCGACCGGGGCTACATCGAGGAGCTGGGGCGGGAGGACGGCCCCGGCCATCCCGTCCGCTACGGCACCACGCGCCTGTTCCTGGAACGTCTCGGGATCGAGTCGCTGGACAAGCTCCCGGCGCTGGCCGACCTGGTGCCCGGCTCCGAGGTGCTCGACGACCTGGAGGCCCGCCTGCGGGAGGCGGCCCGCCCGACCCGGGCCCCGGCCATGCGCCGGCGCCGCTCCCGGGCCCGCCGTCCCGGCCAGGGCCAGGCCAGCCTGGAGGAGGCGGCGGACGGCCTCGGGCCGGGAGACAACCCGCCTCCGGGCACCCCCGCCGCCTAACGGTTGGAGGGCGGCGAGCGACTCCAGAAGGTCCTGGCCCGGGCCGGTTTCGGGTCCCGCCGGGCGTGCGAGGAGCTCATCGACGCCGCCCGGGTCACCGTCAACGGGGAGGTGGCCACGCTGGGGCGGCGGGTCGACCCCGACTCCGACCGGATCGAGGTCGACGGGGTGGTGGTGCCCTCCGCTCCCGGACTCGTCTACTACCTGCTCAACAAGCCGGCCGGGGTGGTGACCACGGCGTCAGACCCGGAGGGCCGGCGCACCGTCGTCGACCTCGTGCCCGCAAGCCCCCGGGTGTTTCCCGTGGGCCGGCTCGACTACGCCACCGAGGGGTTGCTGCTCCTCACCAACGACGGGGAGCTGGCCCAGGGCCTGGCCCACCCCAGCCGGGGGGTGGAGAAGGAGTACCTGGCCGAGGTGGAGGGCGTGCCCGGGCGGGCCGCCCTGCGGCGGCTGCGGGAGGGTGTGGTGCTCGACGACGGGCCCACCGCTCCGGCCCGGGTCAGCCTGGCACAGCGGCTCCCCGACGGGTCGGCCCTGCGGATCGTCCTCCACGAGGGCCGCAACCGCCAGGTGCGACGGATGTGCGAAGCCGTCGGGCACCCCGTCCGCCGCCTGGTGCGCACCCGCATCGGTCCCCTGGCCGATCGGCGGCTCGCACCTGGCGCCTGGCGCCTTCTCACCCCAGCCGAGGTGCGAGCTTTGTATATCGCAGTGTCCTGAGTTGCTGTAGTGGTGAAAGTGACACAGTGGTTCTCTGTCGGTTTTGCTGTATAAGTTGTTGGCGGGTTGACAGACCACCTAAGAGGGTCGAGAGTTGTATTTCGGGCACTGTTCGGACAGGCCGAGGCCAGCGGACAGGCGGGCATGGAGAACTGGGCACAGGCGGAATTGTTGAGAGAACTGACGCTTCGAGTGGCCGCGCTCGAAGACAACGTCGCCTTCCTCGAGGTCTGGTGCGAGGAGCAGCAGGACAGCCTGGACCGCTTCGGCGAGCCCTACTGGTTCATGGAGGAGGACGACCCGGAGCCCGTGCGGCTCTACGTCGTCGACCTGCGCGACGACCCCGAGGACGAGAGCGCGCACGACAAGCGGGTGCGCCAGATCCGGGCCCGTCTCGACAACCTCCGCTCCGGCCTGGCACGCGGCGCCCCGGGCTAGCGCGCCGCCAGCGCCTCGTACAGCTCGACGAGCAGGCGACGGGACCGCTCGTCCAGGCGGCCGTCGGACTCCAGGAGCTGAAGGAGGCTCAGCGGAGTCCCCACCGGCGCCATCTGGCGGATGGTGGGAACGTCGGCGTGGCGCCGGCCACAACGCGCCATCATCTCCCGGGGGTCGACGGACAGCACGTGGGCGACGCGGATGAGGGTCTCGTCGGTGGGGTGGCGCTTGTGGCCGGCCTCCAGTGCGCTCCAGGTCGTCTTCGACACCCGGGCCTGCCGGGCGGCTGCTGTGGCGGACAGCCCGGCGGCGGTGCGCAACTCCCCGATCCAGGCGCCGACGTCCCTCCAGTCGACCTGAGGCTGCGATCGTGGCTTCGGAGATCCGACCACTCAAACCCCTTACGTTTCGCGCTCTCCGTTGACCCCCCCGGCTGCGAATGATGAACCAATTGGGAGGCGACAACAAGCACCCCCGCTCGGCTATTCGGTTAGCTAGCGCTTACTTAAGCACCCGGGGGTTTGAGGCAATTACGGAAGCACTATTTACCGATAGTCAGCGCTTCCGTAGCCGGAGTTTTTCGTAACGTTCGATTTGCGAGCGACCCTCAGCACGCCGCTGATCAGCACTTTTGCCCGCGAGCAGGGCCGCCCCCGAGCGTGCTCCAGTCGACAATGGCCGGTGTGTCTACTGGGTTGACAGGGGCAGAAATAAAGCACAGAGTTGCAGTGGCGACTTATGGGGCAAACGGGCGCGATGAGTGAAGCGATGGATCAGGGGTCTCTGTTGCGGGAGCTTCTGCTGAGGGTCGCCGCCCTCGAGGAGAACGTGGCGTTCCTCGAGGTCTGGTGCGAGGAACAGCAGGACACCCTCGACCTCGTGGGCGCGCCCGCCTGGCCCTCCGAGGACGGGGCGCCCGTCCCCCGGCTCTACGCCGTCGACGTGCGGGACGAGGTGTTAGCGCGAGGCCAGGAGGTCGTAGAGCTCCATGAGCACGCGCCGGGCGCGGGGGTCGAGCCGGCGGTCTGACTCCAGCACCTCGAGCAGGGCCATGGGGGGGCCGAGCGGGGGCAGGTCGCGCATGGAGGGCACCTCGACGTAGCGGCGCTGGCAGCGGGACATGAGTTCGCCCGGGTCGATCATGAGGGCTCGCGCCATCCGCACCAGGGTCTCGTCGGTGGGGTGGTCGTTCTGGCCCGCCTCGATCTGGCGCCAGGTGGTGTTGGACACCCGGGCCCGGCGGGAGGCCTCGTTCTTGGACAGCCCGAGCCGGCGGCGGTGCTCACCGATCCAGGCCCCCACGGCCACCCAGTCGACCTCCGGTACCGTCTGCGACTTGGTCGATGCCACCACGATGCGTCCTTACCTTTCGCGCTCTGCGTATCAACTCTCTGATCATCTACGAACTTCGGCACGACGACAAGCATTCCCGCTGAGTTCAGCGCGCCACTCTATTCTTCCAGAGAATTATGTGTATTTATGCGAAGTTCTTGTCATCTTCGTATCACTTGCGTATCATTGTCCCCGTGGGCGATCTGTGGGAGACGGCAGTGACTGGAGCCTCAGGAGTGCTGGTGGTGTGGCTCGTCACTGCTCGCAGCCTGCGGTGGGCCCGCAGCCGCTGTGACGCTGCCCTCGAGGCTGCCGGCCAACTCCCTCCGGTGCCGGAGCGGAGGTTCGTGCTGGTGGCCGGGACTGACCCCGGTTCCGTCGGTGGAGCGCGGGCGCGAGAGGTGCGCGCCCTTCAGCAGGCGCTCGACGGCGGATGGCGGGACGGCGCGCCACTGGCCCGGCGCGCCGTCCCGCCGGCGCACGGCCGACGCCGGCCCTGACGCGCCGGCCGTTCATCGGCGGAACCATGCCCGGTTGTTAACCTCCGGTCGTGCACCTGCTGGCCCTACGGGGGGCGATCACGCTCCAGGCCGACACCAAGTCCGAAGTCGAGACCCAGACCCAGCGCCTGGTCAAGGAGATGCTGGCCCGCAACGACGTCGTCCATGACGACCTGGTCAGCATCATCTTCACCGCCACCGACGACATCACGGCCGAGTTTCCGGCCGCCGCCGCCCGGGCCCTGGGCCTGGGCGACGTCCCCCTGCTCTGTGCCCGGGAGCTGGGGATCGCCGGAGGCATGCCCCTGTGCGTCCGGGTGCTCATGCACTTCTACACGGAGCGTTCCCGCCACGAGCTCCACCACGTGTATCTCGAGGGCGCCCGGGGGCTGCGTGACGATCTCCCGGACTAGATCTTGACCACCATCGCGCTCGTCGGCACCGGACTCATCGGTGGATCGCTGGGTCTCGCGCTGCGTGGGACGGGGATCAAGGTCGTCGGCTTCGACGCCGATGCCGACTGCCTGCGCCGGGCGGTGGAGCGGGGGGCCGTGGATTCGGGGGCGGGCACCCTGGCCGCCGTGTTCGAGGGTGCCGACGCCGCCTTCGTGGCCATTCCCGTCTCGGGGGTGGCGCCCGTGGTGACGGCGGCGCTCCTGGCCGGGGTGGCGGCGGTGTCGGACGTGGGCTCGGTCAAGGCCCCGGTGGTCGAGGCCGTGGAGTCCGCCGGAGGGGCCGACGCCGCCCGCTTCGTCGGGGGCCACCCCATGGCCGGCCCGGGAGGGCGGCGGGCCCCCGACGAGGACGTCACCGAGGGGATCGAAGGGGCTGACGCCACCATGTTCAAGGGGGCGACGTGGGTTCTCACCCCCACGGAGCGGACCGATCCGGCCGCCTTCGCCGCCATCCGGGACCTGGTGGCATCGGTCGGCGCCGAGGTGGTGGCCGTCGACCCCCGGCTGCACGACGACCTGGTGGCCACCGTCAGCCACCTGCCCCACCTCGTTGCCGCCACCGTCATGCACGTGGCCGCCGACGCCATTCCCAACCACGACACCCTGCTGCGCCTGGCCGCAGGAGGGTTCCGGACCCTCACCCGGCTCTCGGGACGGGCGCCCGACATCTGGCCCGACATCTGCGTGGAGAACCGCGCCGCCATCGTGGACGTCCTCGACCGCTACCTCGACGCCCTGGGCCGGGCCCGGGAGCTGGTCTCGGGGGGCGAGCGGGCGGCCCTGCTCGACTTCTTCGAGCGGGCCCGGGCGGAGGGCAGCAGCCTGCCCGCCCGCTCCGGGGTGACCGGGCCCCTGGTGGAGCTGGCCATCCCCGTCCCCGACCGTCCGGGTGTCCTGGCCGAGGTCACCACCCTGGCCGGCCACAACGCCGTGAACATCGTCGACCTCGAGATCACCCACTCGGGCCAGGGCGGCACGCTGCTCATGGTCGTTCCCGCCGACGGCGCCGATCTCATCGTCGAGGGCCTCGAGCGCCTCCACTACCGGGTGGTGCGGAAGGAGCTGGGGTGACCGCCCCGGAGCCAGCCCTGCCCCTCGAGGTGGCCATCGAAGGGCCCCGCCCGCTGGTGGGGCGGCTGCGGGTCCCGGGGGACAAGTCCATCTCCCACCGGGCCCTGCTGCTGGCGGCGGTGGCCACCGGGACCTCCCGGGTCTCCGGGCTGGCCGACGGTGACGACGTGGCCCGCACCCAGGCGGTGGTGGAGGCGCTCGGCGTCCGTGTCCGCCCCTCCGGCGCCGAGGTCTCGCTGCGGAGCGCCGGGTTCGAGGGGCTGTGCGAACCCGAGGGGGTGCTGGACTGCGCCAACTCGGGCACGTCCATCCGCCTGCTCGCCGGCCTCCTGGCCGGGCGGCCCTTCCTCAGCGTGCTCGACGGGGACGCCTCCCTGCGCCGCCGGCCCATGGCCCGGGTGGCCGAGCCGCTGCGGGCCATGGGCGCCCGCATCGACGGTCGGGCGGGAGGCACCCTGGCGCCTCTGGCCATCCGCGGCGGTCCCCTCGTCGGCCGCCGTCACGAGCTGGCGGTGGCCAGCGCCCAGGTCAAGACCGCCCTGCTGCTGGCCGGGCTCCAGGCTGAGGGCCCCACCGAGGTCCTCGAGCCCGCACTGAGTCGCGACCACACCGAACGCCTGCTGGCCGTCCTCGGAGTGGACGTCGCCACCGTCCCCGGCGGCGTCCGGGTGGTGCCGGGCCCGGTGGCGCCCTTCGAGCTGGCCGTGCCCGGCGACCCCTCCGCTGCCGCCTTCTTCGTGGTCGGCGCCTGCGTCACGCCCGGTTCCGACCTCGTGGTGGAGGACCTGTGCCTCAACCCCACCCGGACCGGCTTCGTCGAGGTGCTGCGGCGCATGGGCGCCAAGATCGACACCGAGGTGACGGGCGAGCGGGGCGGGGAACCGGTGGGGAACCTCCACGTGCTCGCCTCGCCACTGGTGGCCACCGCCATCCGCGGGGCCGAGATCCCGAGCGTGATCGACGAGATCCCCGCCCTGGCCGTGGCCGCCGCCTTCGCCGAGGGGACGACGGAGATCGCCGACGCCGCCGAGCTCCGGGTCAAGGAGTCGGACCGGGTGGGGACGGTCTCCCAGGAGCTCTCCCAGCTCGGCATCACCGTCGAGACCCGGCCCGACGGCATGATCATCACCGGTGGCCGGCCCCGGGCGGGGTCGTTCAAGAGCCACGGCGACCACCGGGTGGCCATGGCCGCCGCCATCGCCGCCAACGCCTGCCCGGGCGCCTCCACGGTCCGGGGGTGGCGGGCCATCGCCTCGTCGTA
>JBIOYN010000180.1:0-16330 GCA_044870155.1 Acidimicrobiia bacterium | reverse complement strand
CTTCGCCCGGCTCCACGACAAGAACCGACTGAGCATCGATCTGAGCAACTCGGTTCCCGAGTGTGGCTTCGACGGCACCAAGAAGGACCTCGGTCCGCTCACGGTGGTGGCCAGCACCGATGACGACCATGTCCCGCTCGGCACCCTCGAGTACGCCCACTACAACGCTGAGAAGTACCAGGACACCAGCGGGATCGTCACGCTCGTTCTCGGCGGCACGGGAGCGGACGCCGCCGCCTCCGCCGACCTCCAGATCCGGGCCCCCGATGACACGGTGCTCCTCGCCGAGCAGCGCTTCACAGTGGTCGCCGACCCGCCCAACGTCTACCTGGAGCAGAAGCCCGAAGGCGTCCCTCCGGATGAGAACAACCGGGCCACCGTGTCGCTGCGGGCGTTTCGCCGGGGCAAACCGCCTGGGACCCGGGTGTCGGTGAGCGTCATCGAGGTCGGCGGACCTCTCGCCCCTCGGGAGGTGGTGACCAACAAGGCCGGGAAAGCCACGCTTTCCCTTCATGGAGGTCGGGGCGGCACCTGGACCTGGCTGCTCGTTCCCTGGACCGGAGAAGCGCCCCCACTCCCGGAAGCCATGGACCCGGAGGTGACCGAGTACCTGACGTTGCGCACGACAGCGGCCGACGAAAGGGTCGCGGCGCTGGAGGCCACCTGGGAGAACGTCCACCACCACGTCCTGCGGTACTGGGAGGCCATGGCTCCCTGCATGGACAACTGGCTGCGGCTCGGCGACGAGGAGCAGTGCCGTGCCTACGCCGGCCTCATCCGGTCCCTCACCTCCCGGGAGCGGTTCAACAGCTACCGCTACATGCCCGTCACCCGTGACCTCACGCCCGGCCAGCGGGCGCTGCTCCACCGGTGGTGTGCGGAGGTGCTGGGCCAGGACCCGCCCACCCCGGAGACCACGACGGGGTAGCCGTCAGGCGGCCCGTCGGAAGAAGGACGCTTCCCGGACGTCGAGGACATCGGCGAGAGGCACGAACACGTCGGTCCCGTTGCTGAAGAGCCACACGGTGGAAACGGACGACCGGCCGACGGAGACAAGCTGGCAGTCGTCGATCCGCGTCCCGCCCCGGATGGACACGTTCACCTGCCGGCCTTCGAAGGTGCGAAGTGCGTTGCGGTTCATGTCGCGCTTCTCCAATCCGGGTGCGGGCGGCCCGATGCGCCCCGGGGGCCCGTTGACGACGGGCCCCCGGGCGCGAGCCGGGACATGGTCAGCGAAGGGGAGAGAACGGGGCCGGCAGAGGAACCGGCAGGGAAGCGGTCTTGGCCGAGGCGACCTCCGGCGCGATGGCGGCGGAGGGGCCCACCTGCGGGGCGACCTGGGGAGCGGGAGCGACCTGCGGGGCGACCTGGGGAGCGATCTGGGGGGCGATGTGAGGAGCGACCTGGGGGGCGGGGGCCACGACGATGTGCTCGGCGTGGGCCGCCACCGGGATGGCGAGGAGAAGGGCCGGAGCGGCGATGAGGGTCAGGAAGAACTTGCGCACGAGTGGGTCTCCTTGTCGTCGGGGCTGGTGCGGATCACTCAGCCCTGATGAGAAGGACTCTGGCGGGGCGCGCTTGCATGATCCTTGGAACCTGCTGACATCCCGAGGGGACGACCGGCTTACGTCGGCCAGGTCCGCAGGACGTCGGCCACTTCCCATCCGGCTTCGGCGTCGAGTTGCCGAGCGAGCGCCTCCTCGGCCGCCGAGCACAACCGCCACAGACGGTGGAGGGCGTCGATCCCGGCCGCCTCGTGGATCCCAGCTGCAGCCCGATGGAAGCGGGACTGGAACCAGGCGTAGTTGGCCCCGTCCATGGCCGAGTAGACGGCCTCGAACTCCGTCAGGGTGTGGAGGGGGAAGTCGCGCCCGTCCAGCCCGGCGTACACCTCGGGGAACACCTCCAGCACCTCGAGCCGGTTGGGTTCGCATGCGGCCACATAGGCATGGAGGCACAGGTTGGCGAACAGCTCGGCCAGCCAGCGGCGGGGGAATGAGCTCGACCTCCGGTCGGCAAAGGCATGGGCCAGCTCGTGCACGGCCAGCAGGTCGAAGAAGGGCGTGAGATCGGCTTCGCCGTCGGCGCCCCGGTAGACGTGGGCGAAGCGCTCCTGCTGCACAGGATCGGCGCGGTCGGCGATCAGCTGGGCCAACCCCCTCCAGAACTCCGCCCGGCCGCCCGCCAGGTACAGGTTGCCCTGGGCGTAGTGCGGCATGCCATAGGTGGAATCGGGCGAGAACCGATCCCAGTCCGACGCGTTCAGGACCCAGATCACGACCGGCGGCGGGAGCCCGAGGACGGGGTCCAGGAACTCAGTGGCTGCGGCACACCGCTCGGCGGCCGCCGAGGCCGCCTCCTCGCACCCGGTGCTGGCCAGCACCAGGAAGGGCGACGTCTTCACCGGGACGAGCCCGGTGGAGGTGGCCGGCGGCCGGTCATTCCCCCGGTGCGATCCCTGTCGGGCGATGGGGGGGACTCTAGGCGGCGTCGGCGGCCGGGAGTCGGGCCGCAGGGAGCGCCCGGATGGCGCAGGCCAGTGCGTCGGCAGGCGAGAGCTCCTGACCCTGGCGCCACTCGTGGGAGAAGGCGGCGGTACCGAGCGCGGTGGCGACCCGGCGCTCACAGCCGGCCAGCTCCCCTTGGACGAGGCGGGCGTGTGCCGTTTCCCCCGAGGCCTCCCGCAGGGCGCGGCTCTTCCCCAGCAGCCGAGCCGGGTCGCCTCGGTGGTGCTCGCTGCCGACCAGCGCCGCCAGCTCCAGGGAATCGGCCAACCACGCCTCCCCTCCGCTTTCCTGGAGCATTTCCAGGGACTCTCGCAGGGCAACCCCGGCCTCGTCGTGGTGGCCGAGGAGCACATGGGCCTCGGCGGCCCGGGTCAAGGCCATGACCAGCACGTGACGCAAGCCCAGACGCCGGGCCGTCCGCACCGCCTCGTCGGCCAGCTCCACGGCCTGCCCGGCGTCGCCGGCCACGACTGCCAGCGGAGCCAGCGCGGCAGCGGCGTGGGCGACGAGGTCGTGGCGCCGGGAACGCCGTCCCAGCTCCAGGACGCGCCGGAAACGGCCTGCGGCCTCCTCGTGACGCCCTCTGGCCAGTTCGGACCAGCCGAGGTGGAACTCGCACCACCCCACACCGCCGGCCGATCCCACCGATTCGAAGCTCCTCGCACCGTCGGTGAACAAGCCCTCCGCCCGGTCGATGTCCTCCTCCTGGAGGGCTCGAGCTCCCAGGAAGAGCGAAGCCATCGCTTCGCCCCCCTCGTCCCCGATCGACCGGGCCAGCGCCCGGGCCTGCTGGTGGAGGGCTACCGCTCGAGCGGGGTCCCCCTGCTGGAGGACCAGGAACCCGAGGCCGTTGAAGGCCGCCACCCGGGCGGCGCCGTCCACCGACTGCTCGGTGTCGAGGGCCTGATCGAGCCAGGCTCGCCCGTCGATGAAGTGTCCTCCGAACTGGCAGTAGGTGGAGAGCCCGGCGGCCAGGCGGAGGCTGGCGGAGGCTTCTCCCACCGCCAAGGACCAGTCCAGCGCGGCCCGGAAGTTGTCGTGGTCGGCCGCCAGCCCGCGCATCCACTCTCCGGGATGGTCCACGGCATGCAGCCCGTGCTGCGTGGCCAGCCGGAGGAAGAAGTCCCGGTGCCGGCGGCGGGCCCCCTCCATGTCGTCGCGTTCGGCCAGCTTGGCTCGGCCGTATTCGCGCACCGACTCCAGGAGGTGGTAGCGGACGTCGTCTCCGCCCCGCAGGAGGGCGACGAGCGACTTCTCCACCAGCCGGCCGAGCACGTCGAGGACCTCTCCGCCCTCGAACTCGTCACCATCGGTGCCGACCGCTTCCGCGGCCGTCAGGCTGAACCCCGACGGGAAGATCGAGATCCGTTCGAAGAGGCGACGTTCGGGCTCGTCGAGGAGGTCATAGCTCCAATCGATGGACGCCAGCAGGGCGCCGTGACGTGACGGCCGGCAGCGGCAACCCCCCGTCAGGAGCCGGAAGCGGTCGTCGAGGCGATCCGCCACCTGCTTGATGCCGAGGAATCGCAGCTTGCTTGCCGCCAGTTCCAGGGCGAGCGGGATGCCGTCGAGGCGGCGACACACCTGCAGGAGGGCGGGGGCGTTCTCCCCGGTCAGGTGGAAGGCAGGATCGGCGACCCGGGCCCGGTCCACGAAGAGGGCGACGGCGTCGGCCTCGGCGAGGGTGCCGAGGTCGTGCTCCTCAGGCGCCGGCATCGACAGGGCCGGGATGCGCCAGGCCACCTCGCCGGGCAGGCCCAGCGGTTCCCGGCTCGTGGCCAGGACCTTGAGGTCCGGGCACCGCTGGAGGAGGGCATCGCACAGGGCGGCGACGGCGGCCACCAGCTGTTCGCAGTTGTCGAGGACGAGGAGGACCTGCCGGGCCTGGAGGTGCCGGCTGAGGGCCTCGACCAGACCGGCGCCGGCCTGCTCGTCACCAGCGCCGCCGGCGACACCTTCAGGCCCGATCCCCAGCATGGTCACGACCGCGGAGGCGACGAGGCCGGGTTCGGACAGCGGCGCGAGTTCGACGAGGAAGACCCCGTCGGCGAACGATCCGAGCATCTCCCTGGCCGTCTCGACCGCCAGCCGTGTCTTCCCGGCGCCGCCGAGGCCGGTGATCGTCACCAGCCGGCAGGTGCGGAGCAGTTCGGCCACCTCGGCCCGCTCGCCCTTGCGGCCCACGAAGGAGTCGAGGGCGATGGGCAGATTGTGCCGGGCGCGTGGCGCCGGCCCAGACCCGGCGGACGGACCGCCGGCAGGCGGCCGCCACTCGAGTTGCGGGTCCTGGAGGAAGACGGCGTGCTCGAGGGCCCGGAGGGCGGGGCCCGGTTCGATCCCCAGCTCCTCGCCCAGGAAGGTGCGGGCGTTCTGGTAGGCCCGCAGCGCCTCGGCCTGCCGGCCCGAGCGGTAGAGGGCGAGCATGAGGAGGTGGTGGAGGCGCTCCCGCAAGGGGTGCTCCGTGACCAGGCCCTCGAGCTCGCCGGCCACCACCGGGTGCCGGCCGAGGGCCAGAGCCGCCTCCATCCCGTCCTCGATGGCCGCCAGGCGGCGCTCCTCGAGCCGGGCGATCTCCGCCCGGGCGAAGGGCTCGCCGGCGAAATCGGCCAGCGCCCCGCCGCGCCACATGGGCAGGGCTTGGCCCAGCAGTGCGGCGGCTCGCTCCGGATCCCCGGCCGCCAGCGCCGCGTGCCCCTGATCAGCCAGCCGCTCGAACCGGAGCCCATCGATGTCCTCGGGGTCAACGCTGAGGAGGTACCCGGGTGACCGGGTGACGAGGATCTCCGCCGCCGCGCCGTCGGCCCGTCCCGGTTCCAGCGCCCGCCGCAGCCGGGAAACGTAGGCATGCAGTGTGGAGACGGCCCGGGCCGGCGGTTGCTCGCCCCAGAGGTCGTCGATGAGCCGGTCGACGGAGACGAGGCGGTTGGCGCCCATCGTCAGGATGGCCAGCAGGGCCCGCTGGCGATGGCCGCCGAGAGGGACCTCCCGCCCACCGTCGAGGACCTCCATCCGTCCGAGAATGCGAAATTCCATGGCCTCGACCCCGTTCCGCGCCACAACCCGCAACAGTCAACGCTTGGGCGGCGACCGGGACGCTGACGGTGGCGACGGACGTTGTGTCAATCCCGCTACACATGGCCGTCAGGCCGTCCAGTCGAACAGTGCGGCCCCGGCGCTGACGTAGGCCACCCAGAACAACCCCGAGACCACCGGGCAGGCCAGAGCCAGCCGCCGGCCCCGGCGGGCGGCGATGATGCCGGCCACGGTCAGGGTGATGCCGGCGAGGTTGAGGCCGACATAGCCGCTGAGCGGGACCACGAGCCCGGCGGGCAGGTGCAGGAAGAGGAGCATGAGCGCCTGGAGGCCGGCGACGACGGCGACGAGGCCCCGGTGGGAGCGGGCGGCCCCGGGCTCAGCCACTTCAGCAGCCGGCGCCCGGGCCGCTGAGGATGCCGAGGAGGCCGATGAGCGGGCTGCAGTCGATCGACTTGGCGTGCTTCTGGACGTCGGGCATACCAGCCAGGACGTTCCCGATGTCGGCCCGGATGGCGATGACGATCTCGTAGGCGACCTGAATCCCCTGGTTGCTCCGGCCGATGCCGGCGTCGATGGCCCCGGTCACGGGGAGGAGGTCGGCGAGCGCGGCGTTGATGCTCCTGGTCGAGGCGCTGATCTCGGCGGCGGCCTCCCGGGTGGACCGCAGCGTGGTGTTGATGCCCGCCAACGTCGTGTTGATCGACTTCGCCGTGGTGTTGATCGAGGCGGCCGTGTCCCGGGCGGCCAGGACCGACGATTCGATCGCCTTGGATTGCGTCTCGATCGAGCCCGACGAGACCAGGATCGAGTCGACCTTCCCGACCATGCCGTGCGTGATCGTCTGCATCTCCTCGAGCTGACCGGGCAGAGGCCGGGACGCGGTGAGCAGGTCGGCGGCGGTCTTGTTGGTCTCCTCCATCAGGGTGACGGCCCCGGTCTTGGTGTTGATCTCCGACACGGTGTCGGTGATGGCGTCGACCCGCCCGTGCAGTTGCTTGGTGGTGACCAGGGTCTTGATCAACATGAGCCCGGCCAGGAGGCCCCACACGCCGACGACGGCGAACACGGTGCGGGCCAGGCCGGCCCGGGTCCCGATGGCCTTCATCGCACCCCTCCTCCCGCTAGCACGAGACCAGACCGGGGATCCGGTTGCAGATGCTCGTCAGGTGGACGTTGGTGTCCTTGATCCCGGCCACGATGTCGTCGGTGTCCTTGATGGCCGCCGCCCGGATGACGAGCGTGACGTCGGCCCGCATCCAGATGTTCTCGGTGCCGAGGCCCTCGGGGTTGCGTTGGGTGTGCTGGAGGACGGTCTCGATCTGACCGCCCGTCGTCCGCACGCTGTCGAGGACGTTGGCGGTGTCGGCCAGGGAGGACGACAGGGCGGTGAGGATCGATGAGGTGTCGACCAGTGCACCCGACGTCGTCACCAGCGCCCCGGACGTGTCCGACAACGAACCCGACGTGGCCGACAGTGCCCCCGAGGTGCTGACCAACGATCCGCCGGTGGACACCAGCGACCCGTCCACCTTCTCGAGGTTGCCCTGGATGGCGCCCAGGGAGCCGGCGATGTCGTGCGCCGCGGTGGGCACGGGCCGGAGGGCCTCGTCGATCTGGGTGAGGGTCTTGTTGACGTCTTCGATGTGGCGGGGCAGCGGCTTGACGTTGCCGCCGGCGCCGCCGACGGACGAGGCGGCCTCAGCCATGGAGCGGTTGATCGACTCGAGATCGCCGACGATCCCGAGGAGGAAGCCGATGAGGGTGAGGAGGACGACGAACCCGGTGGCCACCCAGATCCCGAGCCAGCCTTTGAACGACAGGCGGAGCGGAACCTCGGGGGCGTGGACGTGCGGGGCCTGGGTCATGTTCCCGCCCCTCAGCAGTGGCTGTCGGCGCCGCTGCCGCCGACCTTGCGGTCGATGCAGGCGGCCTCGTGCTGGGTGATGCCCACCTCAGCCAGCAGGTTCATGCTGTCGGCCCTGAGCGCCTTGTCGAGGTCGATGCCGGCGTCGAGCCGCTGGTTGATGAGCGCGACGTCGTGTTCGATGCGCCTGGCCACCTCGAGCAGGGAGGCGACCGCCGAGTTGATGCCCTTGGCCGTGTCGTTGATGGCCGCCGTGGTGGCGCCGACCTTCTTGGAGCTGTCGTTGATCGTGCCGCTGGAAGCGGCCAGCTTCCTGGTCGCCGTATTGATCTCGCCCGCCGTCTTGTTCATGGCCCCGGCGATGGAGAGAAGCTGGGTGACGGTCGTGTTGATGGCGGCGGTGTGGGTGTCGATGGAGCCGGACAGGCTGTCCACCGCCCTGGCGGTCTCGAGCATCTGGGCCAGTTCGCCTTGCAGCGGCCGGGTGGACGCCAGGATGGAGGCGGCCGTCTCGTTCGTCCTCCGCAGCTGGATGATCGAATCGGTGGCCGTGTTGATACCCACCCCGGTCTTGGCGATGGTGGCCGCTTTGGCGTTGATCTGGTTGGTGGCCCGCATCGTGCGGGCCAGGAGCACGGCGGTGACCAGCAGAGCAGCCAGCACCACCACCAGGACGGCGGTGTGGGCCAGGTTTCCGCTGCCGTTCCTCGTGTCTGTCGGACCCATGGAAGCTTCCCCCTTGCCCGGAGACCGGCGGCGCCGGTCGGCGCCCATCTTTGTCAGCCGAGGAGGGTGGCGACGACCTCGCCGGCACGAAGGACCGTGATGTCACCGTCCACGGACACCTTGAGCACGATCTCAGCCGACTGCGACAAGGTGGTGGCGGCCGCGGTGCGGGCCCCTTCGTGCTGGCTGTCGGTACTGGTGACGATGGCGCCGTAGGCGAGGAGGTGACCGTCGCGGTCGAGGATCGTGGCCCCGTCGAGGGCGGCGAGGCGGGCCAGGGTCTGGGCGTCGAGCGGCTCGGCGTCGATGAGGTGGTGCAGTCGCGTCTCGGCCTGCATGGCCATGGGGTCGACGTCGTTACGCAGGTCGTACCGGTCTTTCGGAGAGACGATCCCGTCGAGGACGTCAGGGTTGTCGACGATGGCGAAGATGGCTCCGTGCCGCTGGGCGGAGATGATGAACGCGGCCTGGACGACGATGTCGGCCGTGGCCAGGCTGCCGCCGATGGCGTTGGCGATGGCGGCCGCCAGCGGCAGGGGAAACGTGGTCCAGTGCTCGGCGTGGCGCATGAGGAGCGGCTGCCCCTCGGCGAAGGCCCAGATGGTGCGGTCGGCTCGGAGGAAGAACCCGAGGCCACCGAGTCGTCGGGTGGCCTCAGCAACGAAGGAACCGCTGTGGGAGAACTCGGCCGAGTAGGCGTCCACCTCACCGGCACCGGGGATGAGGCGGTCGAGCCGGTGGCTCTGCAACTCGGTCCGGGCCCGGCCCTGCCAGTCGACGAGCAGGAGCGACCGCTGCCCGTCGAACAGCAATGGAGCCCGCTTGACGGTTCGCAGGTCACCCGGGTAGTCGAACTCCAGGCGGGGCGTGTCGCGCAGGACGTCGGTGATGATGACGCCGTGGGTGAGGTCATGGGACTCGACCCGGGTCCCGCTCAGCTCGATGAGAAACTCGATGGTGTCCGCCAGCAGCTCGGTTGTGTGCCTCCCGCCGGCGCAGGCGTGGTGGCGGCCCAGGGCCTCGACGATGATCATGTCCCGTACGGCCCGGTGCAGCGCCGGGGTGAGGGGCGCCCGGTCAGCACCGGCGACCGTCGAGAACCGCGCCGCCGCCCGCAGGCCGGCGGCGGGCAGGGCGTCGAGGATCTCCAGCAATGGAGCGCTGGCCGGCGTCACCAACGGCGCGATCCGGCCGGTCAGCCGCACCGTCAGGGTGACGCTCCAGCCCGGAGGGCCGGGGCCGGTGGCACTCGCCGTGGCCGGACCGTCCGGCGTCGGGGGAGGCGGGGCGTCGTCCGGGAAGTACAGGAGTTCAACCGAGGCGCCTCCGAGGATCCCGGCGATCGACGCCGCGACGGCCTCGCCGAGCGGATCGGCAGGGACGTGGTCCATCGTTGAGGTGAGCTGCCAGGACACGCCGCCTCAGTGTGGCCGAGGCCGCCCGGGCCAACCAGTCAGCCTGGCCAGGACCGGCTGGGAATCGTCTGAGCCGTCAGCGGATCTTGGGGCTGGCCACGAAGACCGGGATCTCCCGGTCGGTCTTCTGCTGGTAGAGGGCATAGGGCGGGAAGGTGGCGACGGCGCGCTCCCACCAGGCGGCGCGCTCCTCGCCGGTCACCTGGCGGACCCGTGCCTCGAAGGGCTCCGGGCCGTCCTGGATGGTGACCTCATCCGGTGTGGCGCTGAGGTTGTAAACCCAGAGTGGGTGCTGGGGAGCTCCGCCCTTCGATCCGACGAGTGCGTACTCGCCGTTGTGTTCAACCCTCATCAGGGCGACCTTGCGGATCTTTCCGCTCTTGTTGCCTCGCATGGTCACGATGACCACCGGGATGCCCGTGTCGCGCAGGGTGTTGGCCTGCCGGCCACCGGAGCGCTCGTAGGCCTCCACCTGGTCCCGCACCCATTGGGCCGGGCTGGGGGCGTAATCGCCTTGGACCGTCATCCCTGGCGGGCCTTCCACCGCGGATGGAGCTGGTTGACGATGACCGTGCGACCCCGGCGCCGGACGACGACCGATCCATCCTTGTTCTTCAACGACCTCAGTGAATTTCTGACCTTCATGGCTTGAATCCTTTCAACACAGACGCGCCAACGGCCGTCGCCGGCCCGGTATTCCGATCAGTGGCGAGTCTCAACGACTCGCTCTGCGCCTTCCTCTCCACCGGGGCTTAGGCTCGACGGCGTGGAAGCGATCGACTGGAGGGGCCGCACCGGCCCCTTCGCCCTCGCCTTGGGCGAGGGCGTGTTCGTCCCCACCCATACCAGCCTGGCGCTGGCCGACGCCCTCGAGGTCCGATCCGATGACGGGGTGGCCGACATCGGGTGCGGTTGCGGGGTCCTCGGCATCGTGGCCGCCCGGCTGGGCGCAGTTCGGGTGGTGGGCACGGACATCAGCTGGGAGGCGATCGAGGCGGCGGCGGGCAACGCCAAGGGCCTCGGTGTGGACGGCATCTGCCAATTCCGGGTCGGAGATCTCTGCGAGCCGCTGGGGGACGAGCGCTTCGACGTGGTCATCGGCGATGTCTCGGGTGTGCCCGATCTCCTGGCCGAGGCCACGGGCTGGTTGCCCGGGGGCGGACCGACTGGAGCGGAGCTACCCGTGGCCCTGCTGGAGACCGTGCGGCCGTCTCTCCGGGCCGGCGGCCGTCTCTACCTGCCCACCGGTTCCCTCCAGGATGACCGGCGGGTACTCACCACGGCCCGCCGGATCTTCGGCTCGGACCGCGTCGATCTGTTGGAGACCCGTCGTTTCCCCCTCGCGGGCCCGGTGGCCACCGGGCCCGCCGTGGCCGAACTGACCGCCGCCGGAGTCATGCGGCTCGAAGCCCGGGGCACCCGGTTGTTGTGGGAGCTCAACCTCTGGTGCTGCCGGGCCTGAGGCAAGGCCTCCAGCCGAAGAGCGCGGCCCCGGCGCTGACGTGGGGCGCTACCGTCAGGGTCGTCGGAGGCGAACCTCGGAGGTTGGTGGGATGCGGGATGGGGTCGTGCCGGAGGCTGTCGATGACTCGCCGCCGCCCTTCACCGATGAGGAGCTGACGGCCCTGGCCCTGGCCGCCGACCCCGATGGCATGGCGGACCCGGATGCGATTTCTTTTTACGACGCGCTGGGGGACACCACCGATCTGCTGCCGGCGTGGTACATGCCGTCCGCCCCCGGAGGGACGGCGCCACTGACGGGTTGGCGCCGGAACGTGGCGCTCTCCACCGTCTTGTCGTTCCTGACCCTCACCGCCTACGGGCTGTGCGCCACCTACGGCCACGTCGGGTTCTGACCCCACCGCCGGGCTGACAGGATCACCATGATCCAGGCGACGCTGGTGCCGCCCAGCCTACGGGGCCTTCTTCGACCGACGGTTCAGGTGCTCGAGCACAGTCCGCTGTCGTCCGGCGTCGAGGCGGAGCTGGGCGTCGAGGGCCTGGGCCTCGGCCAACCTCGACGTCTCGGCTTCCGTCAGGGGGCAGCGGGGGTGGCGCACGACGCCATCAGGGTCACGGCAACGGCACGGACGCCCGCAGAAGGCGCAGGCAGCGGGCTCGGGGAGCAGCTCGAACCCGGCCCGGATCAGCGCCGTCTCGGTCCGCACGAGAAGGTTCTCCGCCGTCCTCGGTCCGTGGATGAGCTCGTCCCGCCACAGCTCGAAGTCCTCGGAGTCCTCGATGCCGTCAACGCTAGCGCTCGAATGAGCCGTACTCTTCCCCTGTGGCAACCAAGCCACCGCGCGCCTACTGGACTGTCACGAGGGAGGAATTCCTGTGGCTGGTTCCGACGACTTCGCCGCTGCTGTCGATGCATCCCATGCCGCGCTGGGCGAGTTCGTGAGCGGGAACCCCGAGCCCTTGAAACGGATGTATTCCCGACGGGACGACGTCATCCTTGGTAACCCGTTCGGCCCGTTCAAGCGCGGGTGGAAGGACTGCGCCGAGATGATGGAACGCACGGCGACTGTCTACAGCGATGGCAGGGCAGTTGCGTTCGACACCGTGGCGACCCACGAAACCCCCGAGATCGCCTGCCTCGTGGAAGTCGAGCGGTACCAGACGAAGATTGGTGGGCGACCGGAGATTTCCGCCGTCACCCTGCGGGCCACGACGCTCTTCCGGCACGAAGACGGCACGTGGAAGATCATCCATCGGCACGCCGATCCCATTGCCCACGCACAACCCCCGGAATCCGTCATCCAGAACTAGGTGTTCGTGGCGGGGGCAGCGGGCCACACTGCAGGGCCTCGAGTGGTGGTGAGCCGGCCTGTACGCCGGATTCTGTAGCTCGGGTCCTTGCGGGCCCTGAGCCGGCGGCCATCCCTCTCGGCCGGCGGTTGCCCGCCGGCTCCAGCGGTCTACCCGGGGGTCCTAGTCGGGCGGGCCACCCATCCCCCTGTCTGACCTTGCTCCGGGTGGGGTTTACCGAGCCGCCCGGGTCACCCCGGACGCTGGTGCGCTCTTACCGCACCGTTGCACCCTTGCCTGTGCGGACCGGGCTGGTCGACCAGTCCGTCCCGCCATCGGCGGTCTGTTCTCTGTGGCACTGTCCTTCGGGTCGCCCCGACTGGGGGTTACCCAGCACCCTGCCCTGTGGAGTCCGGACGTTCCTCGGACCGGTCAAGCCGGTACGCGGCCGCCCGGCCGGCTCACCACCACCCTCCATGCTAACCGGACAACGCCTCGGTTGCGGCGTCGTTGATAACTGTTTGGTTATCACTTGGCGTTACAATGGAATCATGGAAGCGGCGGGCGCACTCCGAGAGGCACGGCACCGTGCCGGGCTCAGCCAGCGACAGTTGGCGGCCCGATCCGGGGTGGCTCAGCCGATGATCGCCCGGATCGAGACGGGCGCCACCGTCCCTCGCCTCGACACCTTCGTCCGGCTGCTGGCGGCGTGCGACGCGCGCCTCGATGTGCGGGCGAAGCCGGCGAGTCCGGATGTGGACCGGACGATGATCCGCGAGTTGCTGGCGCTCAATCCCGCCGAGCGGGCGGCGCGGGCAGTGGCGGATGCAGCCGGGCTCGCCGCCGTCCCGCCTGCCGGGGTCCTGGCCCGGCGCGCGGCGGCGAAGCGGTGAGCGGCTTCGATCCCATCCGGGCCTTGCGGGTCCTGACCCGCTTCCAGGTTCGGTTCGTTGTCATCGGCGGGTTCGCGGGGCGCCTGTGGGGGTCGCCCACCATCACCAACGACGTCGACGTCTGCGCCGAATGGGAAATGGCCAACCTGGAACGCCTCGCCCCCGCCCTGGTCGAACTGCACGCCCGTCTGCGCGGTGTCGACGACGACGTGCCCTTCCTGCTCGATGCCCGGACACTCAAGGCGGGTCGAAACTTCACCTTCATGACAGATGCGGGCGCCGTGGACGTCCTCGGCGAGCCGTCGGGGGGCCTGCCCTACGCCGAGCTCGAGCGCCGGGCGCACCAACTGGAGATCGCCGACGGGCTGGCGGTGGCCGTGGTCGACCTCGAGGATCTCATCGCCTTGAAGCGGGCCGCGGGGCGGCGGAAGGACCAGATCGAAGTCGAGATCCTGGAGGCGGTGCGGGAGGAGCTGCGGGGTCGATAGCGCCCAAAACGGTTACCAGTTCCTGGCTTTGGAAAGAACTGGGGCCATGGCCACCTCCACCGTTGACAAGCCCGATCACGCCGCCCCCGCGAGGGACGTCCTCGTCGTCGAACGATCGGCGGAGCCCGAGATCGTCACGGAATCGGCGGCGTCGGCCGGCGGCTGGCGGGCCGTCCCGTGGCGGACGATCGTCGCCTCCGTCGGGATCGTCCTGGTCGCCGTGGCCGGCGTGCAGGCCCTGCGAGCCACCTTCCACGTGCTCGTCCTCCTGCTCGTGGCCGGGTTCATAGCCGTCGTCCTCAACCCCCTGGTCGACGCCGTGCAGCGGCGGGTCCGGTCCCGGGTGGCGGCCACCGCCATCGTGTTCGCCGTCGGGACCCTCACCGTGGGCGGCCTGGTGGCGCTCTTCGTGGGGCCACTCGCCCCGAGGTCCGCGTCGTTCCTGCACGACCTCCCCGACACGGTGCGTCAGGCCCAGGCCGGGGACGGCCCCGTGGCCGACCTGCTCGGGCGCTTCCACCTCGAGCAGCGGGTGCACGACGCCCTGCCCGGCATCCGCCACAGCGTGGGTTCCTGGACCGGGCCCGGACTGGCCATCGCCAAGGGCGTGCTGGCCGGCGTGGTGAGCATCGTCCTGCTGGCGGTGCTCACCTTCATGATGCTCCTGGAGTTCCCCCGCTGGGGGGCGGGGGCGACCAAGGCGCTTCGCCCCTCCACCGCCGACCGGGTCCGGCGCCTGGCCCGGGAGATCGGCCACGCCGTGAGCGGCTACATGGTGGGGAACCTCATCACCTCGCTCATCGCCGGCACCGTGATGTTCGTGACCATGCTGCTGGCGGGCGTCCCCTTCGCCCTCGTCTTCGCCGTGTGGGTGGCCGTCATGGGCCTCGTCCCTCAGATCGGCGGCCTCCTCGCCGCCGTGCCCACCGTGGCCTTCGCCTTCCTCACCTCGGTCCCCGCCGGCGTCATCGTGCTCGTCGTCTACGTCGTCTACCAGCAGATCGAGAACCACGTGCTCGGGCCCGTCATCATGGGCAAGACCGTGAAGCTTCGCCCCATCTGGGTCCTGGTGCCCGTGCTGGTGGGCGCTCAGCTCCTCGGCATCGTCGGGGCCCTCCTGGCCGTGCCCGTGGCCGCCGCCATCCAGATCGTGGCCAAGGACCTGTGGAGCCACCGCCGGTCGGCGTCCCGCCCCGAGCGCTCCGGAGCAGAGGGCGCGTCAACTACCACTTGACGTACGTACTGTCGTCAACTCATACTTGACGACATGACCGACCTTCCCGACCTCGACCACCTGATCGCCGCCGTGATCGCCGAAGCCGTGACCGACCAGCCCCTGGACCGCCTGGCCGCCGCCGCCCGGGCCCGGGACGAGCTCGACGACCTCACCGAGGCGCTCCTCGACCACTTCGTGGAGGAGGCCCGCCAGGCGGGCTGCTCCTGGAGCCAGATCGGCAGTGCCCTGGGCGTCTCCAAGCAGGCGGCCCAGCAGCGCCACACCACCATCGAGTCGGTGTCCCGGCGCCTGCTCAGCTGGATCCCCCAGCAGCTCCGTGGCGGCCAGGGCTCGTTCTTCCGGCGCTTCACCGAGCGGGCCCGGCAGGTCGTGGTCCACGCCCAGGAGGCCGCCCGCCGCCTGGGTCACAACTACATCGGCACCGAGCACGTCCTCCTCGGCATCCTCGCCGAGCCCGAGTCCATCGGCGCCAAGGCTCTTCAGGTCATGGGGGTCACCGGCGAATCGGTGGAGGCCGCCGTCCTCGAGATGATCGGCCGTGGGAGCGAGACGGTGGCGGGCCACATCCCCTTCACCCCCCGGGCCAAGAAGGTCCTGGAGCTGTCGCTGCGAGAGGCGATCGCCCTCGGCCACAACTACATCGGCACCGAGCACATGCTGCTGGGCCTGGTCCGGGAGGAGAAGGGGGTGGCGGCCAAGATCCTGGACGGCAAGGGCGTCGACTACGACCGGGCCCGCTCGATCACGCTGAGCATCCTGGGCATCGACCCCTGAGGCGTTTCGGCCCAGGCCGTCCGCCATCTACCGTGTCCCAACCCGGAATGAGACGGAGGTGGCGACGGTGGCCGACGAATCCGACCTGGCCGAGGCGTGTGCCGTGCTGGAGGAGGTCATGGGAGAAGTGGGCGAGCGACCATGCCCGCCCGGTGCGCTGCGCACGGCGTGCGCCGACGCCCGGGCCGCCATCGCCTCCGCCGAGCCGCCCTTCGACTCCATGGCTGCCGCCGCCGGGCTCGACCCCGGGGCCCTGCCCGACGACGACGAGGAGCTGTGGCTGGCGCTGGCCGCCGGCGTGGTGGGCCACCCCGACGGCCCCACCGCCGACCTCGGGCTCCTGGAGTGGCTGTCGGCCCACGCCGCGCTCACCCTGTGGGGCCCGGGCACCCAGGCCAACCCGCCGGCGCTGGCCGTGTGCGTCACGGAGGCGGCCGAGGGCGAGGCCGACCCGGCCATCCTGGAGGCGGCCTTCGCGCCGGTGGTGCAACGGTGGCGGGCGCTGGGGGCCCTGGAGGCCACCGAGCGCCTGACCCCCCTCGGCTGGTGGGGCCTGCCCGAGGCCCAGCGCCGGGCCTGGGGGGCCAAGCCCCCGACCTAAGGTCAGAAGCCGGAACTGTGAGCCCGCAGGGACCGTAG
>JBIOYN010000179.1:0-4309 GCA_044870155.1 Acidimicrobiia bacterium | reverse complement strand
CGGCGCTCCCGTCGGCCAGGACGGCGTGGGGCATGCAGTACTCGTCGTAGTCGGCGATGGTGATGGTGGCGCCGTCGCCGCACGCCGGGCACAGGGGATCCCGATTCACCTTGAAGGTCCGGAAACTCTGCTCCAGGGAGTCGTAGGCCAGCAGCCGGCCGATGAGCGGGTCACCCAGGCCGAGCAGCAGCTTGATGGCCTCGATGGCCTGGATGGAGCCGATGATCCCGGGCAGCACGCCCAGCACCCCGGCCTCGGCGCATGACGGTGCCAGCTCCGGGGGCGGCGGCTCGGGGATCAGGCACCGGTAGCACGGGCCCACGTAGGGGGAGAACACCGTGGCCTGGCCCTCGAAGCGGAAGATCGACCCGTGCACCACGGGGATCTGCTTGAGCAGGGAGGCGTCGTTGACCAGGTAGCGGGTGGGGAAGTTGTCGGTACCGTCGACGATCACGTCGTAGCCGTCGATGATGTCCAGGACGTTGTCGGCGGCCAGGCGCACGTCGTAGGCGACCACGTCGACGTCCGGGTTGAGCGTGGTGATCGTCTTCTTGGCCGAGTCGACCTTGCGCTCGCCGAGGCGGTCCATGTTGTGCAGGATCTGGCGCTGCAGGTTGGAGGCGTCGACGGCGTCCATGTCGATGATGCCGAGGGTGCCCACGCCGGCAGCAGCCAGGTAGAGGGCGGCGGGGGACCCGAGGCCGCCGGCGCCGAGCAGCAGGACCTTGGAGGCGAGCAGCTTCTGCTGGCCGGCCTCGCCCACCTCGGGCAGGAGGGTGTGGCGGTGGTAGCGGTTGCGTTGTTCGGGGTTGAGCGTCTGGGGGACGGCCCACTTGCGGCCGTCGTTCTTCCACTGGTTGAACCCGCCGCTCATGGAGGCCACGTTCTTGTAGCCCAGCTCGCCCAGCGTCACCGCCGCGAAGGCAGAGCGGGTGCCGCCGGCGCAGTACACGATGATGGGTGTCGCCCGGTCGGCGATCTTCCCCTCCACCTGGGACTCCAGGAAGCCGCGGGGAATGAAGACGGCGCCGGGGATGGCCCCCTGGTCGTATTCGTCACCCTCCCGGACGTCGATGAAGGTGGCCGTGCCGAGCTCGGTCTCGGCCTGGGCGGGAGTGACTTCGCGGATCTCCGCTTTGGCGGCGGAGAGCAGTTCGCGGAAGCTCGGCATGGCGCATCCTCTTTGTTCGCAGTGGTGGCCGAAAGGCTACCGGTCCGGTCAGGTATTACCAACGGCCGGCCGCCGGCGTCTCATTCCCGCTGGTTATTCCCGGGTGGCGTCGACCAGTTTGACCAGGCGGGGCAGGACCTCGCCGATGGGATCGGAGAAGGTGGCTGCGGCCCGGCCGTCGTAGGGGGTGGGCTCGGCGTTGACGATGACCAGCCGGGCCCCGGCGGCCAGCGCCTCCTCGGGCAGGTAGGCGACGGGATAGACGGTGAGCGACGTGCCCACGGCCAGGAACAGGGCGCAGCCCGACGCCGCCTGCTGGGCCCGCTCCAGGTCCTCGGCCACCAGGCTCTGGCCGAAGGAGATGGTGGCGGACTTGAGGATCCCGCCGCAGGTGCGACAGGGCGGGTCGTTCTCGCCGGCGCGGACGCGGTCGAGCGCCCGTTGCATGGGAGCCCGCTCGCCGCAGGCCATGCACACGACCTCGCGCATCGTGCCGTGGATCTCGACCACGCGCTCGGGGGACGAGCCGGCCCGCTGGTGGAGGCCGTCGACGTTCTGGGTGACGAGGGTGTCGAGCTTCCCCATCCGCTCCAGATCGGCCAGGGCCCGGTGACCGGCGTTGGGTTCGGCCGTCCACGCCGGGTGCTCCAGGCGGCCCTGCCATGCGGCCACCCGCACGTCGCGCTCGGCCATGTACCAGCGGATGTCGGAGAGCTTCTCGGCCCCCGGTTTGGTGGTCCACAGGCCCTGGGGCCCGCGGAAGTCGGGGATCCCCGACTCGGTGGAGATGCCGGCGCCGGTGAGGGCGACGACGGAGCCGGCGCCGGCGATCCAGGCCGCCACCTCGTCCAGCAGGGCGTCGTCGGAGACCATGACCGGGGGAGGCTACCGCCGGCCGGCGACGGTCAGTCCCAGTCGGCGCTGGCGGCCAGGTCGATGGGACGGGGGCGCCGGTTGAGGTAGGCGGCCTGCATGGACAGCATGAAGATGACCAGGCCGCCGGCGAGCACGCCGACGAGTCCCCGGCGCTGCGCCTCGTTGGAGTCGAAGAGGACGACGGTCCCGAGTAGCCGGGGCGGTGGCGGCGGTGGTGGCCCGATGTCGAGCCGCACCTCCTTGGGGTAGGGGAGCGCCAGGGAGAAGCCGGGATCGTAGGCCTGCTCGGGGGGGACCGGCGCCGGCAGCCGGGGCGGGTCGGCGTAGCGGGTCTGGACCGATCCCGGCGACCCAGGCTGGATGGACGACACGCCCGAGGGCCCTGACGCCGCGGCCTGAGCGGCGCCGGTGGTGGAGGTGGCCGACCGATCGGCGGAGCCGTCGTAGTTGACGATCACCGAGTCGGGCGGCGCCGTGCTGGAGGTGCTTTCCTCGGGTTGCGGCTGCTGGTCGTCCTTCTTCTTCCCGGACCCGTCCTGCTGCTCGTCCTTCTTCCTGCTCCCCGCCGCCTGCTCCGGACGGCTGGACTCGGTGGTGTTCTTGGGATCGGCCTCCACCTTGCGCATGCCGGACTGCGGTTCCCGGCGGGGCCCCTCCTTGACCCGCTGGGTCGAGCCGACCCAGCGGGCGGCCGCCACCCGGAAGCGGTAGGTGCCCTTCTCGTCCAGCTGCTTCGTCCAGGTGGTGTCGGTGGTCCTGGCCGCCAACGACCATTCGCCGTCGTTGTACTTCTCCTCGACGAGGTAGTGGGCGATGTCGGGTTCGGGGTTGGCGGTCCACGACACCGTGACCTCCGCCTTCTTCTTGGCGTAGGCGAGGTGGACGTCCTCGGGAGGCCCGGGTGGATTGGCGACCACCAGCGTGCGCACCGGGCTGTCGTGGCCGTCGGACTCCGCTGCCGCTCCGGTGGTGGTGGTCGTCGTCGAGGAGCTGGTTGAGGTGGAGCTGGAGGTGGAAGTGGAGCTGGAGCTCTCGTCGGAACCGGCGGTCGTGGTCGTGGTGCTGGATGACGTGGTGCTCTCCCCTGATCCGCCGCCACCTTCCGACCCGCCCCCCTCCGGCGGCTGCTCGGCGCCCGCGGACTTGTCCTCGCTCCAGGCCTTCACCCGGGCCCGGTAGGCCTGGTTCCGCGACGGCTTCCCATCCGGATACGTCGCCGAGTTCCATTCGCAGGTGATCTCGACGGTCTTCGGCTTCTTCTCCTTGGGGGTCCCCTCGCACACCGTTCCCCAGCTGGGGACGGTGGCGTAGCCGTCGGGCGGGAGGATCTCGAGCGTCCAGCGTTTGACGCCTTCGGCGAACTGCACCTTGGCCCGTACGTTGACCTTCTCGCCGGAGACGTCGGAGTTCTCCTCCGGCTCGCGCCACTTGAACCAGTCGGTGTGTCCGTCGTGGGCGCCGGCCGGGGGCGCGAGGACCGATGACGTCCACAGCAGGATCACACCTGCGCCCGCGGCCAAGACTCTGCGCAACGCCGCCTCCCCTAGCTGGCCGGCGCCCAAATTTACCCGAGATTCGTCGAACTACCTTGCCGAACGCGCAGCGCGGGCGCGCCACCGCCCGGCGCGCGAGAACTGGTGCGTGAGCCCACGTAGAGCACGGTCACGCCGCGGGCCGGTTGGCCACGGTCGGCTCCGTCCCGGCGCCCGCCAGCACTTCGGCCCGGGCCCGGCGATGGCGGTCCCACGCCCAGGCGCTGCTCTCCCGGCACACGGCGGGGTGGAACCCGGCGGCGCCGAGCGTCCGCTCGGCCACGTCGAGCGGCTCGCCCAGCTCCACCAGCGTCAGGGCCAGGCGCCGGGAGTTGCGCCGCTCGGCTTCGCCCGCCGGGTCGCGCAGCTGGGCCGCCATCCACTCCTCGTGGGCCTCCTGGAGGTGGACGGGGAGGCGGCGGACGTGGCGCCGGTTCACCGGTGGCAGCCGGCGGCGGACGGCGAGCCCGCCGTCGCGCTCCTCGACCAGGTCGAACTGGGCCAGGCGGGCCAGGGTCCGGGCGATGGGGCTGCTCGACCCCAGCCCGGCGCCCAACCCCAGGGACTGGGCCAGCTGGGACAGCTCCAGGTCGGTGCCCTCGGGCTGCTCGTCGAACCAGACGGCGAACCGGCGCATCAGCAACAGCGCCGTGGGCCCCAGCGCCGGCAACCAGAACCTCTCGCAGTAGAAGGAACGGGGATCAAAGCCGAGGGTGTCGATCACGGGGTC
>JBIOYN010000178.1:0-3225 GCA_044870155.1 Acidimicrobiia bacterium | reverse complement strand
CTGCCCCCGGGCCGGGACGAGACGGCGTTGGTGGCCGACCGGCTCTCGCTGCGGGGCGGCGGCGGCATCGCCGCCCGGCTGCTGGCCATGCTCGTCAACGAGGCCGTCTTCGCCGCCGACGACGGCGTGGCCGAGCCTGCCGGCATCGACGACGCCCTGCGCCTGGGCGCCAACCACCCCCGGGGGCCGTTCGAGTGGCTGGACGTGCTCAGTCCCAGCCTGGTGCTCGCCGTCATGGAAGGACTGTGGGACTGGTACCGGGAGGAGCGCTACCGCCCGGCGCCCGGCCTGCGCTGGCGGGCCGGCGGGAAGTTCTGATGCGGGACCTGCCCCCGGACCGCCGGCCCGTCATCGCCGCCGCCCTGCGCACGCCCATCGGCCGCCACGGTGGGGCGCTGGCCGGGGTGCGGCCCGACGACCTGGCCGCCCTGGTGCTGCGGGAGCTGGTGGCCCGCACCGGCATCGATCCCGCCGTCATCGACGACGTCATCTTCGGGGCCGCCAACCAGGCCGGGGAGGACAACCGCAACGTGGGCCGCATGGCCGTCCTCCTGGCCGGCCTACCCGTCGAGGTGCCCGGCGCCACCGTCAACCGCCTGTGTGCCTCCAGCCTGACCGCTCTCAACCTGGCGGCCATGGCCGTGGCCTCGGGTCAGGCCGACGTGGTGGTGGCGGGCGGCGTGGAGTCGATGACCCGGGCGCCGTGGGTGGTGCCCAAGCCCGAGGCGGGATTTCCCCGCGGGGATACGGCCATGGTGGACACCACGCTCGGCTGGCGCCTGGTCAACCCGAAGATGGCCGACCTCCACGGCGTCCTGTCCATGGGCCAGACGGCCGAGTGCGTGGCCGAGCGCTCCGACGTGTCCCGGGCCGACCAGGACGCCTGGGCCCTGCGCAGCCAGCAGCGCTGGGCCGAGGCCGCCGAGCGCAAGGTGTGGGCGGAGGAGACCGTCCCCGTCCCGGTGCCGCAGCGAAAAGGCGACCCGATCTCGGTTGACACCGACGAGCACCCGCGTCCTGACACCACCATGGAGCAGCTGGCCGGGCTTCGACCCGCCTTCAAGGCCGGCGGGACGGTGACGGCGGGCAACTCGTCGGGCCTCAACGACGGCGCCGCCGTCGTGCTCGTCACCTCGGCCCGGACGGCGTCGGAACTGGGCCTCGACGCCCCCTTCCGCATCCTGGGCGGTGCCGCCGCCGGCGTGCATCCCGACGTGATGGGGATGGGGCCCGTCCCCGCCACCCGCAAGGTCCTGGCCCGGGCGGGCGTGACCGTGGGCGACGTGGACCTGGTCGAGCTCAACGAGGCCTTCGCCGCCCAGGTGCTGGCCTGCCAGCGGGAGCTGGGCATCGACCCGGAGCGCCTCAACGTCAACGGTGGCGCCATCGCCCTCGGTCACCCGCTGGGAGCCAGCGGCGCCCGCATCGTCACCACCCTGGTCCACGAGATGGGCCGCTCCGGCGCCCGCCTCGGCCTGGCCACCATGTGCGTCGGTGTCGGCCAGGGCGTGGCCACCCTCATCGAGCAGACCGGGTAGCCGGAAAGGCGAAAGGCGGCAATGAAGGGGGTGGGGGGCCTTCCGCTGGGGGCTTACTTCAGAACTGTGCACCCGCAACCACGGCCACGGTGGGTCCCCGTGCACAGTTCGTCATCACCGTCCGATTTGTCCGTTTCGACCACGCCGGTCCGAAGCAAGCCCCGGCGCACGGCACCCCCAGCCCGCTTCATCGCGCCTTTGATCTTTAGAGGCCCTCCGCCACCCCCTCCGTAGAATCGCCCGCAGTCGACACACGGAGGCAGGGAATGGCGAAGGACGGGATCGTGATCGCCAACTGCGGCGGGTTCTGGGGCGACGACCCCACCGCGGCCCGGCGCCAGGTCGAGGGCGGGCCCGTCGACTACCTGGTCATGGACTACCTGGCCGAGGTGACCATGGCCATCCTCCAGAAGCAGCGCCAGCGCCGGCCGGAGACGGGCTACGCCACCGACTTCGTGGCCCAGCTGCGCGACGTCCTCGCCGCCTGCGTGGAACGCAACATCACCGTGATCTCCAACGCCGGCGGTGTGAATCCCCTGGCCTGCAAGGCGGCGGTGGAGAAGGTGGCGGCCGAGCTCGGGGTGGCCGACGGCGTGCGGGTGGGCGTCGTCCTCGGCGACGACATCTTCGACGCCCTGGGTGACCTCATGGCCTCGGGCGAGCCGCTCGAGAACATGGACACGGGCCGGCCCCTGTCCGACGTGGCCGCCCAGGTCCTCTCCGCCAACGTCTACCTGGGGGCGGCGCCGGTGGTGCGGGCCCTGCAGATGGGGGCCAACGTCGTCATCTGCGGCCGGGTCACGGACACGGCGGTGACGCTCGCCCCCATGATCCACGAGTTCGGCTGGGCCGAGGACGACTGGGACCGGCTGGCGGCGGGCATCATCGCCGGGCACATCATCGAGTGCGGGACGCAGTGCACGGGCGGGAACTTCACCGACTGGCAGAAGGTGAAGAGCTGGTCCAACCTCGGCTACCCGCTGGTGGAGGCCCGGCCCGACGGCACCTTCACGGTGACCAAGCACCCGGGGACGGGCGGGCTCGTCTCCGTCCACACGGTGACCGAGCAGCTCCTCTACGAGATGGGCTCCCCCCGGTATCTGGCCCCGGACTGCGTGGCCCGATTCGACTCCGTCACCCTCACCCAGGACGGCCCCGACCGGGTCACGGTCACGGGCGCCCGGGGCGAGCCGCCGCCCGAGAAGCTCAAGGTGTCGGCCAGCTTCTCCCACGGCTACCGGGCCTTCGGGCGCCTCATCGTCTCCGGTCCCGACTCGCTGGCCAAGGCCAACAAGGTGGCCGACGTGCTGTGGGAGTGTGCCGGCGGCCGGGAGCTCTACGAGGACACCGCCACCCAGATCCTGGCCTGGAACGCCACCCACCCGCCGCTCACCGACTCCGAGCCTTCCGAAGTGATGGTGCAGGTGGCGGTGCGGGACGCCGACGAGCGCAAGATCAACAGCCGCTTCGGGGTCCAGGTCGTCCCCCGAGTGCTGGGCACGGTGCCGGGCATCACCTACCTGGCCGACCAGGGCCGGCCGCGGGCGTCGGAGGTGGTGGGCTACTGGCCCGCGCTCATCTCCCGGGACCGGGTCCCGATGCGGGTGGTGGTGGGAGATGACGAGGTCGACGTGGGGACTCGGCCCTCTGCGGCTTCTCCGGCCCGCCTGGGGCCCCGACCCCAGGC
>JBIOYN010000177.1:0-13778 GCA_044870155.1 Acidimicrobiia bacterium | reverse complement strand
CGGAGGCAACCGGGTTCCTCGAGGCGGCGAAGGGCGCCGACTCCGCCTATCGGGGAATGGTGCTCCTGGAATGGGAGGTCCTGACCCGCTGGCTGGGGGGTGACTTCGAGGGGGTGCTGGAGAGCGCGGCGGAGATCGCCCGCTGGAACCCGGGGAGGTTGCCCCCCCGCCGGGCTCCGGGGATGGCCCTCGCCGCCCTGGCGGCGGCCGAGCTGGGCAGGCCCGATCTGGCCGCGGAGCACCTGGCCCGGGGCCGAGCCGCCTGCCTCGGGTACGAGCGGGGGGTCTTCGCCCTGTTCTGCCCGGTGGCCGAAGCGGTGATGGCGTCCCATGCCGGCCGGGAGGCGCCGGCCCTCGCTCGCTTCGCCGAGGCCAGCGAGGCGGCGCTGGCCACCGGTGCCTGGACGTGGGCCGCCTTCGCCCTGCTGGAGCACGCCGAGGCGGCGGGCCGGGCGGGAGAGGGAAGCGTCACCGCGCCGCTGGCCGCCCGTCTGTCCGAGGTGTGCGCGCAGGTGGACGGCGACCTCTACCGGGGCGTGGCGGCGCTGGGCCGGGCGTGGGCCGGCCTGGC
Organism: Acidimicrobiia bacterium; assembly: GCA_044870155.1. GTDB lineage: Bacteria > Actinomycetota > Acidimicrobiia > IMCC26256 > BP-133 > CAWBJP01. The sequence continues at coordinate 13,207 of JBIOYN010000177.1, read as the reverse complement.
GGCCGGGGCGGCCGCCGAGGCGCTCGAGCACGCCGAGGAGGCCGACCGCCTCCTCGGCCCCTCCGAGTGGCGGGCCATCGCTGCCCGGACGGCGGAGGTCCTGGGCCTGGCCCGGGCGACGGCCGGGGCCGCCGGCGCGGTGGAGGCGTTCGAACGGGCGGTGGCCGGCTACGAGGCGTGTGGCGCCCGACATCGCCGCCAGCGCGCCCTCGACGCCCTCCGGGACCTCGGGAGCCGGGGCAAGCGGGCGGCCGGCGCCCTGCTCGGACCCGAGGCCCTCACCGCCCGGGAGCGGGAGGTGGCCCGACTGACCGCCGAGGGCCACACCGCCCGGGAGATCGGGGAGCGCCTCTTCATCGGGCGGCGCACGGTGGAGACCCACCTGGCCAACGCCTACGCCAAGCTGGGCGTGACCTCCAAGGTGGAGCTGGTCCGCCGAGCGCCGGAGCTGGGGCTCGTCAATCCGTAAGTTCACGGAGGCGCCGGCCGGACATCTTTCCTACTGTCGACGGGACAGAACCAAAGGGGGAGGGACCATGGTTCGCCGCTCGCCAGTCCTCGTCGTCGTGGTCGCTGCGCTGCTCCTGGGCACGGGCTCCGCCCTGGGCGCTCCGGTGCCGGTCCCACCCGTCGCCGCCGACCTCATCGGCCGCTGGACGGTTCCCTTCGAAGAAGGCGGGGTGGCGACACCGCCCTGCTCGACCCGGGAGGACGGTGCGATCGTGTGCAAGCCGGTGGGCGCGGCCATGGCCGTGCTCCACGACGGGCGCGTCTTCTATTTCAGCGGTTTCGAAGGCCAGGAGAACATCCGGGCGGGCATGTTCACTGACGGCGCCCCCCGGATGCGGGACAGCGTCTCCCGGGTGCTCGACCTCCGGGGCCCGGTTCCCGCCTGGACCATGCCGGCCCCGGCCGCCGGCGGGGGCACCGATCCCAACATCAGGCCCGGCCACCAGAGCACCGACGACCCCCTGGGGATGGCGGGCGTCCCCGGCCGGCCCGGTGACGGCTTCACCGGCAGTACCTGGGGCCGTCTCGGCGGGCCGCCCCACGATCCCACCTCGAGCCCTGACGACGTCCAGGCCAACGACGGGGACCTCTTCTGCGGTGACGTGACCCAGCTGGCCGACGGCCGGATGCTGGTGGCGGGGGGGTCGGATTTCTACAACGAGCCCGCCGTCCTCGACCGGGACGACGGGGACCCGGCTGACGTGGGCCTGCTCGAGCTCCAGGGCATCCGCGCCTCGCGCATCTTCGACCCCGCCACCGACCGCTTCACCCAGACCGAGCCGATGAAGTTCAGCCGGTGGTATCCCGCCGCTGTCACCCTGGCCGACGGGAAGGTTCTCGTTGCCGGTGGCGGCACCAAGATGATCAAGAACACCCAGGGCGGGAATGTGCGCCGCACCGAGACCTTCGACCCGGCCACCAACTCCTGGACCGAGAACTACACCGGCCCCGCCTCGGAGACGCCCCTGCCCCTCCAGCCCCGCCTCCACCTCATGCCCAACGGCAAGGTCTTCTACGCCGGCACCGGCCAGTCGAGCGTGCCCTTCGCGCTCGGTCCCGACGAAGCGCTCTACTCCGTCCAGCAGTTCTTCGACCCACGGACCAAGCAGTGGGAGACGGCGGGCCCGGGCCTGCTCACCGCCCGCAACGGCGCCCACCAGCTGATGCTCCCGCTCTCCCCGCCCTACGACCGGGCTACGCTCCTCACCTTTGGCGGCACCCTGGGGTTCCACCCCAGCGGCGAACTGGCGGTGCCACTGGCCGCGCTCACCACCGTCGACGCCGCCGGCCGGGTCACCAACACGCCCACCGGCAGCCTCAACCACGCCCGCTGGTTCGCCTCCGGGGTGACGCTCCCGGACGGCACCGTGCTGGCGGTCGGCGGTGGCGACAAGGACGCCGTCACCCTGCCGGGACTCGACATCCCCATCCGGACCCCCGAGCTGTACGACCCGGCCACCGGGCGCTGGCGGGAGGTCGCCGATCAGGGGCGGGACCGGACCTACCACAACTCCGCCCTGCTTCTGCCCGACGGGCGGGTCCTCCTCGGAGGCCACGCCCCCCTCGGTGCCCTCTTCGGGCCGCCCCGGGCCCCGCTCGCCCCGGGGATGAGCAGCACCGAGCGGGACCCGAGCTTCGAGATCTGGAGCCCCCCGTACCTGTTCCGGGGTGAGCGCCCGAGCATCACGTCGGTTCAGGCCGGGATCCGCTGGGGCGAGGAGTTCGCCATCACCAGCCCCGAAGCAGGGGACATCGAGTCGGTGGTGCTGATGCGCACACCGTCGCCGGAGCACATCGTGGACAGCGACGCCCGAACGCTGCGGCTCGCCTTCTCCGCCGGCGACGGTGGGCGGCTCACGGCGGTGGCGCCGCCAAGCGGGGTGGTCGCTCCTCCGGGCTGGTACTACCTGTTCGTCAACCGCCGCTCGCCGGACGGCCCCATCCCCTCGGTGGCCCGGATGGTGCACGTGGGCGGTGTCTCGGACCCAGCCCCGGCCTACCAGCCCCTCAGTGGCAGCGAAGGGGCCATCGCGGGCCTGAGCCCGGCGCCGGCGGCCACCGCTGCCGTTGGCGGCGGGCGCTCCTTCCCGAGGGCGGCCCGTGACTGAGAACGTCATCCGACTCCGCACCGCCGACCAGACCTCCCCGGCGGCCGAGCCCGCCGCGGGGTACCGCCTCGAGGCCAGCGTCGTGTGGGTGACGGGCAGCGGCCCGGCGCCCGACCAGGGGGGGCGGGCGTCCTGGTCGGTGGCGGCCTGGTCGCTCGCCGGCGGCGTGATCGCCGGTGTGGACGTGGCCGGCTTGCGGGTCCTCGACGTCAGCCACGCGCCGGGCGGCACCCGGCTACCCCAGCGGGCGCTCTTCCTCGACGAGCGGGCGACCCCGGACCAGGTCCAGGCCCTCGTCGACTGCTTCGGTGGACGGCTGGCCGGGCCACTGGGTGGATCCACCCCCCTCGAGTTCGGCTTCTACCAGCTCCCGATCGTCGAGGAGAGCGGGTCCCTGACCGTCAGCGGCCGGTTGCGGCTGTGCGTCCCGCCCGATCGTCCCGACCGGGCGGCCGACGTGAACCCGGTCGTCTCCGGCGTCCGGCTGCCCGCCGTCGCCGGGTGGACCCGGGCCCGCGTCGACGTGCAGGTGAACGTGGCCGAGCTCGGGCTCGTTTGGCGCCAGCGGGGCTGCTGCGCCGCCCTGGGTGACGTGGTGCTGGTCGCATGACGGCCACGCTCGGCTGGCTTCCCCGCCCCCGCGGCCCCGGCCCGGTGGAGGCGCTCAGCGTCGAGGTGGCCGGGAGCAGAACCGACTGGTCGCATGCCCGCCGGCTCCTCCTGGAGTACCTGGAATGTGCCTCCGCCGCCATCGGGATCGACGTCGCCCACATCGCACCCCGGATCTGGCAGGAAGTCGAGGCCCCCGCCGCCCGGTACCGCAGCCCTGACAGCCTGTTGCTGGTCGCCCGCCAGAGTGACGAGCCCGTCGGTATCGCCGGTCTTCACGTCTCCGGCCGCAGCGCCGAGGTGGTCCGGATGTACGTGCGTCCCCCGCACCGGCGTCGGGGTGTGGCGGTGGCGCTGCTCGACGGCCTCCGGGAGGAAGCCTGGCGGCGTGGCGTCCGCCGGCTCTACCTGGGCACGGACCCGGTCGGCATGGCGCCGGCGGTGCGCCTCTACGAGCGCTACGGCTTCCAGCTCGTCGGAACAGAACCGATCGACGGGTTCGAGTTCGTGAGGATGGAGTTGCTCCTGGCCGGCACTCCCTAGCGGGGGTCCTCCTGGCGCCGGCTGGGGCCGTGGAGGAGCAGCTCCTTGTCGGGGCGTCCCACCAGGTAGCCGGCCCCGGCGCCCAGCAGCGCCGAGACCACGATCACCCAGATCAGGCGGACGGTGAGCGTCCAGCCCAGGATCTTGAGGGCGACCGGGCTGGCGTTCTGGAGCACGAAGGTGATGAACACGACGGCGATGGCGGCGAGGATCGACGCCTTGATGAGCCGGGCCCGCCGGACGTCCCGGAGCTTGGCCAGGTCGGCTTGGCTGGCGGCCAGCGCCTCTTTCTCGTCGCCAATTTCTCCCTGGGCACCCCTGGTGGAGGAACCGGCAGGGCCGGCCCCCTTGACCGGCGCCGGGGCGGGCTCGGGCGGGACCGGCTGGGGCGCCGGGGCCGGCTCGGGCTGCGGTTGGGGCCGGGGCCCCGGTTGGGGCCTGGGGGTCTCCGACACCGGAGGGGTGGAGGGCCCCGGTTGAGGCCGGGGGGTCTCCGACACCGGAGGGGTGGGCCGGTTGTCCGGCGCCGTCCTCCGGAGCGCCGGGCGTCGCTTCGCCTTCGGCGACGGCGGGGCCGGACTCATCGAAATCCCGCTCATGGAGCTGCTTCGCCCGTCGGTGCCCACGTCCATTCCTCCCTGAGTTGGCCCTCTCAGGTGGTAATTACCCCCAGGTCCGGTTCGGGAATCCCGCCGGCGGCATCTAGCGGATGCCGATGTGGCCGGGAGCACCCTCGACGGTGTGGCCGATGACGGCCGCCACCGGTGTCCCGTGGCGACCCAGGGCGTTGATGAGGGCGCCGGCCCGGGCCGGGTCCACGGTCAGCAGCAGGCCGCCGGACGTCTGGGCGTCGGCCAGGAGGAACTGCTCGCTCTCGGCCAGGCCGGCCCAGTCCACGTCGGGCGAGACGAAGGCGTGGTTGCGCTTCGTGCCCCCCGCCACCATGCCGGCGGCGATCAGCTCGCGCACGCCGGGGATGACCGGCACCCGGGCGGCGTCGATGCGGGCGGCCAACCCCGAGGCCACCAGGACCTCGCGCAGGTGGCCGAGGAGGCCGAAGCCGGTGACGTCGGTGGCGGCGTTGACCCCGACCTCGAGGGCGGCGTCCCGGGCCCCCTGATTGAGGGTGGTCATGAGGGCGACGGCCTGTTCCAGCAGCGCCGGCGGCGCGGCATCCCGCTTGAGGGCGGTGGAGATGACCCCGAGCCCGATCGGCTTGGTGAGCACCAGGGCGTCCCCGGGGCGGGCGCCGGCGTTGGTCAGAACCCGGCGGGGGTCCACGGTGCCGATCACGGCCATGCCGTACTTGGGCTCGGCGTCGTCGATGGAATGGCCGCCCACCACCATGGCCCCGGCACCCCGCACCACCTCGGCGCCACCGTCGAGGATGCGGGCCAGCAGCTCGAAGGGGAGCCCTTCCCGGGGCCACCCCACCAGGTTCAGCGCCATGAGGGGCGCTCCCCCCATGGCGTAGATGTCGGAGAGGGCGTTGGTGGCGGCCACCCGCCCGAAGTCGAACGGATCGTCGACGATGGGGGTGAAGAAGTCGGCGGTGAACACCACGGCGAGGTCGTCGCGCAGGCGGTAGACGGCGGCGTCGTCGGCCGTGTCGAGCCCCACGATGAGGTCGGGGTCGGTGGAGGGGCCGAACCCCCGGACAAGGCCGAGAACCGTCCGCAGCTCGGCGGGCGACAGCTTGCAGGCGCAGCCCGCCCCGTGGGAGAAGCGCGTCAAGCGGACATCCATTGATTCCAGCATGCGCGCGAAATGCTAGGCCCCCTAGGTTGGGGACGAGACCACGAGGAGCCAAAGAGGGGAAGGCAGCATGGCGCGGATCGAGCGGGACTCCATGGGCGAGGTGGAGGTTCCTGACGAGGCGTACTGGGCGGCTCAGACCCAGCGGGCGGTGGACAACTTCCCCATTTCCGGGCTGCGCCTGGAGCGCCGCATGATCTGGGCCCTGGCCACCATCAAGGGGGCGGCGGCCACCGTCAACGAGCGCCTCGGGCTCCTCGATCCGGAGCGGGCCAAGGCCATCGCCGAGGCGGCGGCCGAGGTGGCGGCCGGCGGGCTCGACGACCACTTCCCGGTCGACGTCTACCAGACCGGTTCGGGGACGTCGTCGAACATGAACACCAACGAGGTCCTCGCCAACCGGGCCAAGGAGCTCCTGGGGGAGGACCGCACCTCCAAGCGGGTCCACCCCAACGACCACGTCAACGCCTCCCAGTCCTCCAACGACGTGTTCCCCTCCGCCATCCACCTGGGTGCCTACGCCGCCATGAAGGAGGAGCTGGTCCCCGCTCTGGCCGAGCTGGCCGAGGCCCTGGAGGCCAAGGCAGCCGAGTTCGCCCGGGTGGTGAAGGCGGGCCGCACCCACCTGATGGACGCCACCCCCGTCACGCTGGGCCAGGAGTTCGGCGGCTGGGCCGCCCAGGTGCGCCACGGCATCGAGCGGGTGGAGGCCACCTACCCCCGCCTGGCCGAGCTGCCGCTGGGAGGCACAGCGGTGGGCACCGGCATCAACGCCCCGCCCGACTTCGCCCCCGGCGTCATCGAGCTCATCCGCCAGGCCAACCCCGCGTTCAGCGACCTGCGGGAGGCGCGCGACCACTTCGAGGCCCAGGGGGCCCGCGACGGGCTGGTGGAGGCGTCCGGCGCGCTGCGCACGGTCGCCGCCTCGCTGTACAAGATCAGCAACGACATCCGCTGGCTGTCGTCCGGCCCCCGGACGGGCCTGGCCGAGATCCGCCTCCCCGACCTCCAGCCCGGCAGCTCGATCATGCCCGGCAAGGTGAACCCGGTGGCGGCCGAAGCGGTGTGCCAGGTGTGCGCCCAGGTGGTGGGCAACGACGCCGCCGTGGCCTTCTCTGGCGCCGCCGGCAACCTCGAGCTCAACGTGATGCTGCCGGTCATGGCCCGCAACCTGCTGGAGTCGATCCGCCTGCTGGCCGCCGTGTCGAGGACGTTCGCCCGCACCTGCGTCACCGGCATCACGGCCGACGAGGAGCGCTGCCGGCGCAACGCCGAGCTGTCGCTGCCCATCGTCACCGCCCTCGTGCCCCTCCTGGGCTACGACGTCACCGCCGAGGTGTCCAAACAGGCCATGAAGGAGGGCAAGACCGCCCGGGAGGTCGTCCTCGAGCGGGGCCTCCTCGACGAGGCCGCCGTCGACAAGGCCCTGGATGTCGAAGCCATGACCAAGGGTGGTCTCGTCGAGGGTGTGGGCGGAGGCGGCTGACGCCCAGGTGGGCGCGATCGACGGGACGCCGTCCCACGGATCGCGACCACCTCGGTGGCGCCGGACGGCGATCACCTGGCCCGGCGGCCTACGCCGTGTGGGCGGCTACGTGACGGCCTCGAGCGGGGCGCGGCTGGTGACGTGGATGACCTTGATCCCGAGCTTGTGCTCGATGCGGTGGGGGAGGTCCTTCCTCAACCACTTGGACGCCCCGGCGGGGAGCGTGGACAGGATCACGCCGTCGTAGCTGGCGGCGATCATGGCATCGGCGATGGCGAGGACGGGGCTGGCGTCGCCCACCTCGCCGTCGGCCTCGGCCCCCAGCTCCCGGAACCGCGCCAGGGCCGCGGCCAGGTGCTTTTCGGCCTCGGCGTGGTCGTGCCCCTCGGTGATCCAGGACGTGTCCCGCGAGTGGCAGGCGGGGACGACCACGTGGAAGGTGGCGCCGGAGGCCATGCACTCCCGCACCTTCTCAGCCAGCGCTTCCGCACCCAGCGTCTTGTTCGCCACCACTAGGTATCGGGCCATGGCGGAATGCTAGGTCAGGTGTTCCAGCCGGGGAAGGGCGCCGGGTCGCCGGGGGCGGGGATGAGCGGTTTGGTCCACGCCATCTCCTTGGCCAGGCGCTCCACAGCGTCGTCCCAGGCGTCGGGGTCCCAGCCCTCGGCGGCGCTGGCCACGGTGGTGTCGAGGCGCACGTGGACGAAGGCCGGGAGCTTGGCCACGCCCAGGCCCTTGATGGCCGTCCCCTCGGGGTCGAGGAAGCACAGATGGCCGTCGGCCGCGTCGCCGAGCACCCGGCGGGCGGACCGCTCGTTGCCCACCACCATGAAGGCGGGACGGCAGTCGCTCCCGCCCAGCACCTGGGCGATCCGCCTCCCCACCCGGACCCAGGCGGCACCCTCCGGCCGGCCGGGCAGGATGACCAGGGCGAGGTGGAAGTTGGTGGTCCAGTCGTCGATGGTGCGGGTGACACCCCGCAGGGTCGTCAGCTCCAGGCTCGGATCCGGGTCTTTGGCCACGGAGGAAAGGTAGCAACACCAGCCCGGATGCCCGGGACGCGTCGCCCGACGGCCGCTACGGTTAGCCCGTGCGTCTCACCCTCGCCGACGTGGTGAGCGAGGAGGAGTTCGGGCTCCTGCTCCGCTCGGGCTCACCGGCCGCCCTGTCCCGGACGGTGGAGGGGGCGGAGACCGTCGAGGCCGACCGGCCCGTGGAGCTCTCGGCCCGGGGCTACATCGTCCTCACCACCGGAGTCCGCCTGCGGGGCAACCCCGAGCTGCAGCGCAAGCTGGTGATCGAGGCCGAGACCCGGGGTGTGGCCGCCATCGGCTTCGGGGTGGGGCTGGTGTTCCGCTCCGTGCCCCGGGCCCTCCTCGACGAGGCCCGCCGGCGGGACTTCCCCGTCTTCGAGGTCCCCTTCGAGGTCCCCTTCCGGGACATCATCGGCTACATCAACCGCTCCCATCTGAGCGTCGACTTCTACTCCCTCAAGCGCAGCGTCGCCTTCCAGAACATCCTGCTCGGGGCCCTGGAGGAGCCCCGGCCCGAAGAGGCCCTCATGGCCCGTCTGGCCACCATCGTGGCCGGCGCCGCCATCCTCTACCGGCCGGGCGGGGGCGTCGTGGCCGAGGCGGGCGGGGCGCCGGTGGAGGCCATCGCCGGCGAGATCACCCGCCGGGGCGGCCCCCCGGAGGCCTTCCACGTCCGGGGGTGGCAGGTGATCGTCTCCCCCATCCTGGTGGAGGGTGGCCTGCGCTTCTGGCTGGCCATGGCGAGCAGGACGGAGCTGGCCACCGACGGCATCACCCGCCCCCTGGTGCAGGTGGCGGAGCGGCTGCTGCGACTCATCGAGCTGGCCCGCGACGTCGGTGTCATGGAGGAGCGGGTCCGGCGGGCCGAGCTGCTCCACGACCTGCTCGACCCCCGCCGTGCCCGCGAGGTCTCGGCCGAGCGCCTCGAGCTCTTCGGGTTCTCGCCCGGGGCGGCCTGGCGGGTGGCGCTCCTGGCGCCGGGGGTGGAGGACGTCGTCCGGCTGGTGGGGAACGCCGCCGCCGGCAGCGGCCATCCTCATCTGCTCGGGCCGCTGGGCCCGAACGTGACGCTCGTGTTCCAGGACGGCGACCTGCCCGTGGAGGAATGGGTGAAGGCGGCGGTGGCCGAGGGGATCGACGTGCGGGCGGCGGTGGGCCGGGCCGTGGCCGAGCCCGAGCACCTGGCCGAGTCCCGGGGCGACGCCCTCCTGGCGCTCGACTTCCTGGCCCGCATGGACGCCCCGGCGGGCCGGGTGCTGCGCTTCGAGGACTTCGAGCTCATCGACGCCCTGCTGTGCTCCGCCCAACCCGGTCAGCTGCGGGCCCGGGCCGACCTCGTGCTGGCGCCGCTGCGGGACCACCCCCAGCTGCTGGAGACGCTGCTCACCTATCTCGACGCCGACCTGAACGTCAACGTCGCCGCCGCCCGCCTCCATGTCCATCCCAACTCGCTCCGCTACCGGTTGACCCGGGTGGAGGAGGAGCTGGGCCGGTCGGTGCGGAGCCTGTCCACCCTGGTGGACCTGTATCTGGCCCTGCGGGCCGAGTCCCGCTTCTCCGGCGACTAAGGGTCCCGGGGTTCGGGGGCGCCCCCCGAGGGCTTTGGAGAATCTCCAAAGACCGTCGTCCAGGTCTTCGGAACCGACGATTCCCAGCCGGCGCCCGGAAGAGGAGACTCTCCGCCGGGCATGGCCGCGCACATTTCCGACGTCTGGTTCCGCGTCACCGACCTGGAGGTCGCCTCCGGTCACGGATGCACCGTCGTCACCACCAGCGGCGAGGAGTACCTGGACTTCACCAGTGGCATCGCCGTCACCAGCACCGGCCACTGCTACCCCAAGGTGGTGGAGGCCATCCGGGACCAGGTCGGCAAGTTCCTCCACGCCCAGGTCAACATCTACCGCCACACTCTGCTCGAGCCCCTCGGCGCCCGGCTGGCCGGAGTGTGCCCGGAGCCGATCGACACCTTCTTCTTCGCCAACTCGGGCGCCGAGGCCACCGAAGGGGCGGTGAAGCTGGCCAAGCAGGTCACGGGCCGGCCCAACATCATCGTCTTCTCCGGCAGCTTCCACGGGCGGACCCACCTGACGATGGCCATGACCACGTCCAAGACGGCGTACCGGGCCGGCTATGCGCCACTGCCGTCCGGGGTCTTCGTGGCCCCCTTCCCGGCCCCGCTCGACCACGGCGGCGACCCCGAGCGGGCCACGGCCTTCGGCCTGGCCGCCGTCCGCCACCTCCTGGCGTCCCAGACGGCGCCGGCGGAGACGGCGGCCGTGGTCATCGAGCCCGTGCTGGGCGAGGGCGGCTACGTCCCCGCCCCGGGCCCGTTCCTGACCGGGCTGGCCGAGCTGTGCGCCGAGCACGGCATCCTGTTCGTGGCCGACGAGGTCCAGACCGGCTTCGGCCGCACCGGGAAGATGTTCGCCCTCGAGCACTGGGGCGTCCGCCCCGACGTCCTCGTACTGGCCAAGGGGCTGGGTTCGGGCTTTCCCATCTCCGCCATCGGTGCCTCGGCCTCGCTCATGGCCCGCTGGCCCACGGGCGCCCACGGCGGCACCTACGGCGGGAATCCCGTCGGCTGCGCCGCCGCTCTGGCCACGCTCGACGTGCTCACCGAGCCCGGGTTCCTCGACGGCGTGGCCGCCCGCGGCCGCCAGCTCACCGAGGGGCTCTCCGAGATGGCGGCCGGGGATCCGGGAGTGGCCGAGGTGCGGGGCCTCGGGCTCATGGTGGCGGTGGAGCTGGCCGATCCGGACACCGGCCGGCCCGACGGCGCCCGGGTGGCCGCCATCCAGAAGCACTGCCTGGACGAGGGCCGTCTCATCCTCATGAACGCCGGCACCTACGGCCAGGTGATCCGGTGGATGCCGCCGCTGGTCGTCACCGAAGCCGAGATCGACGAGGGCGTGCGGGCCTTCGGCGCCGCCCTCAAGGCGACGCAATGACCGCCGGCCCGGAAGACCCCCCGGTAGGCTCGCCCTCCGTGGCCACCGTGCCCGAACGGGCTGTGACGTCGTCGCCGGGGGCCGAGAGGTCCGTCCCGTCGGTACCCGCCGTCACCCTGGCGGGCGTCACCAAGCGCTTCGGTGACGTCGAGGCCGTGGTCGGTGTCGACCTGGAGATCCACGACGGCGAGTTCTTCTCCATGCTCGGCCCCTCGGGCTCGGGCAAGACCACCTGCCTGCGTCTCATCGCCGGCTTCGAGGCCCCCACCGAGGGGCGGGTCCGCCTCTACGGCGACGACGTGACCGACCTGCCCCCGTACGACCGCGACGTCAACACCGTCTTCCAGGACTACGCCCTCTTCCCTCACATGTCGGTGGCTGACAACGTGGCCTACGGCCTCATGGTCCAGAAGGTGGGCAAGGCCGAGCGCCGCAAGCGGGTGGACGACGCCCTGTCCATGGTGCGCCTGGGCGGCTTCGGCAACCGCCGTCCCGCTCAGCTGTCCGGGGGCCAGCGCCAGCGGGTGGCTCTGGCCCGGGCGCTGGTCAAGCGGCCCAAGGTGCTGCTGCTCGACGAACCCCTGGGCGCCCTCGACCTCAAGCTCCGGGAGCAGATGCAGCGCGAGCTCAAAGCCATCCAGGCCGAGATCGGCATCACCTTCGTGTTCGTCACCCACGACCAGGACGAGGCGCTCACCATGAGCGACCGCATCGCCGTGTTCAACGACGGCAGGATCGTCCAGGTGGCGCCGCCGGCGGAACTCTACGAGCACCCCGCCACCGCCTTCGTGGCCGGCTTCGTGGGCACCTCCAACCTCCTCGAGCCCGAGGCGGCCCAGGCCATCCTGGGCCGGGAGGGACGCTTCACGGTCCGGCCCGAGAAGATCCGCCTGGCTGACCTCGACGCCGTCCCGGGCCCCGGGGAGTGCACCGCCGCCGGCCTGGTGGTCGATGTCGCCTATCTCGGATCCGACACCCGCTACGTCGTCGCCCTCGACGCCGGGGGCGAGCTGGTGGTCACCGCTCAGAACCTCGAGACCTCATCTACGGACGCACTGGCCGCCAGGGGGCGCCAGGTCCGACTGCTGTGGGGGGAGCAGCACAACCTGCTCCTCCCCGACTGACCATCCATTCACCCCATCAAAGCAACGACGCAATGAGAAAGGTAGGGAGGACAAAAATGGAGAGACGGCGCCTGTTCGTCGCCCTGTTCGGGGCCCTGGCTCTGGTGGCCGCCGGCTGTGGTGGCGACGACAACCAGGCCGCGGACGAGACGACGGAAACCACGGCGGCGCAGGCCGCGGGCCCCGAGGCCCTCAAGGAGCTCGGAGCCAGCGAGGGTCAGGTCGACGTCATCGCCTGGGCCGGCTACGTGGAGGACGGCAGCAACGACGCGAACAACGACTGGGTCACCGGGTTCGAGAAGGAGTCCGGCTGCAACGTCAACGTGACGCTGGGCAACACCTCGGACGAGATGGTCAACCTCATGAAGACGGGCAACTTCGACGGGGTGTCGGCCTCGGGTGACGCGACGTTGCGGCTCATCGCCGCCGGCGACGTGGCTCCCGTCAACACCGCGCTCATCCCCAACTACGCCGACGTGTTCGCCGGCCTCAAGGACAAGCCCCACAACACGGTGGACGGCAAGAACTACGGCGTGCCCCACGGGCGGGGAGCCAACCTGCTCATGTACCGCACCGACGTGGTCACTCCCGCCCCCGACAGCTGGGGCGTCGTGTTCGACCCGGCGTCCAAGTACAAGGGCAAGGTCACGGCCTATGACAGCCCCATCTACATCGCCGACGCCGCCCTCTACCTGAAGGCCACCAAGCCCGACCTCAAGATCGACAACGTCTACGAGCTCGACCAGAAGCAGTTCGACGCCGCCGTGGCCCTGCTCAAGGAGCAGCGCAAGATCATCGGCGAGTACTGGAGCGACTACACCAAGGAAGTCGACGCCTTCGCCAAGGGCAACTCGGTGGTGGGCACGACGTGGCAGGTGATCGCCAACCTGCTCACCGCCGACAAGGTCCCGATCGCCACCACCCTGCCCAAGGAGGGCTCCACCGGGTGGTCCGACACCTGGATGATCTCCTCCAAAGCCAAGCATCCGAACTGCATGTACAAGTGGATGAACCACATCATCTCGCCCCAGGCCAACGCCCAGGCCACCGAGTACTTCGGCGAGGCTCCCGCCAACAAGAAGGCGTGCGA
>JBIOYN010000176.1:0-8449 GCA_044870155.1 Acidimicrobiia bacterium | reverse complement strand
ACAAAAACGCCAGGGAAGGTGCCCCCTAGCTCTTGCCGGACCGCTTCCCGCCGGCGGCGATCTCGTCGATGAGTCCCTGGCGGGCCAGCTCGAAGGCCTCGGGGTACGTGGCCTCCCCGGCCCGGGCCACCAGCTCGAGGTGATGCCGCAGGCGGTCCTCGAGCTCCGCCGAGGTCGGCCGCTTGGTGCCCGGCCGCCACCGGGCCCGGAGTAGCTGGGCCGTCGTCCCCTGGGTCCAGGCGGAGACGCGCTCGAGGAACTCCGAGCCGGCCTCCGGGGAGCCGTTTCCCCACGCCACCCAGGCAGCGCCGACAGTCATCTTCACAGGGGCGGAAGCCACAGCATTCCTCCTCGCAGAGGGAGCCCACCGCCAAAAATGGGACGCCGGGATCTACCCGACGGTACACCCTGGGCCCGCCCGCCCCCGGGCTCAGCCGGGGGGAGCGAAGATCTCGAGGGCGATGTTGTCCGGGTCCCGGAATGACAGGCCCGACCCGTAGGGGGCGTCCACGATCCCGCCGTGGGCGATGCCGAGCTCGTCGAGCCGGCTCTGCCACTGCTCCAGCTCGGCCCGGTTGGCCACGCCGAAGCCGACATGGTCGAGGCCCGGTCGCAGCTCGCTGAAGGCGTCGGCGCTTTCCGGGTTCGGGTGGGTGTGGATGCCGAAGAGCGTCCCGCCGTCCAGAACCCAGACGACGTGATGGAACAAGCCGGTGTCCTCGTCGAGGACGGCCTTGTCGCCGAAGAGCCGCTCGTACCACGGGGTGCTGCGGGCGAGATCGTTGACGGTCACGGCCACATGGGCGATGCCGGGAAAAGCCACGGAAGGGTCCTTTCGTCGGAGGGACGGTTGGTCGGGACACCCGTCCCCCCCTGCCTAGCACGCCACCGCCCCCAGTCTGAAGGCGGGACTTCTGAAACCGTCCAATCAGCCGTAGCCGGCGGCCGCCGTGCCCGGAGGATTCAGGACGCCGGGCACGGCGTCGGGGTTGGCCATGCACACCTCGCCCTCCAGACCGTCGGGGTCCCGGAAGAAGATGCTCAGGATGGGCCCGAAGTCGGTGACGAAGCCGTCGCTGGCACCACAGGCCATGAGCCGGGACCGGATCTCGTCGAACGCGTCCTTGGACGCGGCCTGGAGCGCCAGGTGGTCGATCCGCCCGCGCCCGAACATGGGCGTCTGGCGGTCGGCCTCGGTGTTGCCCTCGACCTGGAAGATGTTGAGGTCCCGCCCCGGGCCGATGTCGAGGAAGGTGAGGCGGAGCTTGTCGTCCGGCCGCAGCTCGCCCGACACGGTGGCCTCGAACACCTGCTGGTAGAAGGCGCACAGGCGCTCGGTGTCGTTGGTCAGGATGGCGACGTGATTGACCCCGTCGAGCAGCATCGGCGACTCCTCCCGGTGGGCGTGACGACTCCGGGAGCGTACCTGTGAGGTCTGGGGGGCGGCGGCTCGTGGATCGCCGCCCCCCACCCGTGCAGCGTCGCGCCCCGGCAACGCCCCTGTCCCCCGAATGGGCAACAGTTCGCCCGCCCCTCCCCCGGCGGTGGCTCCCCGTTCACCCCGTCATCAACGAGTCCGGCACGGTCGGCCATGATTGCCACCGTGGTGCCCTCGCCCTCCCCCCCAGACCCGCCGCCGGGGCCGGCGTCGGCTGCCCTGCGGGCGGTGAGCGAGGCCATGGTCGGGCTGGCCGTGGGGCCGTCGCTGGGGCCCGTCCTGGAGCGCCTGGTGCACGCCGCCCGCGCCCTGGTGGGCGCCCGGTACGCCGCCCTTGGCATCCCCGACGGCGACGGCGGCTTCGACCAGTTCATCACCGCCGGCATGAGCGACGAGCTCATCGACGCCATCGGCCCCCTGCCCCGCACCCACGGCCTCCTGGCGGCGATGTTGACCGACCCGGCCCCCTACCGCACCGACGACATCCGGGCCGACCCCCGCTTCGAATGGTGGCCGGCGGCCCATCCCCGCATGCGGTCGTTCCTGGGCGTGCCCCTGGTGTTCAAGGGCGACATCGTGGGCGCCTTCTACCTGGCCGACAAGGACGGTGGGTTCGACCACGACGACGAGGACCTGGTGTCGGTGCTGGCCGCCCACGCCGCCGTGGTGGTGGAGCACGCCCGCCTCTACGAGGCCAGCCGGGAGCGCTCCATCTCCGAGGAGCGGGACCGCCTGGCCCGGGACCTCCACGACGCCCTCACCCAGCGCCTGTTCAGCCTCAACCTGATCCTGGAGGCGACGTCGGCCAAGGTGGGCGGCGACCCGGAGGTGACCCGGGCCTCGCTCGGCCAGGCCCGGGAGCTGGTCGACGCCGCCCTGGGCGAGCTGCGCTCCCTCATCTTCGAGCTGCGCCCCCCGGTGCTGGAGGCCGACGGGCTGGCCGGCTCGGTGCGCAAGCACGCCGAGCTGCTGAGCCGGGCCCACGGCCTGGAGGTGAACATGGCCGTGAGCGGCGACGACGACAAGGTGGCGCCCGACGTGCAGCGCCACCTGTTCCGGGTCGTCCAGGAGGCGCTCTCCAACGTCGTCCGCCACGCCTCGGCCCGGTCCGTGGGCGTCGAGGTCCACGTCTCGGACGAGCCGGATGCCGTACAGGTGGTGGTCAGCGACGACGGGGTGGGCTTCGACCCCGACGCCCGGGCCATCGCCGCCCGCCGGCTGGGACTCACCTCCATGCGGGAGCGGGTCGAGTCCCTGGGCGGCCGGTTCGAGGTGGTCTCGGCGCCCGGCCAGGGCACGACGGTGACCGCTGAGGTGCCCCGTGGCTGAGGAGATCCGCATCCTCGTCGTCGACGACCATCCCGTGGTGCGCCAGGGCCTGCGTGCCTTCCTCGACACCCGGGACGGCATGGCGGTGGTGGGCGAGGCGGGGGACGGGGAGGCGGCGGTGGCCGAGGCGGCCCGGCTGCAACCGGACGTCATCCTCATGGACCTGCTCATGCCCGGCACCGACGGACTCACCGCCATCGGCCGAATCCGGGCCGCCGACCCCGCCGCCCGCATCCTCGTGCTCACCAGCTTCTCGTCGGCCGACCAGGTGGTCCCGGCCGTACGGGCCGGTGCCGCCGGCTACCTGTTGAAGGACGCCGCCCCCGAGGAGGTGGAAGCCGCCGTGCGAGCCGTCCACCGGGGTGAATCCCGCCTCGACCCGCAGGTGACCGCCGCCGTGCTGGCCGAGGTGGCATCGCCGGCGGCCGGCGCCGGCTCGGCGGGGCCGGACGAGCGGGCGCTGGCCCACCTCACCCCCCGGGAGCGCGAGGTCCTGGCTCTCCTCGCCCGGGGCCTGACCAACGCCCAGCTGGCCCGGGAGCTCGTCGTCTCCGAGAAGACGGTCAAGACCCACGTCAGCTCCATCCTGGCCAAGCTCCGCCTCGCCGACCGGACCCAGGCCGCCCTCTTCGCCGCCCGCCTCGGTCTCTAGACCTAGGCCAACGTCCGGGGCAGAACCGTTCCTGCGCCCGATGTGGCGGACGGGCGCCGTCCGTACCTTGAGAGCCATGGAAACCAATGCATCCACGACTCGACCCACCGCTCTCATCACCGGCGCCTCCCGGGGTCTGGGGCGGGCGCTGGCCCGCAGCCTGGCCGGGGACGGCTGGCACCTGATCATCGACGGCCGGGACCCGGCCGCCCTCGAAGCGGCGGCCGGCGAGCTGCGCCGGCTCACCCCTGTCACCGCCATCGCCGGCGACGTGGCCTCCGAGGAGCACCGGCTGGCCCTGACGGAGGCGGCGGCCGCCGCCGGCGGGCTCGACGTCGCCGTCCACAACGCCAGCCTCCTCGGACCCAGCCCCCAGCCGGCGCTTGCCGCCTACCCGCTGGACGAGCTGCGCCAGGTCTACGCCGTCAACGTGTTCGCCCCGCTGCGGCTCACCCAGCTCCTCCTCCCCCATCTCCGCCCCGGCGCCCGGATGGTGTTCGTCACGTCCGACGCCTCGGTCGAGGCCTACGAGGGCTGGGGCGGCTACGGCTCGTCCAAGGCCGCCCTGGACCAGGTCGCCGCCATCCTCGGCGCCGAGCACCCCGAACTGCGGGTCTACGCCGTCGACCCCGGCGACATGAACACCCGCATGCACCAGGAGGCCTTCCCGGGCGAGGACATCTCCGACCGGCCCCCGCCCGAGGCCAGCGTCCCCGGTCTGCGCGAGGTCCTGGCCGGCCACCTCCCGTCGGGCCGCTACCAGGCCCGCAACCTCCCGGTGGGGGCCCGGTGAGCGGCGCCCGTGTCGCGGCGCGCCTGTGGCCCGGCCTGGTCCCCGACGACGCCGCCCCGAGCCGGCGCCAGGTCCGCTACGCCCTGCCCGCCGCCCCCGGGCCGATCGAGACCACCGGCCGGCGCCGGGACGACGCCCGCCTGCTCGTCTCCTCCCGCTTCGACGGCACCGACACCGACACGGTCTTCTCCGCCCTCCCCGACTTCCTCGACCCCGGCGACGTGCTGGTGGTGAACACGTCGGCGACCCTGCCGGCGGCCGTCCCCACCACCGACGGGCTTCTCCTCCACCTGTCCAGCGAGCTGGCCGGCGGGCTCCGCCTGGTCGAGCGCCGGCAACCGAACGGCGCCGGCAGCCTCCCCTTCCTCGGGGGACGGGCGGGCACCGTCGCCCTCCTGGGAGGCGCCCGGGCCACGCTCCTCGCCCCCTACCCGCTCGACGGGCCGGGCCGGGGCCGCCTGTGGGTGGCCCACCTCGAAACACCCGGTTCGCTCCTGGCCTATCTGGCCGAGCACGGCCGTCCGATCCGCTACGACACCCCGGAACCCTGGCCGCTCGACGCCTACCAGACGGTCTTCGCCACCGAGCCGGGAAGCGCCGAGATGCCCTCGGCGGCCCGGGGCTTCACCGCCGAGCTCGTCACCCGCCTTGTCGCCAAAGGGATCGTGTTCGCCCCCATCGTGCTCCACTGCGGTGTGTCGTCCCCCGAGACCGGCGAGGCGCCCCAGCCCGAGCGCTACCGGGTGCCGGCCACCACCGCCGCGCTGGTCAACGCCGCCCGGGACGCCGGCCAGCGGATCGTCGCCGTGGGCACCACCGCCACCCGGGCGCTGGAGACCGTGGCCGGTGAGGACGGCAAGGTGTCCGCCGGCGCCGGCTGGACCGAGCTGGTCATCACCCCCGAGCGCGGCGTGCGGGCCATCGACGGCCTCATCACCGGCTGGCACGAACCCGAGGCCTCCCACCTCGATCTCATCGAGGCCGTGGCCGGCCGCCCGACGCTGCAGCGGGCCTACACCCGAGCCGGCACCCTCGGCTACCACGGCCACGAGTTCGGCGACTTCCACGTCATCATTCCATGAGCCCAACGTGGTGGTGGACGGGGCCCCGAACGCCAACACCGTCCTCAGCCTCACCCAACGGCCCGGCTTCCCCACCCCCGACCGGCTGGCCGCCGACCTGTCGGCCCAGATGGTCTTCCGCTATCTCGACGATGGTGCAGGCCGGCACGAACCGGCCCGGGTTGTCACCGACAACCACTTCGACCAGGACGGACTGGTGGGCGTCTTTGCCCTGGTCGATCCTGAAGCGGCGCTGGCCCAGCGCACGCTCCTGGAGGACGTGGCCGCCGCCGCCCACTGGTCAGCCGAACCTGTCGACACCCTGACGCCTCGGCTCCGCCTCGAGGAGGGCGACGAGAGCAGCCTCGACCCGGCCGGCTTCCTCGCACTGGTGGTGGCCCACCTGGAGGAGACAGCCCGGGCCGCCTTCCACCCCTATCAGCCCGGCGTCCGCCGCTCGTAGCCCCTCACTGGGCCCGCCGCTGCGCTCCCTGGACTCATCGAAACTTCATCTGGATTTGTGCAGAACGGGTGCACAAGGGATCGACCGCTCGAAACGGTCTCCCACGCCGTTCCCTCGGCAGCACTGAACGCACCCGACAACGAAGCACTGCACGAATCCAGGGAGGCGATGCACATGCGACGCGCAGCACATCGGTTCGCGAGGTGGGGCACCCCCGTGCTGGGGGCGGTCCTGATGTTGGGGGTGACGGCCCCGGGCGCTCCGGCCCAGGTGGCCGGGCTTCCCGACGTCATCGGCCAGTGGACCCAGCCCTTCGAGGAGGGCGGCGCCGACACACCGCGCTGTGTCCCCGCCCAGAACGACACCGCCGGCTTCACCGTGTGCAAGCCCACCGCCCAGGCGGCGGCCATGCTGCCCGACGGCCGGGTCTTCTACTACAACGGAATCGAGAGCGAGCAGAACGCCAAGGGGCCCAGCGCCTTCTCGCTGTCGCCCTCCTCGCGCGACAGCCAGGCCCGCCTGCTCGACCTGCGTTCCGGCACCCCGCAGTTCACCGTTCCCACTCCGGAGCGGGGCGGGCAGACCAACCCGAACATCAAGTCCGGCCACAAGTGGCAGGACGATCCGATGGGCGCCGCCGGCGTGCCCGGACGTCCCGGTGACGGCCTGGTGGGCAGCCTCGCCGGACAGGCCGGGGTCACGCCCCACGACCCGACCTCGACACCGGACGACTCCCAGCGGAACGACGGCGACATGTTCTGTGCCGATTTGACGTCCCTGTCCGACGGTCGGGTGCTCATCAGCGGCGGGACGGACTGGTACAACGCTCCCTCGCTCGCCGACCGCAACGACGGCCAGCCGGCCGACGTCGGCGCCATCGAGCTCGAGGGCCTGCGCAACGCCAACATCTTCGACCCGAAGACCAACGCCTTCACCTCGGCCCAGCCCATGAAGTACGGCCGTTGGTACCCGGGCATGGTGGAGCTGCCCGACGGCAAGGTGGTGGTGGCTTCCGGCGTCACCCGCTTGATCAACGACACCCAGCTCTCCCAGGTGCGGCGGACCGAGACCTTCGATCCCGCCACCAACGCCTGGACCGAGAACTACAGCGGACCCAAGTCGGAGAACACCCTGCCCCTGCAACCCCGGATGTTCCTCGCTCCCAACGGCAAGGTCTTCTACTCGGGGGTGGGCCAGATGTGGGGCCCCTTCGGCCAGGCCGCCGACGAGGCGCTCTTCGCCTTCCAGCAGTACTTCGACCCCGGCTCCAAGACCTGGGAGGTCACGGGGACGGGGCCGCTGGGGGCCCGCAGCGGAGCCTTCGTGGTGCCGCTGGCCCTCAAGGCCCCCTACGACAAGATGACCCTCCTGGCCTACGGGGGCACGCTGGGGTCGTCCCCGGGGTCGGAGATCGCCCTGCCCTTCTCGACGCTCACCACCCTGGACGCCAAGGGCGGTGTCACCAACCAGATGACCGGTCAGCTCAACCACGCCCGCTGGTTCTCCTCGGGCGTGCTCCTCCCCGACAACACGGTGATCGCCGTGGGTGGCGGTGACAAGGACGAGGTCATCGATCCGGGCACGGAGATCCCCGTTCACATCGCCGAGATGTACGACCCGGCCACCGGGAAATGGACGGACGTGGCCGCCCACGCCCGGGACCGCACCTACCACAACTCCGCCCTGCTGCTCCCCGACATGCGGGTGCTCCTGGGTGGGCACGCCCCCATCGCCAGCCACTACGGGGGAGCGAACGCCGACCAGGGTGGGCCCTTCGCCAACAACGACAACGACCCCAGCTTCGAGGTGTTCAGCCCGCCCTACCTGTTCCGGGGGCCCCGGCCGAGCATCACCCGGGCCCCGGCCGGGATCGCCTACGGCGAGCGCTTCGCCATGGGGACGCCCCAGGCCGACGAGATCAGCAGCGTCGAGCTGATCCGGACCCCGTCGCCGCAGCACATCAACGACTCCGACCAGCGCATGGTGATGCTCGAGTTCAACCGGACGTCGAGCAACGGCCTGGAGGCGGTGGCCCCGCCCACGGGCGTGACCGCTCCTCCCGGCTACTACTACCTGGTGATCAACAGGAAGACCGACAAGGGCGAGGTCCCGTCGGTGGCCCGGATGGTGCACGTCGGAGACCAGAGCGACAGCGCCGAGGCCTTCCAGCCCTTCCCCGATGACTCGCCGGCTCCCGTCGGTGGATCGGCCACGGCCATCGACGACAGCAGCACGCCCGCCCGCAGCCGGCAGGCCGCCGGCGAGGCGGCCAAGACGGTTCCCGTTCCCAAGGCCCACGAGGCGCTGTCGGCGGTGCCGGCCGGCACCCGGGGCGCCACGGTCCCGGATCCCCGCCTGCCGGTGGCGGCGGTGACGGTGGCCGCCATCGCCACCCGGTGGGGCCGGCGGTGGTTCACCCGTTCAGCAAGGACGTAACCCTCCCACCAGAGTGGGCTACGCCCTCCCCTGTCACGGCGGCCCTGCGGGGCCGCCGTGACGCGTCACCACCTTCGGTCGTTGGCCATGGGCGGCGCCCCGCTCCGCTACCCTCGGCCGTGCCGGGGGACGACCAGCTGGAGGATCAACGGGTGAGGGGAATCGGCCGGTTGCTGTTGCTGGGGGGCGCGGCCGGGGTGATCGGCACTGCCTTCCTCCCCTGGGTGACGGTGAAGGGCGCGCCGCTCGACCTCGACCTGATCCAGGTCGGCATCAC
>JBIOYN010000175.1:0-9530 GCA_044870155.1 Acidimicrobiia bacterium | reverse complement strand
TCGTGGCCGGCGCCAGCCGGAACGAAGGCGTGGCCGTCTTCACGCCGGCGCTCCTCTCCGTCTTCGACCGGCGCGGCCTCCGCAGCCTGGACCAGGAGCTCCGGCTGCCGCTCACCCGGCCGTTCACGGTGGGCACCGGCGCCAGCCCGACGCAGGTGCAGATCCTGGTTCCCCGCCGCCAGCCCGTCACCCTGGAGCTGCTCGACCAGGGGCCGGCGGAGGCGTTCCGGAAGCACCTGGGGGCGGAAAGCGTGGCCGAGGCGTGGGGGTGGTGGTCGGCGCCGTGGGTGCGCTGGCCGGGATGGCTGGACGCCCGGGCATCGTGGACCTATCTCGGGGGCGATCCCACCATCAGCGCCCCGGTGGCCGGCGTGCGGGTCCATGTCGGCCCCAAGGGGGTGGTCCTCATCGCCGCCGATGGGTCGTCGGCCCCTCTCGCCGGGTGGCACGGCATCGCCGGCCTGGAGGTGGAGCCGGGCGCCCGCGCCCGGGTGCGGGCGGCACGGGGCCGGGCGGCGACGGCGGCCTTCGCCCGGGCCTGGGAGCAGGCCGGAGAGGCCGCCGTCCTCGTCCTGCGCTACACCACCGGCGACGAGGTATTCCTGGCGACCAGCGGCCTGGACGACTCCCAGCTGGAAGCCCGCCTCTGGCCCGTCCTGGCCGCCTTCGTGCCTCCGGAACCGGAAGGCGACCCGCAGCCGGGACGAGCGGACGCCCCCACGGTCAACGGCTGACCGGCAGGCGCCCCTCGCCTCCGTCCACGGGGACGAGCGGTCGGGCGTCGCCGGCACCGAGGTCCACGGGGCGCCCCGCCACCGCGTCCCAGCGCCGGAGCCGGGCCAGCGGCGGCCCGGCGGTGATCTCCACGAAGGTGAGGGTGCCGGCGGGGCCGAGCGAGGCGGGGCGGGGCTCGGCCCAGGTGCCGGCATTGAGATAGCGGGCACCGTGGGGCAGCGCCACCTTCTCGGCGAAATGGGTGTGCCCGAACACGTAGAACGGCACCCGGCCACCGGCCCCGGCCAGCGTGGCGTCGAGCTGGGGAACCACCCGGCGGAGGTAGGCGGAGCGGTCGCCGGGGCGGACCACCGGGCGGGCCCGGCGCAGGGCGCGGCCCGCCGGCCACAGCACCATGCGGGTGGCGAGCCGCCGGGCGATGGCGGAAGCGGTGGTCTCGGACAGGCGGTCGATGGCGCGCAACACCTCGGCTGGCAGCCCGATGCCGGGGGCCAGGGCGGGGATGACCTCGGCCCGGTAGGCGGCCCGCTGCCGGGCGATCCCGGCGGTCGACAGGCGGGCCCCACCGGCCGCCACCGCCGCCGCCCGGCGCACGGCGCCCAGGGACGGCCGCCGGCCGGGGGCGGCCCCGAGAGCGGCCGCCAGCGGGCTCTCCGCCTCGTCGTCGGGGCCCAGGGGACGGGCCACGGCCACCAGGGCGTTGATGTCGTGGTACTGGCTGCCGTGCTCGGCGTAGAGCAGGCCCGGCCGGTACAGGACCCAGGGGTGGACCCGGACGGCGCCGGCGTCCCCCAGCGTGTGCTCCAGCCAGGCCCGGGCCGCCGGCCGGATGATCTCCTGGTCGTGATTGCCGGCGACCACCTCGAGGCGCCCACCGCCGGCCAGGAGGCGGCGGAGGGCGTCGATCACCGCCGGATGCCCGCGGGCGGCCAGCTCCAGGCGCTGCACGGTCCGCCGCTCCGCCAGCCCGGGTCCCGCCGGCAGCGGCCCCGGCGTGATGCCGGACAGGTCAAAGAGGTCGCCCAGGGCGACGAGGACCGGGGGCGGGCCGCTGACCAGCAGGTGGTCGACGAAGGCGGCGAAGGCCCGATCGTGGAAGAAGTGCTCGCCGGCCGTCCCGGGAGGCCCGCCGGGCCCGAGGTGCAGGTCGCTCACGACCACCAGCCGTCCGCCGGCACCCGATTCAGACGAACTGGACAATCTGGCTCCCCACCACCAGGCAGAAGGCCACGAACAGCGGGACCGCGATCCGGTCGAGCACGAAACGGGCCCGGGGCGCCAGCCCCCCGACGCGCAGGATCTCGGCGGCGGAGACGACGCCGAGGAGGCCGAAGACGACGGCGGCGGTGATCACGGTCCCGACGCTCACGGCTGCGACTCGACCAGTGCCGGTGACACGGGGCGGAGGCGGGCCAGTTCCCAGCCGCTGGCCAGTGCCACCAGGGTGGCGAGGATCAGGTAGAGCCCGCTCGGGGACCAGGTGCGGGTGTACACCATGAGGATCGCTCCCAGCGTTCCCACCGTCAGGCTGAGGGCGGGAGCCAGGGCCAGGCGTGCCGTCACGTCGGCGAGGGGCAGCCGGCGCCCGAGGGCGAGACCGGGGCCGAGCAGGCCGAAGGAGAAGACGACGGCCCCCCGCACCGGCTGGGGACCGCCGAAGGCGAGCCCGCCGGCGGCCACCGCCCAGGCCAGGAGGACCGCCGGGAAGACCACCGGAGTGACAAATCTCGTGGGGTGTCGCATCAGCTGCCTCCTGGAGCGGCGCCGCCGGTGACGGGGGGTGGGGTCGTCCGGGCGTAGATGAGGGCGGCCCCGTCGGCGTAGACGAGGGTGAAGTCGGGGGCGGCGGCCAGTGCAGCCTGGATCCGGTCCACGGCGCCCTCCGGCAGCGAGCCGGTGACGGCCTGGTCGTCGAGCACGCTCGGGGTCACGATGTAGAAGGCGCCGGGGCCCGGGTGACCGCGCAGTGCCGCCAGCGTCGCCGTGGCCGCCGCCTCGGCGTCGGGCACGGGCGGGCGCAGCCGGTCCAGCGGCTGGTAGCGGTAGGCGGAGTAGCCCTGACCCTTCCAGGGGAGGTTCTGCGTCGCCACCATGAACAGGGACCCCGGCTCGGCTTGGGAGTAGAGGGCGTCGACGGTGGCCACGTCGAGGGGTGTGAAGCGGTCCACCCGCTGGTTGCCGTACCGGGTGAAGAGGAACGACCCCGTCATGGCCACCAGCACGAGCACCAGGGAGGCCCGCGCCATCCGGGACCGGTGGTCCCAGCGCCGGGGCAGCAGGGCGGCGGCGGCGAAGAAGGCGAGGGCGGGCAGGGCGAAGAGGTAGACCCGCATGAGGATCTCGCCGCCGTAGGGCTGGATGAGGGCCAGCAGCGGCGGGGCGGCCCCGAGCAGGGCCAGGGTGACGTCGTCCCGGCCCCGGCGCCGGCGGCGCCACCACCCGGCTACGGCCACCAGTCCGAGGGCCACGGTGGCGGCCAGTCGCAGACGGACGACGAACAGGTGCCCGGAGCTGCCGGTGATCCGCTCGTCGAGCGACACCCCGCCCAGGCTGCCGGTGACCTTGTCGAAGTGGCCGGACACGTAATCGGCGGCGGGGAAGGCGAGCCAGGCGGCCAGCATGAGGGCGAGGAGGACGGGCAGGCGGCGGGGTTCCAGTCGCCGCCAGGCCACCAGCGCCACCAACCCGGCCAGGAGGGCGAAGGGCGTGAGCTGGTGGCTGGCCACCAGGGCTGCGAACAGCGCCACGAGGGCGGCGACGAGCCCGGGCCGGGCCCACCTCGAGAGCGGCTCGATGGCCCGTGGGGGTTCGGCGTTGAGCCGCCGGGAGGGCGCCCGGGTGAACCACCCGACCAGGATGGCGAGGACCACGAGGTACAGCAGGAACGCCTCCGCCTGGGGCGCCAGGTAGTCCTGCGACACCCAGTTGGCCAGCTCGAAGATCCACACCGCCAGCCATGTCAGACGCCGGTCGGCTCCCGCCCCCCGCAGGAGCAGGAGGAGGGCGGGGAGGTAGGCCAGGTGGAAGGCGAGC
The DNA here is from genome assembly GCA_044870155.1 of Acidimicrobiia bacterium. Classification (GTDB taxonomy): domain Bacteria; phylum Actinomycetota; class Acidimicrobiia; order IMCC26256; family BP-133; genus CAWBJP01. Next base: position 5,762 of record JBIOYN010000175.1, on the reverse strand, counting down.
GGAGCCAGGCGGGCCAGCGACAGGGGTGAGATGCCGGCCGCCTGGGTGAGCGAGGCGACCATGGCGAAGAAGCCGGGCCAGTTGAAGTAGGCGTCGATGCGGGGATCGACCCGGCCGGTGGCGCCGATCTCGCCCACCACTCCCACGTGCCGCCAGGCCACCCGGAGGCCGGGCACGCTCTCGACGAGGACGGGCACGGCGTGGAGGGCGAAGATCAGAGCCATGACGTGGAGCAGGAGGACGGGACCGCGCGGCGACCGTTGCCCGAGGCTCCAGCAGAAGCCGATGGTGGGCAGGGCGAGTGCCACCAGGCCGGCCACCGGTACGACCGAGACCAGCCCCATGTCGCTCATGGCGTCGAGCCGGGCGTTGCGCAGCACGGCCCACCACACCGCCACTCCGAGCACCGTCGGGAGGAGGGGCAGGGCCGCCGCCCCCCAACCCGGGGGAGGCCGGAGCCCGGCCAGGCGCAGCCGTCCCCGGGGCGGGCCCTGGTCCTGATCGGCGTCGGCCACGGCCCGGGACAGGTTCATGCCCCCACCGCCCATGCAGGACCGGCGCTGCCGGAGACGGCGGCGCCGGCGGTGGCGGCGCACAGCCGGTGGAGGCGCCAGGCGGCCCACATGCCGGCGGGGACGAGACCCGCCACCCAGGCCCAGGCCATCCCCGCCAACCCCCAGGAGGAGGCGGCCAGGCCCGAGGCGACGAGCGCGGTGGCGGAGCCGGCGGCGGCCGTGGCCACGGCCTCCCGGAGCCCGCCGGGCCGGGCCCGGCAGACGCCGTAGTAGGTGTGGAGCACGGAGACGGGCACGATTCCGAGCACGAGGATCCTCAAGGGCGCGGCCCCGGCATCGGCGTAGCCGGTGCCCATCAGGGACAGGAACGGGTCGGCCAGGACGGCCAGGGCGAGGGCGGCGGGCACGCCCAGCGCCAGCGAGGCGGCCAGCGCCCGGCGGGCGTGACGGGCCGCCTGGTCGGGGCTGTGGACCACTTCCGAGAACAGGGCGGTTCCCACCGAGATGGGGATCACGGTGACGGCCCACGCCGCCATCCAGGCCGCGTACCAGTAGGCGTTCTCCGCCGGGGAGAGGAGCTCCGTGACCAGGATGGGCAGGAGGAAGGCGGGGGCCCGCTCGGCGAGGGTGAGGGCCTGGTTGGGCACTCCGGCGCGCACCAGGCGCCGGGTCAGGTCCGCCTCCAGACGCAGGCGTGGCCGGTAGCCGGACATGTTCCGGTGCAGCTGGCGGAGCCCGAGGGCGCAGGCGGCGCCGCCACCTCCGACCCAGAGGGCGAACAGCGCCGGCGAGCCGACCCCCGTACCCACCACGGGGATGAGGGCGAGGGGAGCCACCGTGACCAGGCCGTTGGCCACGTTGCGGGCCATGGCCTGGTCGCCCCGGCGCTGGGCCATCGACACCTGGTCGAGGAAGACGCCGACCGTCCCGAACACGGACATGGCCAGGAAGAGCACGGCGTACACCGGCTGGGTGGCCACCGTCCCCAGCTCGGCCAGGAACACGGCCGCCACCACCAGGAACACCGCTCCCACCCCGAGCGCCGCCACCGTGACCACACCGAAGCCGGCGTCGAGGAGAGGGGCGGGCCGGCCGCGGTGGGCCGGGTAGTGGAACACGAAGGCCGACCCGACACCCAACTGGGCAACCTGGACGCAGAGCATGACCGCGGCGATGGCGGCCCCGGTGAGCCCGACCACGTCCTCGGGGAAGGCGCGGGCGGCCAGGACCCAGAACACGAAGCCGAGCCCGAGCGAGGCCCCCTTGCCGGCGATGAGGCCGATGGAACTGCGCACCATGGACAGGGGGCGCGTCACCGGCTCTTCGGCTCCCGCAGTCCGGAGGCCATCCCGACGTAGTTGAAGACGCCGTAGCACCCGTAGTACGGGATCCATCCCGGTTCCCGGCGCCACAGCGACAGCGACACCCCCCGGGCGGCGGCCAGCGTGGGCAGCAGGAGGAGCCACAGCCCCCGCCACCCGTGCTTGCGGACCATCCGGCCGAGACCCTTCCCGTCGGCCAGGAACTGGTCCCGGGCGAAGGCGAAGTCGTCCCCCGCGAACCGGTGGGTGACCACGGTGCGCCGCGACACGCCGGCCCGGGCGCCGGACTGCTCCAGGCGCCAGCGCAGCTCGATGTCCTCACCGGAGACGAAGCGCTCGTCGAAGCCGAGGTCGAGGAGGCGCTCCCGCTCGAAGATGGTGGCCACCACCCCGAACCAGTCCTTGCTCCGTCCCGTGCGGTGATGGTGGGCCAGGGCCCGGCCCCAGTAGCCGGGACCGGAGACCGACTCCAGGCCCGCCTGGAGGGCGGCGTAGTCGCCGGTGCGGAACTCGTCCAGCAGGCGGTCCAGGGCGCCGTCGGGAAGGACGACGTCGGCGTCCACCAGGGCCACGTGCGTCGAGCTGGCCGCCCGGGCCCCCAAGAGGCGCGCCACCGGCAGCCCCCGGCCCTCGTCGGAGAGGATCCGGTCGGTGTAGCGGGCCGCGATCTGGCGGGTGGCGTCGGTCGAGCAGCCGTCGACCACGATGATCTCCCGCGGTCGGGAGCGGGCGACGGAGTCGAGGCACGCTTCCAGCAATCCCTCGGCGTTACGCGCCGGGATCACCACCGAGCAGTCGAGCACAGCCTCCATGGCGTTCTCCCGTCAACCGATCCCGAGGTCGGCGGCCAGCTTCTCGACGACCCCGACGATGCCGTCCGAGGCCTCGTCGGCGGAGGAGGACACCGGGACCCGCAGCCACAGGGTGGGCCGTCCGTCCAGCGCCCGTTCGAGCACCTGGGCCTTGCGGGCGAAGAGCTCCTCCAGGGGCACCAGGTTGGTGGCCCCGAGGGCGGTGATGAGATCGCGCGACGGTCGGGCCAGCTCGGCGTGGAAGTTCCCCACCAGCCGGGTCACCATCCAGGAGCGGGAGACGTCTTCGAGGCGGATCCCGTCCCCCTCCCACCGCTCCACGAACATGACCGCCGCCAGCGGAGCCGACGTGGAGATGGGCGTCCCCGGCAGTGCCTCCTGAGGGGTGACGGTGAGATGCTCCGGCGACCAGCGCCGCGACAGGCTGGCCAGGCGGGGATGCTGGGTGACCAGGGGATGCACCAGCGTCGTCATCTCGCCCACCGGGCGGGACAGCGCCCTGGGGACCAGCGGCTTGTGCCGTCCTTCGAAGAGGTGGGGGTAGATGGGCCGGTGGTGCGGCTTGATGAACATCGGCTTGGCGTAGCCCAGCAGCTCGCCGGTGCCGGAGAGGAAGGCCCAGTCGTCCCCCATGAACCCCACGCCGGGCCGGCGCACGAGCTTGGCCATGGTGCTGGTCTTGCCCACTCCCCCCCAGGCGGGCAGGGCGATCCCGGCGCCCCGCCAGTCCACGGTGGCGGCATGGATCATGGCCACGTCCCGGCCGGCCAGGATCCAGTCGAGCAGCGGGAGGACGGCGGTGAGGAGCTCACGGGTCCCCCGGACGTGGACACCGTCGTCCTCGAAGGACACCTGCACCTTCGGCCGGCACATCCACAGGGCGCGCCCGGTGTGGCGGTAGTCGTGCTCCGCCACCGAGGCCCCGGGCATGGGATCGGGCTCGGCGCCGACGTGGAGGTCGGCGGCCGGCAGGCCGGCGGTGAGGAAGGGCCGGAACATGCCGCGGAGCTGGGCGGCGGTGGGCGCGCCGGCCTGCACCCGCATCGACGCCCGTCCATGGATGTTGAAGTCCAGGACGCGGCCCCGGACGGAGATGCCCGGCGTTGGCATCGTCTCGACGACGCTCACGCGATCCTCCTTGTGGCGGCCGCCTCGAGGGAGACGGCGGTGTCGTGGTGGTCGTGTTCCGCACGGTCGGCGCCGGGCAGGGGGCGGCGGGCCAGGCGGAGGGAGCCGACGAGGAAGCCGGCGATGGTCAGGGTCAGCCCGGCCACGATGGCACCGGCCTGTCCCAGGGCGGCGGGGTCGCAGCTGCGCACGGCCCGGAACACCTCGCGGATCACTCCCCGGGGCAGGGTCCGGAGGGTGTAGGCGCGCTCGGAGGCGAGCCCCCGGCGACGTCCCGCCAGCCGGACCACCAGCGCCTTGGACAGGCCCTCGGCGTAGCAGCGGGACCGGAAGTAGGCGAAGCGGCCCCGGTGCGGGGGCACCCGGTGGGAGACCCGGGCCGCGGGCTCGTAGAGGAGCACCGCCCCGGGGGACAGCCGGCGCACCCGCAGGCACAGCTCGGTCTCCTCACAGCCGAGGGGCTGGGATCCGACCCGGCCCAGGCCGGAGTGGAACCCGCCGGCGGCGGCGAGCGTCGTCCGGCGGAAGGACATGTTCGCCCCCACCAGGTTGCGGACCGGAGCCCGTTCGGTGGGCAGTCCCCGCCAGCTGCACCCCACGACCCAGTTGAACTCCTCGGGGAAGGCCCGGGGACGTCCGCCCTCCCAGGCGGCCTCCACGGCTCCGCCGACGCCGGCCACGGCGGGGTCGGCGTAGGGGGCGACGAGTTGCTCGAGCCAGTCGGGAGCCGCCGCGGCGTCGTCGTCGAGGAAGGCGACCACGTCGCCCCGGGCCGCCGCCACCCCGGTGTTCCGGGCCCCCGAGAGGCCTCGCGGCTGCACGTTCTCGATCACCACGACGCCGGTGAACTGGCGGCGGACCCGTTCGGCCAGGGCGGGGTTGTGGTCGGTCACCACCAGGATCTCGCCCGCCGGCGTGGTCTGCGCCTCGACGGAGGCCACCGCCGCCGCCAGGTCGGCGAAGCGGTCCTCCGTCCAGCAGCAGATGATCACGGACACGGCCGGGTCGGCGTCCTCGGGACGGGTTCCGGTGCTCAACGGACCAGCTCGATGTCGGGCCCCGACGGGGTGCGCCGCTCACCGGTGTGGCGCGGCCCGGCGCGCAGCGGGCCCGGGGTGAGGCGCAGGGCGATCAGGGTGCGCAGGACGCGCTGGCCGTCACGGAAGGTCCGCAGGTTCGAGACGCCGTGGGCACGGGGCCGCTCGATGGTGGGAACCTCCGTCACCGCCAGCCCCGCCCGCACGGCGGAGATGACGATCTCGGTCTCGATCTCGAACCCGTCGGCAGAGAGGGCGAGCTCGGGGAGGCACGCACGCCGGAAGGCGATGTAGCCGTAGCAGAGGTCCGAGAAGCGCACGCCGAAGAGGTGGTTGGTGAGGAATCGCAGCAGGCCGTTGCCGGCGGCGCGCAGCCCGGTGATGTCGTCGGAATCGGCGCCCGCCATGAACCGGGAACCCTTGACCAGGTCGTAGCCGCCGCGGATGAGGGCGGTGTAGCGGCCGATCTCGGCCGGGTCCATGCTGCGGTCGGCGTCCAGCATGACCACGATGTCGCCCCGCGAGGCGGCGAAGCCGGCCCGCAGCGCCGCACCCTTGCCGGGCCGGCGGTCGTGCACCACCTTGAGATCCGGACGCACGCTCTGCGCCACAGCCACCGTGTCGTCGGTGGACAGACCGTCGACCAGGATGACCTCGTCGACCCACGGCGGGATCCGCTCGAGGACCCAGGCGATGTTGCGGGCCTCGTTCTTGGCCGGCACGACGACGCTGACGCGCTCGGCCGCTCGGCCGAGCCGCATTGCCCGGGGGCTGGCCGCCGTGTCGAGGCGGAGAACCTCCATGTCGTGCCCCTGGCCGTTTCCGGCTGGGACCGCATCCTCGCCGTACGACATGGACGTCCCTCCTTCAGGTGAGCTGACGAGGCGCCTGGGGGCGGTTGCTCGATGGGGAGATCGTCACTGACGGCGCTGATCCCGCCCTGTGGAG
>JBIOYN010000174.1:0-7510 GCA_044870155.1 Acidimicrobiia bacterium | reverse complement strand
TCCAGGCCGACCCTCGGGTCATCGAGGCCTACCTGGGGACGACCGATGCTGCTTGAGCTGGAGGACGTGCGGGTCCGCTACGGCAAGGTGGAGGCCCTCAAGGGCATCTCCCTCAACGTGGGCGAGGGCGAGATCGTCACCCTCATCGGCGGCAACGGGGCCGGGAAGTCCACCACCCTCAAGACCATCTCGGGCCTGCGCCCGGTGGCCGAGGGCCGCATCCGCCTGGGCGGGAAGGACATCGTGGGGGTGGCTCCCCACCGGCTGGTGGAGATGGGGGTGGCCCACGCCCCCGAGGGCCGGGGGATCTTCCCGGGCATGACCGTGCGGGAGAACCTGGAGATGGGCGCCTACGGCCGGCGCCGGACCGACCTCCGCCCCGACATCGAGCGGGTCCTCGGGCTCTTCCCCCGCCTGTCCGAGCGCATCAAGCAGGCGGGCGGCACCCTGTCGGGCGGCGAGCAGCAGATGCTGGCCATCGGCCGGGCGCTCATGGCCCGCCCCCACCTCCTGCTGCTCGACGAGCCGTCGATGGGGCTGGCCCCCAAGATCGTGTCCCAGGTGTTCGACACCATCACCGAGATCAACCGCCAGGGCACCACCATCCTCCTGGTGGAGCAGAACGCCGCCCAGGCCCTCCAGCGGGCCCACCGGGCCTACGTGCTGGAGACGGGGCGCATCGTCAAGGCCTCCGAAGCCCGCTCCCTGTTGGAGGACGAGTCGGTGAAGGCCGCCTACCTGGGCGGCGACGTCGGCGGGGACTGACCCACCGGCGCGCCTCGGGACCTAGGTGAGCGGGAGCTGTGTCCGTCCGCCACCCCCGTTCCGCCGGCAAGGCGGATTTCGCTCCGGGATCCGGCATTTGCGCGCTCCAGCAGCCGGCTCTCTGGAGCGGCAATGCCGGGTGATGTCGCACTTATCCGTAACCAACAAGGTGGCCCAGAGCCATCTATCCGCGCTGCCCTATGGCAGGCGTCGGCTCGCTCCAACCCGCCCGGGGAGAGACCTCCAACAGTGAGTCGATGAAGCCGTCGCCGCGGACCTGGACCTCAGCACGATCGACCTTGCTCGACTTCCGCAAGGCAGCGATCACCCCGGAGCCTGGCGGACCGGAACCCGACCTCGGCATCAGCTGGTAGGGCGACCACAGCCGGACTGAGGCGGGATCGGTAGCTGGCGACACTCTTGGCCATTTCGTCGAACCGGCGGGGTCGATAAGAATGTCTCCCCAAGGGCGGAGGGGCACCGTGGGAGAGAGGCTTCCTGAGGGTCCGGTCACGATCCTCTTCAGCGACGTTGAGGGGTCGACGGACCTCCGTACGGAACGAGGGGACACCGTCGCTCACCGGATCCTGCGCTCTCACGAGGAGATCGTTCGCCGCTGTGTCGAGGCTCACGAGGGCCGAGAAGTCAAGGCTTTGGGCGACGGTTTCATGGTGGTGTTCGTCACCGTCCGGAAAGCCTTGGCGTGCGCCATCGCCATCCAGCAGGCCCTCGCGGAGCACAACGCCGAGTCACCCGGGAACGAGGTTCAGGTCCGGATCGGCCTCAACACGGGTGAGGTCGTCGTCGAGGAAGGCGACATCTATGGCCAGGCCGTCAATGCCGCGGCCCGCATCGCCAGCCGGGCCAAGGGCGGGGAGATCCTGATCTCGGAGATCGTCCGTCAGCTCGCCGGCTCCGGCCCCGAGTTCACCTTCGCCGACCGGGGTCGTTACCGGTTGAAGGGCTTTCCCGACCGCTGGCACCTCTACGGCGTGGTCTACGACGCCGCACGCCCTCTCGGAGCTGGCTCTCAGTTCGCCGAGCGCACACCGTTCGTGGGCCGTGAGGAAGAACGGACTGAGCTGCGGCGGTTGTTGATCCAGGCCAAGGAGGGAACCGGGACGCTGGTGATGGTGGGCGGGGAGCCCGGCGTCGGCAAGTCCCGGCTGGCCGAGGAACTGGCCCTTCGCTGCACCCGGGAGGGCTTCTCCGTGTTCACCGGCCATTGCTACGAGATGGCGGGTGCCGCGCCCTACATCCCCATCGTGGAGGCCTACGAACAGGCATTGAGCCAGGCGCCCAGCGTCGAGGCCTTCCGACAATTCCTCGGCGATGAGGCATCCGAGATCGCCCGGCTGGTGCCGAAGCTCCGCCAGCTCTGCCCGGATATCCCGCCGCCGCTCGAACTCCCCGCAGAGCAGGAACGGCGGTATCTGTTCAACAGCGTCTGGGAGGTGCTCGCCCGCACGGCGCGCGCCCGGCCGACACTGCTGGTCCTCGACGACCTTCACTGGGCGGACGAACCCACCATGTTGCTGGTCCAGCACCTGGCTGAGCGGGTCGCCGATGTTCCGGTGCTGATCATGGGTCTCTACCGGGACAGCGAGCTTGACATCGGTCGACCGCTGTCGCGTACCTTCGAGGATCTGATCCGCCGGCGCCTGACCAGGTGGATCACGCTCAAACGGCTGACGGATGTGGCCGTGACGCAGCTCCTGGCCGGCCTGGCTGGACAGCAGCCACCACCTCGACTGGTCGAAATGATCTTTGGCCAAGCCGAGGGCAACCCGTTCTTCACCGAGGAGGTGTTCAAGCACCTGGCCGAGGAGGGCCGCCTCTTCGACGCTGACGGGGCGTTCCGCACCGATCTGTCGGCCGATGCGCTCGACCTCCCCGCGAGCGTTCGTCTGGTCATCGGCCATCGCCTGCAGCGCCTTGGCGAGCAGGGCCCCAAGGTGCTGGGCAGCGCGGCCGTGCTCGGGCGCGTCTTCTCGTTCGAGCTCCTCCAAGTGGTCGAAGAGATGCCTGAGGATCCCCTGCTCGACCTGGTCGAGGCAGCCGAACGGGCCGGGCTCATCCGTTCGGCCGAAGACGGCTCACACGAGGACCGCTTCATGTTCACCCACGAGCTGATCCGCCAGACGGTGCTGGGCGAACTGTCCGCCCCCCGGCGCCGCCGCCTCCACGCCCGCGCCGCCGAGGCCCGGGAGCGCGCCTACGCCGCCGATCTCAAGGCACAGGCGGCGACCATCGCCAATCACCTCGTCGAAGCGGGAACGGCCGGCGACCCCAAGCGCACGTTCCGGTACCTGGCGATGGCCGGGGAGTGGGCAATGGACGTCGCGGCCTACGAGGACGCCCTCAGGCATTTCGAGAGCGCCCGTTCCTTGGACGAATTCGCCACGCTCCGGGAGCAGGCCGACCTGCTGTTCGGCTTAGCCGGAGCCCAGCGCAGCCTGGGCCGCTGGGACGAAGCCATGCTCAACGGGCGACAGGCGCTCGACGCGTATGCCGCCCTCGGCGAGGTCGAGGAGGAGGGGCGGCTGTGCTGGGCGCTGGCCTGGCAGCTCGCGTGGGAAGGCCGCTTTGTAGAAGGCGCCGAGATGGCTCAGCGGGGACTGACTTCCTTGGGGACGAGCCAGAGCCCGGCTCGGGTCGGTCTTCTCGCCCTCACCGGGATGGCACTCGGTTTCGCCGAGCAGTACGAAGCCGGACTCGAGAGCATCACCGCCGCGCTCCAGCTGGCGGAACCAGTGGGAGACCGCCTGGCCCACGGCCAAGCCCTGTCAGCGGCCGCCGTCTTCCACTGGGGCTACGCGCAGTACCCACAGGCAGTTGACGCCGGCCTCCGAGCAGCCACGATGTTGAAGGAAGCCGGTGACCTCTGGGACTACGCCTACACCTCGGCCTTCACCCAGCTCGCCCTGCACCTCCTCGGCCGATGGGACGACGCCGCCGATCTCCACCGCGAGGTCGATCCGGTGGCGGTCCGCCTCGGGCACCACGGGGCCTTGCTCATCGGACGACGCGAACGGGGAGCCCGGGAGCGCAACCGCCAGCCTGACCTGGCCCGCTATGAGGAGTTCGCCCGGGGCGACCTCGACCTCAACCTCCTGACCGGTATGGCCTGGGCCGGGCACTCCTACATCTACCTTGCCCTGCTCGCCTTCTGGCAGGGCCGCTGGAAAGAGGCCCTCGAACACGCCCGTGAAGCGACGCGGCTCGAGGCGCCAGGAACGTTCGTGTCGCTGTGGTCACCGTCGGTGCAGCTCCTCATCACCGCTTACGCCGGGAATCCAGACGAGGCGCGGCACCTGTTCGAGGAACTCTCGCCCCGGCTGCCCCGGCCTGGCCAAGCGGCCACGGTCGGGAGCTGGGAGCTGGCCTTCTCGGCCGTAGAGGCGCTTGTGCTGCTGGGAGAGCGGGACAAAGCGGGCGCGCTCTACCCGCTGGTGATCGAGGCGATGGAGTCCGGGGCCGTGGTTGCCGGCCAGTTCCACGGCAGGGTGCTGCACATGCTGGCCGCCCTTGCCGCCGGGGCGGGCGATCGGTGGGACGAGGCAGAGCGTCACTTCCGAGACGCGCTGCGCCAGGTCGAGACCATCGGGCAGCGGATGGAGCGTCCCGACATCTGCCGCTTCTACGCCGGGATGCTCATCGAGCGCGGCCGCCCCGAAGACCAGGATCCGGCGCGAGAGCTCTTGCGCGAGGCGATCGAGGCATACGAGGAGATGTCGATGCCCCGACACGTGGAGATGTCCACACACCTCCTGCACTCCCTGAGTTGACCTGAGCAGGGGACCCGCTGACGACCGGCATAATCGGCAGGGTCGTCAGAGGGTGCCGCGCTCTCGCTCACCCAACCTGGCCGAGTGGGGCCAGATGAGGTCAGCACGGTGGGGCCAGGTCACGGCCGGGTTTGCCGGTCCGGCGCGACGGGTCGCAACCCACGGTGGGGCTGAGAACCCAACGGCGTTCCTCGGCACGACCGGTGGTGCTGAGGGGCCCTGACAGGACCCAGACTACGACCGGTCGTGCTCAGGCACAGCCCGACCGGGACGTGCCGCTTGCGGACAGGTCTGGTGGTACCGGGTCTCAACCTGTCCTCTCCCCCGGACGGCTTTCGTAGGCTCGAGGGGACGTTCACCGTTCTGTAGGCCGAGTTCTTGTCATACCCGGTCCTTAGGCTTGGGGCATGTTCGACGCTGGGATCGACGGTCAGCTGGATGAGGCACTGGGCGAGCTGCGCTCGTTCGTGTCGGAGGTCGACGTCGACGGACTCGAAGCGCACGAGGCGGCTCGGGTGGTGGAGCTGTGCGCCGAGGCGGAAGGGATGCTGGCGGCGTTGCGGGTGTCGGCGGCGTCGACGCTCCGGGACAAGGTGTTGTGGCGGCGGGAAGGGTTCCGGTCGCTGCCGGCCTGGCTGGCGTCCAGGACGGGGACGGCGGTGGTGACCGCCGACGCCGCCCTGGAGATGGCCGAGCAACTCGCCGATCTGCCGGCGGTGGCCGAGGCGTTCCGGTCCGGGTTGCTGTCGGAGGCGCAGGCGAGGGAGATCGCCGCCGCGGCGTCCGAGGTGCCTGACGCCCAGGACCAGTTGCTGACCGCGGCCGGCAAGCTGTCGCTGCGGGGCCTGCAGGAGGAATGCCGGCGGGTGGAAGCGGCCGCCGCCGTCGACGAGGAGGGCCGGTACCGGCGAGTGCACCGGAGCCGGTGTGTCCGCTCGTGGGTTGACCGGCACGGTGTCGGAAGGCTGAGCGCCCGGCTGACCCCCGACGATCTGGCCCGGCTCATGACCGAGGTGGACCGGCGCTGCGACGACCTGGTGGTCGACGCCATCCGCGGCCGCTGGTTCGAGGGCCGCGACGCCCACCGCGCCGACGCGCTGGTCGACCTGGCCCGGCCCGACAGCGCCGCCCCGCCCGGGCCTGGGACGATGCTCCATGTCGTCGTCGACTACGACGCCCTCATGCGTGGCCACACCGTCGCCGGCGAGCAGTGCGAGATCCCGGGTGTTGGCCCCATCCCGGTCACCCTGGCCCGCCAGATGAGCGAGGACGCCATCTTGAAGGTGCTGCTCACCAAGGGGGTGGACGTCGTCGCCGTGGCCCATGCCGGACGCACCATCCCCGCCCACCTGGTGAGCGCCCTCGAGATCCGGGACCCCAAGTGCCTCGTGCCCCGCTGCGACGTCTGCCGGAACCTCCAGATCGACCACCGCAACAGCTTCGGGCGGACGCAGGTGACCAAGCTCGACGACCTGGGGCGCCTGTGCCGGTGGCACCACTACCAGAAGACCTTTCTCGGCTACACCTACCGGGGCGGACCCGGCACCTGGGAGTGGATCCCGCCGGAGCACCGCGACGAAGACCTCTCCCCCCTCCGCAGGGTCATCACCGCCGTCAGACGCCGCTGAGACCTTTCAGACCCCGCGGGGCTCGGTGCCGGCGCCGGCCAGGGCGTCGAGCAGGGCCAGGAGGGCCCGGGTGAGCGGCGTGGGGACACCGTGGCGCTGGCCGAGGGCCACCACGGGGCCGAACAGGCCCTGGTGCTCCATCATCCGGCCGGCGGCGCGGTCCTGGAGCATCGAGGACCGGGTACCCCGCAGGGCCGACAGCCAGCCGAGGGCCCGCTGGGCGTGCTCGGGCGTCAGGGCGGCGCCCTCGGCCCGGGCGACCTCGACCGTCTCGAGCGCCAGCTCCAGTCCCAGCGCCGCCACGGCCGGCTCGTCGAACAGCTCGCCCGTCGGGCGCCCGGTGAGCGCGGTGAGCGGGTTGGCCATCACGTTGACGAGCAGCTTGTCCCAGGCGGCGGTGGAGAAGTCGGCCACCACCTCGACGTCGATGCCGCTGCCGGCGAACAGGGCGGCGGCCGTCCGACCCGCCTCGTCGTCGGGAACCACCATCCCCCGGCCCGTGCGGGTGACCCGCACCTGGCCGGGGCCGGTCCGCCGGGCGTTGGGGTACACCAGCGTCGGGACGATCGCGGCGGACGTCATCGGCGCCAGGCGGGCCCGATGGTCGATCCCGTTCTGGGCCGCGACCAGGACCCCGCCCGGCGGCAGCGCTCCCAGCCAGCCGGCCACGTCGCCGGTGTGGTGGATCTTGGTGGCCAGCACGGCGTGGCGCAGCGGGGGGAGGTCGGCCGGACCCTCCGCCCACGCCACTTCGTGCTCGACGGTGACCTCGTCGATGGTCATCGCCACATGCTCCAGCCGGGCCCGTCCGCAGACCACGATGTGGTGCCCGGCGGACGCCAGGTGGGCGGCCAGCATGCACCCGACCGACCCGGCGTCGATGACGGCGACGGGCTCGACGTCACGTGGATCGCTCACCCCCCCACTCTGGCGCGAACGCCGGAAGGAACCGGAAGGAAGCCGTGGGGGCGGTGAGTTGCTGGGCGGCGGGCGCCGTCGGGCATTCTCTTGTGCGTGACATCCAAGGTCGGGATCCTCGCCGCCTGCGCCGGCACCCTCCTGGTGGGCGCCGCCTGGGCCATCGGGCCCTACGTGTTCGAGGGCCGGGACGACGTGAAATCGCTCGACAGCCGGCCGGTGCGGGAGGAGGCGCTGGCCGCCTGCGAGGAGATGCAGCGCCGGGTGGCGGGCACCACCGATCCCGCAGCGCAGAACGCCGCCGTCGAGGCCATGGTGGCGCGCCTGCGGGCGCTGGGACCCGAGACGCTGCGCCATGACCGGCCCGTCGAGGCGTGGCTGGCGGACTGGGACGAGGTGGTGGCGTCCCGC
>JBIOYN010000173.1:0-4744 GCA_044870155.1 Acidimicrobiia bacterium | reverse complement strand
CCCCGGAAGACGACTTTGTCCCCGCCGGTGGCATGGCCGGTGTACTCCATGCCCAGGTCGTACTGATCGGAGAAGAAGTAGGGCAGGCGCTCGTAGGGGGCGCCGGCCCCGAGCATGTTGCGGGCCGCCGCCGGGCCCTGGTTCAGGGCGTTGGCCCAGTGCTCGACGCGGACGCGGGTTCCGTAGAAGGGGTGGAAGGCGGCGGCCACGTCCCCGGCCGCGAAGACGCCCGGGGCGCTGGTCTCGAGCCGTTCGTCCACGGCGATGCCGTTGTCGAGGACGAGGCCGGCCGCCCCGGCGAGCTCCACCCGGGGAACGACCCCGACCCCGACCACGACGAGGTCGCAGGCGATCCGGCGCCCGCCAGTGGTGCGGACCTCCTCGACGGATCGGGCCCCGGCGAAGGCCTCGACTCCGGTTCCGGGCAGCAGCTCCACGCCGTGGTCGAGGTGGAGGTCGCGGTAGACGGCGCCGAGCTCGGTGCCCAGTACCCGCTCCAGGGGCAGATCGCTCCGCTCGATGAGCACCACCTCGGCGCCCATCTGGCGGGCGGAGGCGGCGACCTCCGAGCCGATCCAACCGGCGCCGACCACGACCACCCGGCTCCCCGCGGTGATCGCCGCTCGCAAGCTCTCGGCGTCGTCCAAGGTGCGCAGTGCGTGCACCCCGGGCAGATCCCATCCGGGGACGGACAGGCGTCGGGGGACCGTCCCGGTGGCGAGGAGGAGGCGGTCGTAGGCGAGTGGGCTCCCGTCGTCGAAGACCACCTGGCCGGCCGCCGGTTCGATGGCGGCGACCCGGGTCGAGGTGCGCAGCTCGATCCCCTGGTCGGCGTAGAAGCCCTCGTCGTGGAGGTAGACCTTCTCCCGTCCGGCTTCGCCCCGCAGGTAGTCCTTGGACAGCGGGGGGCGTTCGTAGGGGCGTTCGGCCTCTTCGCCGACGAGGACCACCCGTCCGTCGAAGCCTTCCTGGCGCAGTGCCTCGGCGGCTCTGGCTCCGGCCAGGCTCGCCCCCACGATCACGAAGGTGCGCTCGCTGCTCATGTCCGTCGTCCTCTCCTTGGTTGGTGCGGTGCGGCTCGTGGCGTTCGGTGGCCTCCCCCGCCGGCGGGGCTCGAGGGGGAGGGGAGCCCCGCCGGCGGGTTGAGGAGGTCTTCCCAGCCGCGGGCCAGGTAGCCGGCCCCGGTGGTGTTCAGATCCCCGGCGACCAGCACCCGGGCCACTTCTCCCGCCGACCGGGCGACGGCGGTGACGTCCGGGCCGAGGGTCAGGCCGGTTCGGGTGGCGGCGGCCAGGACGGCCTGGGAGGCCAGCTGCGCGGCCACGGCCGCCTGATGCCCGCGGCCCCCGCGCCGGAGGGCCCGGTTCAGGGCCATCGTCGCTTGCCACCAGGCCACGTCGTCGTCCGGGGCGGTCCGCCGGGCCCTGAGCCCGGCGGCTTGGCCTTCGATGCCCGTCCTGCTCAGGTGCAGGAGGGACTGGGCGAATCGGACGGCACCGCTGCCCTGCTCGACGATCGCTCCGGCCGTCTCCGGGGGTCGGAGGCCCACGGGGCGTCGCTCGCCGCCGGTGCGGGTGGCCCGGTGCCGGGGGGTGAGGGTGTCAGGCTCCATCGGGTCAGCGTCCCCGGGCGGCGGCCGCCGTGCAGGTGGCCGGCGGGCCGTGGGACCGCCGCCGCGCCCTGGCCCCGTCCTCGGCGCTGAGGATGGCGAGGGCCTGCCGGAGCCCGAGCGACTTGCCCCAGTACACGTTGGCCAGGTCGGGGTCCTCGAGGCTCTCGGCGTAGACCTCGGTGGCCTCCGCAAAGGCGGCGATACGGTCTTTCGAGCCGAGCTGGTCTGGCTGCATGGGCCGGTTCATGAATCCTTCTTCCAGGAATCACTGGGGGTCAGCCAAGGCCGGGAGCCTGCCGGCCTGGGCCGTGGTTGCTCAGGCGGCCCGCCCAGCCGCAGCCGGCTCGAAGGCGGTGGCCAACCGGGCCAGGGTCAGGGCGCCGAGGAGCAGACCGAAGTCGCGCAGGGCGATGTCGTAGTAGTCGGGGATGGCGAGGAGGTTGACGATGATCGCGGCCAGCCACGCCGCCACCAGATAGCCGCCGAAACGGGGTCGGAGGGCGACGGCGAGCCCGGCCACGATCTCGATCACACCGACGGCGAGCATGGCCTGGTGGGCGTTCCCCGGGACGAGGTCGTTGACGAAGGGAGCCAGGTAGCGGTCCCAGTCGACGAGGACGTTGAAGAACTTGTCCAGCCCGAAGAGGATCGGCGCCACCACGAAACCGATGCGGAGGAGCAGATACCCCTGGTAGGCGGGATTGGCGGCCTGGGACGAGTCGTACACCCGGGTGCTCCGGGGATGGGGGGCGGTGCTGACAGCCATGATGACCTCGCTTTCTATGGATAAGATGCGCTCAATATAGAATCGCTGCGTGGATTTGTCAACTCCGATTAGTTTTAGAAATGGGGGCTACCTGCCCCTCCGGGACTATGCGGCGATCGGGGACGGCCGCACCGTGGCCCTGATCGCTCGGGACGGGTCGGTGGACTGGCTCTGCCTGCCCGATCTGGACTCCCCCAGCGTCTTCGGTGCCCTGCTCGACGCCCGCCGAGGAGGTCGGGCCAAGCTGGCGCCTGAGGTGCCGTATCGGGCCCATCGCCGCTATCTGCCGGACACGAACGTGCTCGAGACGACCTTCATGACCAACGAAGGGGCGGTCCGGGTCACCGAGGCACTGACCCTGCCGGGGTCGGGCCTGGCCCCTCTGCGGGAGTTGGCGCGGCGGGTGGAGGGCCTGTCGGGGACCGTGCCCATGGGCTGGAACGTCGAGCCGCGCTTCGGCTACGGGGAGAGGAGGACCCGACTCGGGTGGCGGTCGGGTGTGCCGGTGGCGACAGCGGGGAACCAGGCCGTGGCGGTGTGCTCATGGGGCGCCGGTCAGCCGGAGGTGGCCTCCGCCGGGTCCGTTTCCGGCCGCTTCCAGACCGGCCCGGGGAGCCGGGCGCTGGTCGCCTTGTGCGCCGCCGATCAGGAGCCGCTCGTGTTCCCGGCCCGTTCGGAGGTCGAGCGTCGCCTGGACGAGACGCCTGTCCGCTGGCGGCAGTGGGGCGGCTGCCCCGGCTACCGCGGTCCGTGGCCGGAGGCCGTGGCTCGCAGCGCCCTCGCCCTCAAGCTCCTCGTCTTCGCTCCGTCCGGGGCCGTCGCCGCCGCCCCCACCACGTCGCTTCCGGAAGGGATCGGCGGGGTGCGCAACTGGGACTACCGCTTCTGCTGGGTCCGGGACTCGGCCCTGATCCTCAACGCCCTCCTCGAGTTGGGCTTCTCGGCCGAGGTTGATGCCTTCTTCTGGTGGCTGATGCAGGCCTCCCAGTTGACCCATCCCCGGCTGCAGGTTCTCTACCGTCTGTACGGCGGGGAGAGCGCCGCCGAGCGGACGCTCGGCTTCGAGGGCTACCGGCGGTCGGCACCGGTTCGGGTGGGCAACGCCGCCGTCGACCAGCTGCAGCTCGACGTGTATGGCGACGTCCTCCAGACGGCATGGCTCTACGCCGCCTCGGGTGGCGACATCGACCGGGACATCGGCCGCCGCCTGGCGGCCATGGCCGACCTGGTGTGCGACCTCTGGCGCCGACCCGACTCCGGCATCTGGGAGGTACGCAGCCCACCGGTCCACTTCACCCAGTCGAAGATGATGTGCTGGGTCGCCCTCGACCGGGCGCTCCGGCTGGCCGAGAAAGCGAAGATCCCCGATGGCCACACCCCCCGTTGGCGGGCTGAAGCGGCCGCAGTGCGCGCCTTCGTCGAGGACCGGTGCTGGTCGGAGACCAAGGGAAGCTACGTGCGCTCCGCCAACGTCGAGGAACTCGACGCCAGCCTGCTCCTGGGTGTCCTCTTCGGCTTCGTCGATCCCCGAGGTCGTCGCGCTCGAGGCACGATCGACGCCATCCGCCGGGAACTGGGCCGGGGCCCATTCCTCTACCGGTATTCGGGAGAGGACGGCCTGTCCGGGGAAGAGGGCGCCTTCCTCACCTGCTCGTTCTGGCTGGTCGATGCCCTGGCCCGATCAGGCCAGGGCGGCGCGGCGGCCGAGCTCATGGAGGAACTGCTCGGGCTGGCCAACGACGTCGGGCTCTACGCCGAGGAGGTCGACCCCGGGACCGGGGAGTTCCTGGGCAACTTCCCGCAGGGCCTCACCCACCTCGCCCTCGTGAACGCCGCCGTCGCCGTCGGCCAGGAGGAGCGACGGTGACACTCTGGGGGACACTGGCGGGGGGATTCGTGGGCACGCTGGTGCTCACCACCGCCCTCCGGGCGGCCAGCGAGTACCGGTTGACCCGCCTCGATCTGCCCTTCCTGCTCGGGACCGTGGTGACCGCCGACCGCCTCCGGGCCAAAGCGCTCGGCTACCTGTTCCACTTCTTCTTCGGCTTCTTCTTCGCCCTCGGGTACTACGCCATCTTTCGGGCCGTGGCCCGCGCCGGCTGGCTACCCGGCGCCGCCCTCGGCCTGGTGCACGGCCTGTTCAGCGGCAGCGCCCTGGTCAACGTCCTTCTTCCCGTGGTCCACCCCCGGATGGGGAATCCGTTCAGCAGCATCGGCACCAGGGCCCTCCTCGAGCCACCGGGCTTCATGATGCTCAACTACGGCCGGGGGTCGCCGCTGGTGAGCCTTGGTGCCCACATCGCCTACGGGGCACTTGTCGGCGGGCTCGCCGCCCTGGGCTCATGAGCGGCGGGCACCGGAGTCCA
>JBIOYN010000172.1:0-8522 GCA_044870155.1 Acidimicrobiia bacterium | reverse complement strand
CGCACCACGGCCGACCTGATCCGCAACGTGTTCGTGGTCGTCCTCATGGCCGCGGTCGGCTTCGCCGTCGGGTTCCGGGCCGAGACCGGCCCCCTCGGCTTCCTCGCCGGCGTCGGGATGGTGCTGCTGTTCGCCTACGCCCTGTCGTGGGTCTTCGCCTGCGTGGGCCTCGCCGCCCGCAACGCCGAGACGGCCCAGGCCATGTCGTTCCCGCTGCTCTTCCCGCTCACCTTCGCCTCGTCCGCCTTCGTGCCCGTGCAGTCGATGCCGGGATGGCTGCAGGCCTTCGCCGCCCACCAGCCCGTCTCCGTGGTCATCGACGCCACCCGGGCGCTCATGACCGGCGGGCCGACCTCCGGTCCGGTGGTGGCCGCGTTGGCCTGGAGCTGCGGCCTCCTGGCCGTCTTCGCCCCGCTGGCCGTCCGCCGCTACCGCAAGACGGCGTAGGCGCTCACGAGGACGCTTCGGCCCAGCGGTCGGCCATCCGGCGCCCGGCCTTCCCGATCCGCTCGATCCGATCCACGAGCGACGTGCGGGCCTGTTCGGCCTCCGGGCTCAGCCCCTCCATCTCGGGGACGCGCCAGTCCCGCAGCACCACGGGCACGAGGATCTGCTCGTGGTGGATGCGCAGGTCGTAGATCCCGGCCCGGGCGATGGCCCGGGCATGCTCGCCGAAGTCGGGAATGCCGGTACCGGGCATCTGGAAGTCCCGGACCTGGCGCTCCATGGCGATGACCAGGGCCGAGGGGTCGACGTCGACGGCGGCGTTGACCAGGTCCCGGTAGAAGAGAAAGTGCAGGTTCTCATCGGCCGCCACCCGGGCCATCACCCGGTAGCCGGCCTCGTCCTCCAGCATCTTGCCGGTGCCACGGTGGGAGATGCGGGTGGCCAGCTCCTGGAGCGCCACGTAGACCATCGACTCCGCCACCGTGGGTGGATCGGGGATCTGCCCGCCGCTGACCTGGACCATCCGGGCCCGTTCCAGGGCCACGGGGTCGATGGCCCGGGTCACCGTCAGGTAGTCGCGGATCACGAGGCCGTGGCGACCCTCCTCCGCCGTCCACCGGCGGACCCACTCGCCCCACGGCCCGTCGGGCCCGAAGGACCGCTCGATGGTCCGGAAGTAGTAGGGGAGGTTGTCCTCGGTGAGCAGGTTCACGAACAGGGCGCTGCGGACGGCGTCGGGCAGCGGGTGTCCGCCGGGATCCCACTCCTCGCCCTCCACGAAGTCCCGGCCCCGGCCCCAGGGCACGAACTCGTGGGGGAACCATTCCTTGGCCGTGCCCAGGTGGCGCTCGAGCAGGCGCTCGGCCACCGGAGTCAGCTCAGCCAGGAGTGACAGATCGATGAGGTCGGGTGCGCTCATATTCTGTAGTAGCCTACCGACCAGTCGGTAGGGGCGCAAGCCTTTCGAGCCACGTTCTTTGGGTACATTAAGCCTCCCCCTCCGCAGAAAGCTCGCTCCCATGTCGTCGCGCCGTGACCTGCGCAACCTAGCCATCATCGCCCATGTCGACCATGGCAAAACGACCCTGGTCGACGCCATGCTGTGGCAGTCCGGCGTGTTCCAGGCCCATCAGCAGAAGACGGACCGGGTGCTCGACTCCATGGATCTGGAGCGCGAGAAGGGCATCACCATCCTGGCCAAGAACACGGCCGTCCACTACGGCGGGGTCAAGCTCAACATCGTCGACACGCCGGGGCACGCCGATTTCGGCGGCGAGGTGGAACGGGCGCTGGCCATGGTCGACGGGGTGTTGCTCCTGGTCGACGCGGCCGAGGGGCCCCAGCCCCAGACCCGGTTCGTGCTCCGCAAAGCGCTGGAGGCTGACCTGCCGGTGATCCTGGTGGTGAACAAGATCGACCGGCCCGACGCCCGGGCCGCCGAGGTGATCGACGAGGTCTACGAGCTGTTCCTCGACCTCGACGCCACCCACGAGCAGATCCAGTTCCCCATCATCTACGCCGACGCCCGGGCCGGAGTGGCCTCGTTGTCACCCCACAGCGGCCTCGACACCCTGCAGCCGCTGTTCGAGGTTCTCCTCACCCACATCCCCCCTCCGCTCTACGAGGAGGACCACCCCTTCCAGGCGCTGGTCACCAACCTCGACCGCTCGCCCTATCTCGGCCGCCTGGCCATGTGCCGCATCCGCCATGGTTCGATCCGGCGGGGCGAGCCGGTGGCGTGGTGCCGGGCCGACGGGACCGTGGAACGGGTCAAGGTGACCGAGCTCTTCATCACCGAGGGGCTGGAGCGGGTGCCCGCCGAGGAGGCCGGACCGGGCGAGATCATCGCCGTCGCCGGCCTGCCCGAGGTCACCGTGGGCGAGACCCTGGCCGACGCCGACGACCCCCGGCCCCTGCCCGTCATGCACATCGACGAGCCCAGCCTGTCGATGACCATCGGCGTCAACAGCTCGCCGCTGGTGGGCACCGGCGGCGGGAAGAAGCTCACCGCCCGGCTGGTGAAGAGCCGGCTCGACGCCGAGCTGGTCGGCAACGTGTCGCTGCGGGTCTTCCCCACCGCCCGCCCCGACACCTGGGAGGGCCAGGGCCGGGGCGAGCTGCAGCTCGCCGTGCTGGTGGAGACCATGCGCCGGGAGGGCTTCGAGCTCACCGTGGGCAAGCCCCAGGTCGTGACCAGGGAGATCGACGGAACCCTGTGTGAGCCCGTCGAACGACTCACCGTGCTCGTCCCCGAGGAGCACCTGGGGGTCATGACCCGCCTTCTGGCCGCCCGCAAGGGCCGTCTCCTCCAGATGGTGACCCAGGGGTGGGTCCGGATGGAGTACCTGGTGCCCGCCCGGGGCCTCATCGGCTTTCGCACCGAGTTCATGACCGAGACCCGGGGCACGGGGGTGCTCCACCACGTCTTCGAGGGGTACGAGCCCTGGTTCGGCCCCCTGCGCACCCGCCAGAGCGGGTCGATGGTGGCCGACCGCAAGGGGACCACCACCACCTATGCCCTCATGAACCTCCAGGAGCGGGGCGAGATGCTGGTCGGGCCCGGCGCCGACGTGTACGAGGGCATGATCGTGGGCGAGAACGCCCGGGCCGAGGACATGGACGTGAACCCGGCCAAGGAGCGCAAGCTCACCAACATGCGCTCCTCCACCGCCGAGGAGCTGGTGCGGCTGTCACCCCATCGGGTGCTGTCCCTGGAGCAGGCCCTCGAGTTCATCGCCGAGGACGAGAGCGTCGAGGTGACGCCCAAGATCGTCCGCCTGCGCAAGGCCGTCCTGCCCGCCACCGAGCGGGCCCGCCTCCAGAAGCGGGACCGCCCGGCGTAGCGGAGCCGGGTCTTGGCCGCCGGCCTGTCCGGTCAGTGCGAGGCGCGGTCAGCCCGGCGAATCCAGGCTGGCGAGAAGCTCGCGCACCCGAAGTTCGATCTCGTCGCGGATGGGACGGACGGCGGCGACGTCCTGGCCGGCGGGGTCATCGAGCTTCCAGTCCTCGTACCGGGTACCCGGGACGAAGGGGCAGGTGTCGCCACAGCCCATGGTCACCACCACGTCGGCGGCGGCCAGGTCGGCTTCTGACCATCGCCTCGGGGTCCGGTGGGAAATGTCGATGCCGACCTCCTTCATGGCCTGGACAGCGGCGGGGTTGACGCCCGGCGCCGGCTCGCTGCCGCCGGAGAAGGCGACGGCCCGGCCCCGGGCCAGGTGCTCGAACCACCCCAACGCCATCTGGGAGCGGCCGGCGTTGTGAATGCAGAGGAACAGCACGGTGGGGGCGGTCATGCTCGCTCCTTCTCGGGATGCGGGAGAACGACGTCACCGGCGGGCAGGCCGGGATGCAGGAATCTCGCCAGGCCGGTGGCGAGGCCGCCTCCGAGGACCTGGGCGGCGATGAAAGCCGGCGCCGAAGCCGGGCTGATCCCGGCGAAGGTGTCGGTGAGGGTCCGCCCGATGGTGACGGCGGGGTTGGCGAACGACGTCGAGGACGTGAACCAGTAGGCGGCGGCGATGTAGCCCCCGACGGCGAAGGGAGCGGCCGAGGCCCGGCCGGATCGCACGACCCCCAGGATCACGGTGACCAATCCGAACGTGGCCACCACTTCGCCCAGCCAGAGCCCACCCGACGACCGGGCGTGGGGCGACAGTGTCACCGCCGGCAGCTCGAACATGAGGTTGGCGATCACCGCCCCGACGCAGCCGCCGACGACCTGCGCCGGGAGGTAGGCCACCAACTCCCGGTTCGTGAGACCGCCCAGGGCCCGGTCGGCCAGCGAGACCACCGGATTGAAGTGAGCTCCCGACACGGACCCGAAGGCGAGGATGAGGGCGACCAGACCGGCGCCGGTGGCGAGGGAGTTCTCCAGGAGCTGCAGGCCGGTGTCGCCGGGGCTGAGCCTCTGGGCGTAGATCCCGGAGCCGACGACGATGGCGACGAGCAGGGCGGTGCCAAGGGATTCCGCCGCCGCCTTCCGGGCCAGGTCCACGGCTCAGCAGCAGCGGGCGGCGGACTCCGGCGCCGCCGAGCAGCACAGGGCGTCCCCACCGGGCTCGACCGTCCGCAGCACCCCGGCGGGCATCTCGACGTCGGCGAGGACCGTGTAAATCTCCCACGGCTCGCCGTCGGGCCCGTCGACCCACACCTTGTCCTGCAGGGCGAAGCAACACGCCACCTGGTCCTCGACGGCCGTGGCCAGGGCCTCACCGGCCAGCCTCGCCTGGGCCGAGGCGACGTCGCCCGTGGAGGGGACCTCGACCCCGAGGTGGTTGAGGGATCCCGGGGCTCCCTTCCCTTCGATGAGCACCAGTTTGAGCGGCGGTTCGTCCACGGCGAAGTTGGCGTAGCCGGGGCGGCGCTTGGCGGGTTCGGTGGCGAAGAGCTTGGAGTAGAACTCGACCGCCGCCTCGAGGTCGGAAACGTTCAGGGCCAGCTGCACTCGTGCCATCACGGTCCTCCTGATACATTTATGAGAGTCGATGTATCGACACTCGCAGATACATCGACAGTTGTCAATGGGTCGCTGGAGGTTCTGGATGCGTACGACGACTGCTCTGCCCGTCGCCACTGACGCCTGCTGCCCGTCGGTGCTCACGGCGCCGCTTTCCGAAGGCGACGCCGAGCTGCTGGCCCGCGGGTTCGCGGCCCTGTCCGATCCCGTCCGGCTCCGGCTCCTCAGCCTGATCGCGGCGGCGGACGAGGTGTGTTCGTGCGATCTCCTGCAGACGCTCGGGAAGAGCCAGCCCACCGTCAGCCACCACACCAGGGCCCTCACCGAGGCCGGGCTCATCACCGGCGAAAAGCGCGGCCGCTGGGTCTACTGGCGGGTCGTGCCCGAACGGCTGGCGGCGCTCCGTTCGGCGCTGGCCTAGGCGGCGAACCCCGGAATCACAAAGAGCGTCGGGCGGCTTCGTAGGCCCGTCACGAGGCACGCTCCGTGCAGGCGCACTCCGACTCGAGGAGAGCCCAGGTGACCGGGATGACCGGGGCGTCGGGATCGGCGACGAAGGCGCTGACCGCCTCAGGGGCGCCGGGGAGGCCGAGCGTGCACCGCAGCAGGTAGCGGTGGTGGCCGTCGCCGGCGGTGAACTCCAGGATCGAGCCGGCTGCGAGCTCCCTCACGATCGTCCGGGCGGCAATGGCGTTCACCAACTCAGCCAGGGCTTCGAATCCGAGTGGGAGCGGCGGGTCGTCCGTCGACAGGGCCGGGCAGTGGATCTCGGGCAACCCGAACCAGTCGTGCAGCCCCACGGAGTAGGCGAAGTCGGCGTCGGGCTCCCGCTGCCCCGGGCGCGGGCCGCATTCGTCGCAGGCTCCGTGATCGTCGTGATGGACCATCACCACCTTCCACACCGGCGAGCGGAGCAGGGCGGCCACGGCCGCCGAGGTGTCGTCGAGCGGTCGACGTTCCATGACTGACCTCCTTGTTCAGGAGGTCGATCATCCCCACTGGGTACGACAGGAAAGAGACGTAATCTCGTGCCGGCGACAGGTGGTCGAGCGGAGGTGAAGGTGCCCCCAGGTGAACGGGTAGTCCTCGGCCGGAAGTCCGTCTCGGGCTTCGTGAAGGTCAAGTGGACCGACGCCGTCCCCGAAGGCCTGTATCGGCTGGAGGAGGCCGAGGAGCTCGGCGCCCGCTGGGAGGGCGACGAGCTCGTCACCTACGACTACGACAGCTTCGTCGACCTGTTCTCGTACTACGAGCGGAACGAGTACCTGCCGGACAACGACTGACGTGCGAGGGACAGACGCGACCCGTTCCAGCACGGTCTGGGTCCCGGGGAAAGTCACGGTGGCCGTGAACGCGTCGTCGGCGCACAGTGCCGGGGCGAGCGTCCGCTCTTCGGGCTCCAGGTGCGGATCGAAGCGTCGTGCTGAGCGCCCTACTCGCCTCGGACGTCCCGCAGGGTCCCGTAGGACACCTCGGCCGCCGGTTGTTCCCCGTCGCCATCTCGCTCGAGGACGCCCGGCAACACCGTGAAGTTGGTCTTCGCCGGCGACACGGTCTCGGTCATCAGCATCGTTGTGAGGAGGCGCGTGTCAGCCGGCGGTGGCGTCACAGGTCTGCGGGTCGAAGTCCGAGCGGCCGACGACGAGGACGTAGCCCGCTCCGGTGCGGTCGTCCCGACCAAGGTCGACGCTCAAGCCGTCGGGCGCGGCCTCACCGGACCGGTACCACTGCCAGGTCACGCCCAGACTGTCCTCGCGCTTGCTGCACCAGGCCCAGCCATCGAAGGAGCGCCCTTCCGCCAGATGACTGGAGAACCAGGCGTGGGCGTCGTCGACGGACAGCGCGTCCGGAAGGCTGAAGGTCCTGGCCGTGGACGACTCGTAGCTCAGTGTCGCCTCAGGCAGTACGGGAATGCCCGCGATGCCGGCGCTGATCGCGCTCCCTCCGTCCCGCTCCTCCACGACCCCCGCCACCTCGGGGTCTGAACCTGAGTCGCAGCCACCCGCAAGGACCAGGAGCCCTATCAACAAGATCCTCGTTCGCATCTGCCGATCGTCGCCAACCGACCTGTGGTGGTCCTGAAGATGGACTGAGCGCTCCCTTGTCCGAAGCGATCAGCAGCTCGGGATAGCCGGCGCCGGTCGCCACACCGTGACCACCTTGCCGTCCTTGATGGGTTGTCATCTCCATTGAAGTCGCCCACTCGCCACCGACGGACGGTCAACCGCCTCGGGCCTGGCAACCCCCGGGTCGTATCATTCGTTCGAGCGATGCTTGGCGGGCCGGCCCCGGTGAACATGGCGGGCATGCTGACGAGGTTCGGCATGGGACAGGTCGAAGGCTCAGGCGGCGGGCTGCCGACGGGCACGGTGACCTTCGTGCTCGGCGACGTGGTCGGGTCCACGCGCCTGTGGCAGGAACATGGCGAGGCCATGCCGGCGGTGCTGGCCCGGCTCGACGAGCTCGTCGACGGCGGCGTCGCCGCCCATCGTGGTGCCCGCCCAGCCGAGCAGGGCGAGGGTGACAGCTTCGTCGCCGCCTTCGCCCGGGCGGCCGACGCCGTCCGCTTCACCATCGACCTGCAGCGAGCGCTCGGCGCCGACGGCTGGCCCGATGGCGCCCGAGTGGAGCTGCGCATGGGGCTGCACACCGGTGAAGCCGAGCTGCGGGAGGGAAACCGCTACATCGGCGAGCCGCTCAACCGCTGCGCCCGGGTTCGCGAGCTTGGCCACGGCGGGCAGGTGCTGCTCTCCAGCGTCACCGCCGACCTCGTCGTCGACCAGCTCCGCGAGGGCGTCTTTCTCCGGGACCTCGGGGTCCGGCACCTGCGCGACCTCACCCGACCCGAGCGGGTGGCGCAGCTGTGCGCCCCGGGCCTTGCCTTCGACTTCCCCCCGCTGCGTTCCCTCGACCGCCTTCCCAACAACCTGCCGGTGCTGGTGACCAGCTTCGTCGGGCGCGCCGCCGAGCTGGCCGAGACGTCGGCGCTGCTGGCCGAGCGCCGCCTGGTCACCCTCACCGGCGCCGGCGGGTGCGGGAAAACCCGCCTCGCCATCCATCTCGGCGCCGACATCGTCGACCGCTACCCCGACGGCGTGTGGATGGCCGACCTGGCTCGGCTGGCGAACCCGGACCTGGTGCCGAAGGCCGTGGCCGACGCCGTCGGCGTGGCCGAGCTGCCCGGCCAGCCGATCCTGGACACGGTCGTGGACCACCTGCGCGACCGGGAGGCGCTGCTGATCTTCGACAACTGCGAGCACATGCTCGACGCCAGCGTGGCCGTCGTGGAGCCGCTGCTGCAGGGGTGTCCGCGGGTGCGGGTGCTGGCCACCAGCCGCGAGCCGCTCGGCGCCGAGGGGGAGGCGACCTATCGGGTGCCGTCCCTCACGCTGCCGGCCGACGACCGCGACGCCGACTGCTCCTCGGTGCGGCTCTTCACCGACCGGGCCACCCTGGCCCGTCCGCAGCTGCACATCGGCCCCGACAACCTGGGCGCCGTCAGCGCCATCTGCACCCGCCTCGACGGCATCCCGCTGGCCATCGAGCTCGCCGCCGCCCGCTGCCGGGCCCTCACCCCCACCCAGATCGCCACCCAGCTGGCGGACCGCTTCGGGTT
>JBIOYN010000171.1:0-10158 GCA_044870155.1 Acidimicrobiia bacterium | reverse complement strand
GCCAGGCGATCCGCCGCACGCGGGCCGGCCTGAAGGACCCCCGCCGGCCGTCGGGCTCGTTCATCTTCCTCGGCCCTACGGGGGTGGGGAAGACCGAGCTGGCCAAGACGCTGGCCGAGTTCCTCTTCGGTGACGAGGCGGCCCTCATCCAGCTGGACATGTCCGAGTACATGGAGAAGCACACCGTCTCCCGGCTGGTGGGCTCGCCCCCCGGCTACGTCGGCTACGACGAGGGCGGCCAGCTGACCGAGGCCGTGCGCCGCAAGCCGTTCTCCGTCGTGCTCTTCGACGAGATCGAGAAGGCCCACCCCGACGTCTTCAACACCCTGCTCCAGATCCTGGAGGACGGGCGCCTGACCGACGCCCAGGGCCGCACGGTGGACTTCAAGAACACCGTGATCATCATGACCTCCAACCTGGGTACGGCCGATCTGCGCAAGGCCGCCATCGGCTTCGCCAAGGCCGACGAGGCCGTGACCTACGAGAAGATGAAGGAGAAGGTCCACGAGGAGCTGAAGCGCAACTTCCGCCCCGAGTTCCTGAACCGCATCGACGAGGTCATCGTCTTCCACGAGCTGACCCAGGACGAGGTCACCACCATCGTCGATCTCATGATCCGCCGGGTGCGCGAGCAGCTGGAGAGCCAGGGCCTGGCCCTCGAGCTCACCAACCCGGCCAAGGTCGCCCTGGCCAAGAAGGGCTACGACCCCACCCTGGGCGCCCGGCCCCTGCGCCGGGCCATCCAGCGGCTGGTGGAGGACCCGCTGTCGGAGCGCATCCTGTGGAAGGAGTTCCGCGCCGGCGAGACCGTCATCGTGGACGCCGAGGGCGACGAGGTGGTTTTCCGCTCGATTGAAGGTATCGAGCCGCCCCCTGTCGAACCGGTCACAAGCGGCTCAGAGGGATAAAAGCACCCGAACCACCCGGGCCGACCCGCAGCTCTCTTTTGACTGGCGGAGCCGCAGGGGGGCAAAGACGCCCTCCGCAGCCCCCAATCAAGCGCGCAAAGAGAGAGAGGGAGGTCGGGCAAAGGATGCTGCGCCGATCGATCGTCGCCCTGCTCATCGCCTCGCTGGTCCCGCTGGCCATGGCCACGCAGGCGACGGGTGAGTTCACTCCGGCCCTGGGCCGGTACATCGTGGTCCTCAAGTCCCCCGCCGCCACGGAATCGGTGGCCGAGTCGGCGAGCGGGCTGGGAGCGACCGTCAACGGGTTGTTCAGCGGGCTCAACGGCCTGCTCGTCACCCTGCCCCTGCTGAACCTCAAAGCCCTCCAACGTGACCCCCGGGTCGCCTATGTCGTTCCCGACCGGCCCGTCCGCCTGCTGGCCGATTCGGCCTCCGGCGTCAGTCGCATCGGTGCCGTCCGGACGCAACCCGACGGCTCGGTGTTCTCCAAGGCCGATCCCAAAGCCGCCGTCGCCATCGTCGACACCGGCATCTCACCCCATCCCGAGCTCAACGTGGTGGGCGGCGTCAACTGCGCCTCCGACCCGCTGGGCGGCCTCCTCGACGGCCTCCTGGGCGGGGGCAAGGCCAGCGAGCCCGACGAGGGCGGCGACTACACCGACGAGCACGGCCACGGCACCCACGTGGCCGGCACCATCGGCGCCAAGGCCGACGGCAACGGTGTGGTGGGGGTGTCCCCCGGAGCGCCGCTCTACGCCGTGAAGGTGTTCAGCTCCCTCGGCACCGGTGCCCTCTCCGACGTCATCTGCGGCCTCGACTGGGTGGCGGCCAACGCCGCCGCCAAGAACATCAAGGTCGTCAACATGAGCCTGGGTGGCGACGGCGCTGACGACAAGTCCTGCGGCGCCGAGACCAAGGACCCCTTCCACGAGGCGGTCTGCAACGTCGTGGCCCAGGGGGTCACCGTGGTGGTGGCCGCCGGCAACTCCCACGTCGACCTGGTCAAGAGCGTCCCCGCCGCCTACGACGAGGTGCTCACGGTGACCGCCATGGCCGACTTCGACGGCCTGCCCGGCGGGCAGGGGACGGGCAGCTGCTCCACCAAGGACATCGACGACACCGCCGCCGATTTCTCCAACTTCACCCTGCCCGACAGTCCCGACGCCGCCCACACCGTGGCCGCCCCCGGTGTGTGCGTGAACTCGACCTGGAACGACGGTGGTTACAAGGCCATCTCGGGCACGTCGATGGCGTCGCCGCATGTGGCCGGCCTGGTGGCCCGCTGCATCGACGCCGGCCCGTGTTCGGGCATGAGCCCGTCCCAGATCATCGCCAAGATCCGGGCTGACGCCGACGCCCGGCCCGAGGACACCGGCTTCTTCGGGGACACGAGGAAGCCTCTCGAGGGCCGCTACTACGGCAACCTGGTGGACGCCTCCTCCTACTGATTGGGTTGCCCCCTCTAGTTTGGGGGCATGAAACCGGCCGCCCCGTCTGTGCTCCGGCGGGGCGGCCGCTGTTTCGCGCTGTTGCTGCTCCTCGTCCTGGGCGGCTGCCGGGTCGACGCGCTGGTGACGATGACGGTCGAGGGCCCGGGCGGCGAGGTCGCCGTCCGCTTCGAGGCCGATCCCGAGGCGGTCGGCGTCATCGGCGGCCCCTCGGTCATCGCCCAGGGCGCCCAGGTGGCCGACCTGCGCGGCGCCGGCTGGGAGGTGAGGGGACCCCGACGGACCCCGGGGGGAGGGGCGGTGGTGACCGCTTCGAAGCGTTTCGCCCGCCCCGGCGACCTCGGCCCCCTGGTCGACGAGCTGTCGGGGCCCGACGGGCCGCTGCACGGTTTCCGCCTCGACCGGAAGCGGGGCCTGACCCGGGTGCGGTACCGCCTGGCGGGAGACATGTACCTCGGGGAGGGCCGGGGGGAGCTGCTCACCGGTTTCGGCAACGACCCCGATCTCGCCCGCCGTCTGCAGGCCGCCGGTGTGGATCCGCAGCGCGTGGCGGGCCTCCTCACCGAGCGGGCGATCGAGGGATTCCGGCTCGCCGTCGTGGTCCACCTGCCCGGGGGCGCGCCGGCCCGCTTCGATGCCGAACCCGGCAAGCGAGCCGAGGTCCGGGCCGCCTCCACCGCTCCCGACCGGGTCCGGCCCGCCCTGCTGGGGCTGGCCGGCGGGCTGGCCCTGGCCGCCCTCGCCGTGCTCGTCCCCCGGACCCGCCGCTCCTGGTAAACGACCGTTCAGACGGGCGCAGTTCACGGTCCGCGCCCGCCCTCCTGCGGTACCCTCGTGGGGTCATCTGCGACCCCAAAGGAGCCGCCCGTGCCGCAGGTGCGCCGTTCAGAGGCGCTGCTCGATGCATTGCGAATGGTGGCGCCCGGTACGCCGCTGCGGGACGGCATCGATCGCATCCTGCAGGCCAACAAGGGTGCGCTGATCTGTGTGGGCGATGGTCCCGAAGTCCTCTCGGTCTGTTCCGGCGGGTTTCTCCTCGACGCCGAGTTCACCCCCCAGCGTCTCTCCGAGCTGGCCAAGATGGACGGGGCCCTGATCCTGGCCGCCGACTGCTCCCGGGTGGCCCGGGGCAACGTGCACCTGGTGCCCGACCCCAACATCCCCACGCTGGAGACGGGCACCCGGCACCGCACCGCCGAGCGGGTGGCGCGCCAGATCGACGTGCCCGTCATCTCCGTGTCCGAGGCCATGTCGGTGGTCACCATCTACCGCAACGACGAGAAGTACACCCTGGAGCCGATCCCCCGGATCCTGGGCAAGGCCAACACCGCCCTCCAGACGCTCGAGCGCTACAAGATCCGTCTCGACGGGGTGTCGGGGGCGCTCTCCGCCCTGGAGGTGGAGGACCTGGTGACGGTCCGGGACGCGGTGAGCGTCCT
The DNA here is from genome assembly GCA_044870155.1 of Acidimicrobiia bacterium. Taxonomy (GTDB): domain Bacteria; phylum Actinomycetota; class Acidimicrobiia; order IMCC26256; family BP-133; genus CAWBJP01. Next base: position 6,363 of record JBIOYN010000171.1, on the reverse strand, counting down.
CCAGCGGGCGGAGATGGTGCGCCGCATCGCCGAGGAGATCGAGGGCTACATCGTCGAGCTGGGGAGCGAGGGCCGCCTGGTCATGCTCCAGCTCGAGGAGCTGATGGGTGGCGTCGAGGACGACCGGCGCCTGGTGGCCAAGGACTACTTCGTGGACACGCCCGAATCACCGCTGGAAGAGGTCATGAAGCGGCTTGCCCAGCTCACCACCGACGAGCTGCTGGACCTGAAGGAGGTCTCCAGCGTCCTCCACCTGCAGGCGGGGACGGGCCTGGACTGGTCGCTGCAGCCCCACGGCTACCGGCTGCTCCACAAGATCCCCCGGCTGCCCGAGGTGGTGGCCGACCGGGTGGTGGCCCGGTTCCACAACCTCCAGAAGATCATGCGGGCGTCGATGAAGGACCTCGACGACGTCGAGGGCGTGGGCGAGACCCGGGCCCGGTCGATCAAGGAGGGCCTGTCCCGGCTGGCCGAGACCTCCATCCTCGACCGTTACGTCTAACTAGGCTGCGCCCATGCTGATTGGTCTTCGCCTGACGGCTCACCGCGATGCGGCCGGGGGCCCCAGCCCCAGCCGCCAGTCCCTGCTCCGCAGCTCCTGATGTCCGCGCTGCCTGAAGGTCCGCATCCCGCCACGGTTGACGCCATCACCCTCGATGTCGAGGGGACGTCCGTCCAGGCGCTCCACGCCCGTCCCGAGGGCACCCCCCTCGGGGGGCTGGTGGTGGTGCCCGACCTGTCCGGCCTCCGGCCGCTGTTCGAGGACATCTGCCGGCGCCTGGCCACCCACGGACTGGCCGTGTGCGCCATTGAGCCCTTCTCCCGGCTCATCGCCGCTTTGGGGCCCCTCGACCCGGAAGCCCGTCGGGCCCATGCGGCCGAGCTCTACGACGACGTGATCATGGAGGACCTGGCCGAGGCGGCCGACCATCTGACCGCCTCCGACCACACCGGTGGGCTGGGGGTGATGGGCTTCTGCATGGGCGGCGCCTACACCCTCAAGGCGGCCGCCACCGGGCGCTTCGAGCGGGCGGTGGCCTTCTACGGCATCCTGCGGACCCCCAAGGAGTGGGCCGACGGAGGCATGGGCGACGCCCTGGACACGGCGGGCTCGGTGTGCCCGACCCTGGCCATCTTCGGCGACGCCGATCCCTGGACCCCGGCCGAGGATGTGGAGGCGCTCCGGGTGGCGTGGTCGGGCCGGCCCGAGAACAAGGTCGTCGTGTACCGGGGCGCGGAGCATGCCTTCGTGCACAACCCCGAGGTCCCCGCCCACCGGCCCGAGGATGCCGCCGACGCCTGGCACCGGGCACTGGCGTTTCTACTCGAATAGAAAATTCGCCGGCATCACCCGATGTGACTCTGGGTATAGTTTCCACCACGTTGCGTGATTTCCGACCTTCCGGACAATCCAATTCGGTGGCCGGGACTATGGCAAAATTGAACGTCCAGTCAAGTTGTTAGGGCACCTGAGGTGCCGTACCCTGGAAGGCAGGCCCAACGAGGGCAGCCGGGGAGCGTGGTCATGCTGTTCGATGTCGGCGACAAGGTCGTGTACCCGCATCACGGTGCCGCGATCGTCGAGCGTCGGGAAAAGCGCGAAGTATTCGGTGAGACCAGGGATTATCTGGTCCTCAAGCTCGCCTATGGCGACCTCACCCTCATGGTCCCCGCTGACAACGTCGACGAGGTCGGGCTGCGCGAGGTCATCAACGACGAAGAGGTCGAGGAGGTGTTCGCCGTCCTCCGCAAGAAGGAGGCGCGGATGCCGACCAACTGGTCCCGCCGGTTCAAGAACCACGTCGAGAAGCTGAAGAGCGGCGACATCTATCAGGTCGCCGAAGTTGTCCGGAATCTGTCCATCCGGGATAAGGACAAGGGCCTCTCCGCGGGCGAGAAGCGCATGCTCACCAAGGCACGCCAGATCCTCGTCTCCGAGCTGACCTTCGCCATCGGTGTCACCGAGGAGGAGGCCGAGGCCAAGCTCGACGAGGCGCTCCTCAAGTAGGCCGTCCGACGGACGGTTCGATCTGGGGCCTCGTGGTTGCTGCCGGCGCCGGGACGCGCTTCGGCTCCCGGAAGCAGTTCGCGACCCTGGCCGGCCGGCGCGTGGTCGACTGGTCGGTGGGGACCGCCCGCACGGCGTGCGAGGCCGTCGTCGTCGTCCTGCCCGCGGGCGCGCCCTGGGACGGGCCGCCGGTGGCGGCGGCGGTGGTGGGCGGCGCCACCCGCTCCGACTCGGTGCGGGCGGGACTGGCCGCGGTGCCCGCGGAGGCGGAGATCATCCTCGTCCACGATGCCGCCCGGCCGCTGGCGTCGCATGCGCTGTTCACGGCCGTGATCGACGCCGTTCGGGCGGGTGCTGACGGCGCCGTGCCCGCCCTGCCCGTACCCGACACCGTCAAGCGCGTGGTGGACGGCCGCGTGGTGGCCACCGTCGACCGGGAGGGGCTGGTCGCCGTCCAGACCCCCCAGGCCTTCCGGGCCGACGTGCTGCGGGGGGCGCTGGCCGGTGGGGCCCAGGCCACGGACGAAGCCGCCCTGGTGGAGGCGGCGGGTGGCAAGGTGGTGGTGGTGCCGGGCGACCCGCTCAACCTGAAGATCACCACGCCCCACGATCTGGCCCGGGCGGGCTGGGTCATGCGGGAGCTGTGAAGACGCCGTGAGAGTGGGCCTCGGCTTCGACGTGCACCCTTTCGGGGGTGAAGGCCCACTGGTGCTGGGTGGCGCGCGCATCGAGGGCGCTCCTGGCCTCGCCGGCCACTCCGATGCCGACGTGGTGGCTCACGCCGTGGCCGACGCCCTTCTCGGGGCCGCCGGCCTGCCCGACCTCGGCACTCTGTTCCCGGCCTCCGACGACCGCTACGCCGGCGCCGACTCGATGATCCTCCTGGCCGATGTCGCCGGGCGCCTGTCGGCCGGCGGCTACCGGGTCGGCAACGTCGACGTCGTCATCGTGGCCGAGACGCCCAGGCTGGCTCCGCACCTGGAGGAGATGGCCGCCAGGCTCACCCGGGTGGTGGGTGGCGCCGTCTCCGTCAAGCCCAAGCGCGGTGAGGGCCTGGGGGCCATCGGGCGCGCCGAAGGGATCGCCGCCATGGCGGTGGCTCTCCTCGAGGAGGCCTGAGATGGGCCAACTAGCCTGCACGCCGTGCTGATCCACGACACGCTGGCGGGCGAGAAGGTCGAGTTGGTTCCCCGGGAGGCGGGGCGGGTGGGCCTCTACGTGTGCGGGCCCACCGTCTATGACGTGCCCCATCTGGGCCACGCCCGCAGTGCCCTGTCCTTCGACGTGATCCGCCGGGTGCTCGAGCACCGGGGCTTCGACGTCACCCACGTCTCCAACATCACCGACGTGGACGACAAGATCATCAACCGGGCCCGGGCGGAGGGGACGAGCGAACCGGAGGTGGCCGCCCGCTACGAGGAGGCCTACTGGGCGGCGCTCGACCGCCTGGGCGTCGCCCGTCCCCACCACGTCCCCCACGCCACCGGCTACATCGCCGAGATGCAGGCGCTGATCACCCGGCTGCTGGAGCGGGGCGCCGCCTATGTGACCGACTCCGGCGTGTACTTCGCCGTCACCGGGTTCCCCGGCTACGGAGAGCTCTCCCACCGGCGCCTGGAGGACCTGCTGGAGTCGGCCGGCGCCCGGGTGGAAGTGGACGAGGCCAAGCGCTCCCCGGTCGACTTCGCCCTGTGGAAGGCGGCCAAGCCCGGGGAACCGGCCTGGGATTCGCCCTGGGGCGCGGGCCGTCCCGGATGGCACATCGAGTGCTCGGCCATGTCCGTCGGCCTGCTGGGCGAGGGCTTCGACATCCATGGCGGAGGCGACGACCTCGTCTTCCCCCACCACGAGAACGAACGGGCCCAGTCGGAGGGGGCCGGGCTGCCATTCGCCCGCCACTGGCTCCACAACGCCATGGTCGTGGTCTCGGGCGAGAAGATGTCGAAGTCGCTCGGGAACTTCACCACACTGACCGAGATCCTCGACACCCACGATCCCCGGGTGCTGCGCCTCCTCGTCCTCCAGACCCACTACCGCTCGGCCACCGAGATGGGCAAGTCCAACCTGGACGACGCCGCCGCCGCTCTGGGGCGCCTGGACGCCCTCGTCCGCCGGGCCAGGGCCCAGCTCGGGGCTCCCGCCGGTGACGGCGGGCTCGACGCCGGCGCCGTCGCCGACTTCGACGCCGCCCTCGACGACGACTTCAACACCCCCGCCGCCCTGGCCACCGTCTTCGAGACGCTGCGCCGGGCGAATGCCGCCATCGACGCCGGGGACGGGCCCGAGGCCGCCCGGCTGGTGGGCACCGTGCGCACCCTGACGGGCGCACTCGGGCTCGAGCTCGACGACGGCTCCGGCGCGGCCGCCGGCGAGGGCGACGTGGCCGACCTGGTGGCGCAACGCGACGCCGCCCGCCGGGAGAAGAACTTCGCCGAGGCCGACCGCATCCGGGGCGAGCTCGCCGCCCGGGGGATCACCCTGGAGGACACGCCCGCCGGCACCGTCTGGCACCGGGGGTGAGTCCCAAGGGCGCCGATCCACGAGGCCGGAGCGGCAAGGGCGCCGGCAGCCAGCGCCGCGGTGGGCCCCGGCCTCATCCCAAAGATCCCCGGGTGGCGCCCCTGGCGGGCAAGGGCCACGGGCTGGGTGGGGAGCAGATCGAGGGCCGCCGGTCCGTCCGGGAGGCGCTGCGGGCCCGCCGGCGCAAGGTGGGCGAGATCTGGATGGCGGGCGACCTCGAGCCCGCGCCCATCCTCGACGAGATCATGGAGCTGGCCCGCCGCGCCGGCGTCCCCGTGCGGACCACACCCCGCCTCGACTCGATGGCCCGGACCGATTCCCCCCAGGGGGTGGTGGCCCGGGCCGACCCGCTCCCCCTGGCCATCGACGACGACCTGCTGGCCGACCCGGCCGCCTTCCTCCTGGCCCTGGAGGGGGTCACCGATCCGCAGAACCTGGGCGCCGTCCTGCGCAGCGCCGAGGCGGCCGGCGTGACCGGTGTGCTCCTGCCCCGCCGGCGTGCCGTCCATGTCACCGCCGCGGTGACCAAGGCTGCGGCGGGCGCCGTCGAGCACGTGCCGCTCGCCCTCGTCCCTGGGATTCCCGCCGCCCTGGAGCGAGCGGGCCGGGCCGGAGTGTGGACCATCGGGCTCGACGAGCGTGGCGACCGGTCGCTCTTCGACCTCGATTTCGGGCCGGAACGGCTCACCCTCGTCCTGGGAGCGGAGGGGCGCGGGCTGTCCCGTCTCGCCCGCCAGCGGTGTGACGTCGTGGTCCGGATTCCGATGCGCGGACGGCTCGAATCACTCAACGTGGCCGCAGCCGCCACCCTCGCCTGCTTCGAGGTGGCCCGCCGCCGAACACGCGGCGTCACCAGCGACTAGGCCCTCGAACTAGTCATCCTCCGTTCGGGCTCGGACCCGTCGCGGGCCGATTGCCGGAGTTTGTCCGGAAATGTCCGAATTTGAAGGACTCTCAAAGGGCTCAGAGCCCGGTAGATGTGTCCGTCAGTATTGACACTAGTCAGGGTCCCCCGTTACAAAGAACTAGTCCCCACGCAGTGTCCCGTTAACAGAGCCGTCACCTAGGAGCCAACATGCCGAGTCGTCTGGGAAGCGTGGCCTTGGCCGAACTGAGCGACGACGACCTGGTTGCCCGGTTCCAGAACGGCGACAACGATTCCCTCGACGTCCTGCTCCAACGGTACCGGCGGTTCACCCGGGCCAAGGCCCGTGGGTACTTCCTCATCGGGGCTGACTCGGACGACATCGAGCAGGAGGGCATGATCGGCCTCTTCAAGGCCGTGCGGGACTTCCGGCCGGACCGGCAGGCCTCCTTCCGGGCCTTCGCCGAGCTGTGCATCACCCGCCAGATCATCACCGCCATCAAGACGGCCACCCGCCAGAAGCACCAGCCCCTGAACTCCTACCTCTCGCTGTCGGGCTCCCGCCCCGGCGAGGAGTTCGGTTCGGGCACGGTGGAGGAGGTCCTTGAGGCGAAAGGCCTGATCGATCCCATCGAGTTCATCATCTCGATGGAGGACCTCCGGTCCATGCGCCGCATGATGACCGAGATGCTGTCCAAGCTCGAGGTGGAGGTCCTGCGCCTCTACGTCGAGGGCAAGTCCTACCAGGAGATCGCCGGCGTGCTCGGGCGCCACGTGAAGTCGATCGACAATGCCCTCCAGCGCATCAAGCGCAAGCTGGACATGCACCTGGCGGAGCGGGCCGCCGCCGAGGGCGCGGCCTAGAGCCCCTCCGGGGCTCATCTACGCTCGGGCCGGGCCCGAGTAGCTCAGGCGGTCAGAGCAGGCGCCTTGTAAGCGTCAGGTCGTGGGTTCGAATCCCACCTCGGGC
>JBIOYN010000170.1:0-11671 GCA_044870155.1 Acidimicrobiia bacterium | reverse complement strand
CTCGACCTGTGGCGCCGCATGCTGCCGCCGGAGACCCACCACACCACCAAGACGGGCTGGAGCGTGGACCAGAAGACGCTGGTGGAGCTGTACCTGATCTGGCTCCACACCGGCGCCCTGGACATGATCAAGGACGTCGACGAAGGACTGTTCATGATCCTCCAGGAGGTCATGGAGGAAGCCCTCGAGGACGAGGGCATCGAGGTTTGATCCAGCGGTTGGAGGCACGACGATGACGATCCCCGTCCAGGCCCTGCTCAAGAAGAAGGAGCGGTTCGAGCGCGATCCCGCCACGCGCCCGCACGACTTCCACCAGGAGGTCTTCGAGCTCGAGGAGCAGGGGGCGTGGACCGTCCACCGGGTTCCCGAGCCCTTCATCTCCGTCGACACCAAGTACGGACGGGAGAAGAAGATCCCCAAGGGGAACCTCTGGCACCACAAGAGCTGCGGCCAGTGCGGACACATCCCCGGCTACTCGACCTCGATCTTCTGGGTCATGCGCAAGCTGAACCAGCCCTACGTCGACCCCACCGACCAGACGTCGTGCACGGCCTGGAACTACTACGCCTCGGCCACCTCCAATGCCGGCGCCCAGGCGGCGGTGGCCATGCGCAACTTCGCCGCCGCCTACGAGACGGGCAGCTTCCCTCTCATCCACTGCGGCACCTCGTACGGGCACTACAAGGAGGTCCGCGAAGAGCTGCTGGCCCACCCCGAGCTGCGGGACCAGGTCAGCGGCATCATGAAGAAGCTGGGCAAGCAGATGGTCATGCCCGAGGAGATCGTCCACTACTCCGAGTGGTTCTACGCCATGCGCGACGAGATCGCCCGCGCCCAGGTGGTGCCCATGGAGGGCATCAAGGTGACCGTCCACCCCGCCTGCCACTACTACAAGCTGGTGGAGGGGGACGCCATCTACGACGCCGACATCTACGGCGGGCAGCGCACCGCCATCGTCACCGGTGTGGCCGAGTCCCTGGGCGCCGACGTGCGGACCTACTCGACCTGGTTCGACTGCTGCGGCTTCGGGTTCCGCCACATCCTGGTCCAGCGGGACTTCACCCGCTCCTTCGCCACCCAACGCAAGATCGAGGTCATGAAGGAGGAGGCCGACCCCGATGTCGTCCTCACCCACGACACCGGATGCGTGACCACCCTCGACAAGAGCCAGTTCGCCGCCCAGGCCCACGGGCGGAACGTGGGCGTGCCCGTCATGTCGGAGGCGCAGTTCGCCGCCCTGGCCATGGGCGCCCACCCCTACAAGGTCTGCCAGCTCCACTGGCACTCCACCGACTACCGGCCGCTGCTCGAGAAGATGGGGATCGACTGGCAGGCGGCCTGGGCCGAGTTCGAGGCGGACGTGGAGCGTCTGCGCTCGGGCGAGCAGAAGTACCTGACATGGGAGGACGTGGACGCTTAGCGCCACGGGACAACCGAACCCCGGCCGGGTCGATGTGGTCGCCGCGCCGGGAAACTTCGAGCATGGGGGGCGAGATGGCGAGTGACACCGTCGTCGTGATCGGCGGGGGTCCGGCCGGCCTGGAGGCGGCCCGCAGTGTGGCCGACCTGGGGGGCCGGGTGGTGCTGGTGGAGAAGGAGGACTTCCTGGGCGGCACCCCCATCCGGGAGCGGTACGCCGCCCTGACCCCGCACCTCCAGAACGCCGAAGACGCCATGGGCGAGCTCGTCGACGCCATGCGGGCCGCCGGCGAGGTCGAGGTCCTCACGTCTTCCCAGGTGACCGCCTGCGAAGGGGAGAGTCCCGAGTTCGTCCTCACCGTGGCCGGTCCCGACGGCGAGCGGCGGGTCGAGGCCGGCGCCATCATCCTGGCCACCGGCTTCGAGCACTTCGACCCGGGTCGGGAGACCCAGCTCTACGGCTACTACGAGTACCCCGATGTCATCGCCCTCCAGGACCTGGAGTCGATGCTGAAGGACCACAACGTGGTCCGGCCCTCGAACGGCCTTCCCCCCAAGCGGATCTGCTTCGTCCAGTGCGTGGGGAGCCGGGACCGCCACATCGGCAACGAGTACTGCTCCAAGGTGTGCTGTGGCATCGCCTCCAAGGAGGCCATCGAGGTCCGCCAGCTCCTCCCCGACTGCCAGGTCTTCATCTTCTACATCGACATGCGGATGTACGGGTACTGGGAGAACCAGATCTACTGGCCGGCCCAGGAGCAGCACCATGTCCAGTACATCAAGGGCATCATCACCGAGGTGCTGGAGAAGGGTGACCGCCTGCTGGTCCGGGGCGAGGACACCACCATGGGCCGTCCCATGGAGGTGGAGATGGACATCGTGGTCCTCTCGGTGGGCATGGAGCCGTCGAAGGGAACCCGGGCCATGGCCGGCATCCTCGGCGTGACCCAGAACAAGTACGGCTTCATCGAGGCCATCCACCCGCCCATGGACACGGTCACCACCAGCCGGCGGGGCGTGTTCGCCGCCGGGGCGTCACTGGGTCCCGCCGATCTGGAGGACTGCGCTTCCTCGGCCGGCCTCGCCGCCGTCAAGGCGTTGTCCATCCTGCGCCGCAAGACGGTGGCGGCGGGTTAGGAGCGCTCGGTGGGCGGCCAGGTCGTCGACACGGGCTCCGCCGAGGAGTTCATGCGCGAGACGATGGCCCAGGTCTCGGAAGCGGAGCTGGCCGACATCGCCGGCGCCCTGGAGCGCAAGGGGGCGGGCTTTGCCGCCCTGCTCGGCACCCCGGGGGCGGCCCGGGCTCTGCCTCCGGAGGATCTGCGCCGGGTACTGCGGTCGACGTTCGCCACCCGGCGCAAGGCCGACGCCATCCTCGGGGTCGCCGGTCCCGAGCGCTTCGGTGCCGCCGTCGACGACCTCCTCCACGGCGAGGCCCCCGTCGCCCAGCGGATCCTGGCCTTCGACGAGGTGGTGCTGGCGGACTGGCCCGACCCGGGCTTCGACCTGCCGGGCGAGATCCTCCACTTCACCGCCCCCGACCGGTGGTGGCTGTGGAGCCGTTGGATGTGGGACCCCCGGACCCAGACCGGGTCCCTGGCCCTCGTGACCGAGGACGACTACGACCTGAACGCCTCCGACCGGGGCGAGAGCTACCTGCGGATCGGGGAGGCCATGGCCTTCGTCAACGAGACCGGCAAGCAGGTCGGCTTCACGTCGGCCGGGCCCGGGCTCTTCGGAGTCGACATCTTCCTGGCCTGCGTCTACTCCGTCTACATGTACACGGTCCTCCGGCTGCGGATGACCCAGGAGTTCAACAAGATCGTCCCCGAGCTGCCCGACCTGGTGCGCCGTCTGCTCGGCGTCCACCGCTTGGAGGTCTGACCCGATGCCGATTGGTGGCCAGAAGCAGCAGCCCAACGCCTGGGAGCACGAGATGGCGGTGGTCACCTCCACCATCTCCGGGCGGGAGTGGGAGCTGCCCGGCATGTGGAACCGCATGTTCGAGCAGCGGGTCATCTGGGACTACGACACGGCCGGGTTCGAGAAGATCGGCGCCCTGCCCGGGGGGGAGTCGCTGGAGTGGTGCTACGGGTGCGGCAAGTGCGTGCCCGTGTGCCCGGTCGACCTGGTGGGCGAGTACGGGCCCAGGAAGATCCACCGCAAGGTGCAGACGGGCATGGACCTGTTCGGCAGCGACGACCTGTGGCTGTGCACCACGTGCATGAACTGTCTGCGGGTGTGCCCCAAGGAGGTCGACATGATCAAGATCATGCCGGCCGTCCGGGAGCAGGCCGTGGGCGACGGCAACGTCCCCGCCGAACTCCAGGACGTGTTCGAGAAGACCTTCCGCTACGGCAACTGCCTGGGAGAGAACCCCCGGCGCCGCCATGCCTGGACGAAGGGCGCCGGCGTCCCGGTGCGGGTGCTCTCCGCCTCCGATCCCGGGCCGGTGGACGTCCTGTGGTGGGTGGAGGACTACTGGAGCTACCACCCCCGGGGCCAGCAGGCGGCCCAGGCCTTCGCCCGGGTGATGACGGCGCTGGGCATCGATTTCGCCATCGCCGGCGCCGACGAGAAGACGCTGGGCGACTCGCAGCGCCTGGCCGGGGAGAAGGGCCTGTTCGAGGCGCTGATGGAGGACGTGGTGGCCGTCCTCGGCAAGTACCAGTTCAACCGGATCGTGACCCCCGACCCCCACGCCTACAACGCCTTCACCAAGGTCTACCCCGGATACGGCCACAACTACGAGGTGCTGCACTACACCCAGCTGCTCGCCCCCCTCGTGGACCGGATGGAGTTCCGGAACGAGGTGCCGCTCGACGTCACCTTCCACGACCCCTGTTACCTGGGGCGCCACGGCGGCGAGTACGACGCCCCGCGGATGCTCCTCAAGTCCATCCCGGGGATCAACCTGATCGAGATGCCCCGCAGCCGGGAGAACGGCTACTGCTGCGGCGGGGGCGGCGGCGGGATGTGGCTCGACGGCTTCACCGCCAACCACACCAGCGAGCGGCTCTCGGAGCGCCGGGTGCGGGAGGCGGCCGAGACCGGCGCCGTGGCCCTGGCCGTGTGCTGCCCCTACGAGGTCTCCCGCTTCGAGGACGGGGCCAAGTCGACCGGGAACGATTCGATGCGGGTCCCCGACATCGTCGAGCTGCTCGACGAGGCCATGGGCCTGCGGGACGCCGGTTAGGTCAGGGCGGGCCATGGACGGGCTGCGCGTGTGCGACTTCGGCCGGGTCTCGGCCCGCCGCTCGCAGACGCTGTGGCACGCCCTGGCCCAAGGCGTCTCCGCCGGCGGGCCGGCGACCCTGTCGTTCATGCGCCCGTCCCGGGCCTACGTGGGGGTCGGCTACCACCGGCCGGCAGCGGAGGTGGACCTCGACTGGTGCCGGAAGGCCGCCCTTCCCGTCTACCGCCGGCGGGCGGGGGGCGGGGTCGTCTACCTGGACGACGCCCAGCTCTTCTTCCAGATCACGGTGCCGGCGGCGTCACTGCCCGGAGCGCGCCATGCGGCGTTGCGCCTCCTGCTGGCGCCGGCGGTGTCGGCCTGGCGGGCCGCCGGTGTCGACGCCACCCTCGACGCCGCCACCGGTGAGGTGATGGTGGACGCAGCCAAGATCTGCGGCCACGCCGCCGCCCAGATCGGGGAGGCCGTGGTCGTGGTGGGCAACCTCATCCAACGCTTCGACCACGCCGCCGCCGCCCGGGTGCTCGCCCTTCCCCCCGACGCCCGGGCTGAGGCGGAGCGGCTCATGCGCCGCTTCGTGGCCGCCACGCCCGCCGACCCCGACGTCTTCCAGGCGGCGGCGGCCGCCGCCTACGGCGCCGCTCTCGAGCTCGATCCCGTGCCGGGAACCATGAACGGGGAGGAGCGGGACCACCTGGGCCGCCTCGACGCCCGCTTCGCCACCCGGGCATGGCTTGCCGGCCCGGTGGCGGGCCGGGCCCTGCCCAGCACGCGGATCACCAAGATCCGGGCCGGCGTGTTCGTCGTCACCGCCGACGTGGCCGGCGGGCGCCTGGTGGCCGGCGTCGTCGGCGACCGGGTGGAACGGGCCGTTCTCTCCGCCCCCGAGTGGAATGGCGCGGCCGGGAGGCTGGCCGACGACCTCGCCGGCCTGTCCCTGGCCGAGGCAGGGACGCGCCTGGCCGGGGCGGGGACCGCCGGGGCCCGGCTGGCGGCCGCCCTGTCCCAGCTCCGACCCAGCGCCGCCGCCTGAGGAGGAACGCGCCATGGATCCGACGACGGAGCTGACCCAGGTGGCGGGATTCCCCGTCGACCTGGCGCGCGCCTATCACCCGGACACCCACCTGTGGGTCCTCCCCGTGGCCGGCGGGCGGGTCCGCGTCGGCCTCGACGCCCTGGGAGTGGAGACGAGCGGGAGCATCGCCGCCCTCGCCTTCGTGGAGCCGGGGAGCGACCTGCTGCCCGGCGAGCCCTTCGGGAGCCTGGAGGCGGCCAAGTTCGTGGGCCCGTTCCTGACGCCGGTGGCGGGGCGCCTGGCGGCCGTCAACGAGGCCGTCCTGGCCGACCCGTCGCTCGTCGACCGGGACCCGTACGGCGCCGGCTGGCTGATCGAGCTGGAAACCGGGCCCGCCACTCCACCATTGGCCGGGGGCGCCGGCCTCGTCAGGGGATCCGACGACGTGGCCGCCTGGTTCTCCACCGCCGTGGAGGACTACCGCCTGAAAGGGGTGCTGGCCGAATGACGACCGGTGTTTTCGGGGACACCCCGGGCCCCACGCCCGGCTTCGCCCTCCGCCAGGCGAACTTCCCCGACGAGATCGAGTTCTACGCTCCCGGCCTCAAGCGCTGGGAGACATCCGAGTGGCGCCCGGACAACCCGAAGCGGTTCCTGCCCGTGTCCGTCACCGGCAACGCCTGCGCCCTGTCGTGCGACCACTGCCAGGCCAAGGTGCTGGAGGGCATGGTGTCCGTCCGCCTGGGCGAGAACCTCTTCGCCGTGGCCTCCCGGCTCCGGGACCAGGGCAGCGAGGGGCTCCTCGTGTCCGGAGGCTCGACCCGCACCGGTGGGGTCCCGCTCCTTCCCCACCTCCGCCACGTCCCCCGCATCCGGGAGGAGCTCGGCATGCGGGTCATCGCCCACTCGGGCGTGGTGTCGCCCGAGCTGGCCGAAGGCCTGGCCGCCTCAGGGGTCGACGGGGTGATGCTCGACATCATCGGCGCCGACGAGACGATCAGCGACGTCTACCACCTGGATCTCACGGTGGCTGACTTCGAACGGTCGCTGGCTCTGCTCTCCGACGCCGGCTTGAGGATCATCCCCCACGTGGTCTGCGGCCTGCACTACGGGCGGTTCCTGGGCGAGTACCGGGCGCTGGAGATGATCGCCCGCTACCCCGTCTCCACCATGATCGTGGTTGTGCTCGTGCCGCTCGTCGGCACCCCCATGGCCGACCTTCCGCCCCCTCCGGTGGCCGACGTGGTCGACTTCTTCGCCGCCGCCCGGGCCGCCCTCCCCGTCACCAAGGTCAACCTGGGGTGCGCCCGCCCGCTGGGAACCATGAAGCACGAGCTCGACCAGGCCGCCGTGGACCACGGCCTGAACGGCATCGCCTATCCGGCCGAGGGGACCATCGCCTACGCCCGGAGGCGGGGCCTGGAACCCCGGCTCTTCGAGTACTGCTGCTCGCTCACCTGGGCGGGAGACGACAGCGTGGCCTACAGCGAGGTGACCATATGACCGCGTGGCGACTCCTCACCGACCACGGTGTCGACGCCGCCTCCGGCCTCGCCCTCGACGAAGCCCTCGCCGCCGGCCAGGGCCGGGGCGGCGAAGACCGCCTCCCGCCGGTGCTGCGGCTCTACACCTACCGGGGGGCCGCCCTCGTCGGGCGGTACCAGCACCTGGCCGCCGAAGTCAACCTCGACGGCTGCCGGGAGCACGGCGTGGAATGGAACCGCCGCCCGACGGGCGGAGGCGCCATCGTCATGGGTCCGGGCCAGCTCGGGGTGGCGGTGGCCGTCCCCGCGCCCACCACCGACCACCCCCGCGAGCTGCTGGCCCGCTTCGCCGGCGGCATCCTCGCCGGCCTGGCCCGCCTCGGCATCGACGCTCGCCTGACGGGAAAGAACGACCTGTCGGTGGGCAAGCGCAAGATCGCCGGGCTCGGCCTCTACCTCGACCCCGCCGGGGGCCTGCTCTTCCACTCCAGTGTCCTGGCCGACCTCGACGTCGCCTTCATGCTCGAGGTCCTGCGCATCCCGGCCGCCAAGCTGGCCGACAAGGCGGTGGCGGCCGTCTCGGAGCGGATCACCACGGTCAGCGCCGAGACCGGCGTCCCCTGGCGGGGCGCGGGGCTGGCGGAACCGGTGGCCGCCGGGTTCAGCGAAGCCCTCGATCTCGATCTGGTGCCGGCCCGCCCCTCACCGGCGGAGCTGGCCCGGGCCGAGGCCCTGGTGGTCGAGCGCTACGCCACCGAGGCGTGGTGGGCCGAGCGCTCCCCCCAGGACGACGCCACCGGGACCGCCGTCCTCAAGACGCCCGAAGGCCTGGTGCGCTGCTACCTCGCCCTCCACGGCCCCACCATCAAGAGCGCCCTCTTCGCCGGCGACTTCTCCGTGGTCCCTGAGCCCCTGGTGGCCTTCGAGGCGGGGCTGCGCTGGTCCCGCTACGACCCCGACTCCCTCAGCGCGCTGGCGTCGACCACCTTTGCCGGCGGCACCGGCCTGGGGGTCGAGGGGGAGGCGGTCGTGGCCTGCGTGCTGCAGGCGGCCGAACGGGCCCGCACCCACGCCGCTCCCGGAGACGGGGCCGTGGCCGCTCCCGCCCGGGACGCCGGCTCGTGCTACTTCCCCGACCTGTCCGACGCCGCCCACGGGCAGGCGACCGAGCCCGCGGCCACCCGGAGGTGACGATGTCCGCCCAGCCCGTCACCCTGCAGCGACGCATCCCCCGGACGGGCGAGAGCCCGGAGTGGGTGCGCATCTCGATGGCGTCGGCCATCGCCCTGCGCTTCCGGTCCGGGCGCTTCACCCGGGACTTCGACTTCGGGGGCATCAACCTGCTCCTCAACTACGACGACGGCTGCCGGTCGGACTGCGGGTACTGCGGCCTGGCCCGCACCCGGCCCGGCGCCTACGAGGACAAGTCCTTCATCCGGGTGGAGTGGCCCCTGGTGGACACCGACGAGCTGGTCGGGCGCATGGCCCGCCACGAAGACAAGCTCACCCGGCTGTGCATCTCGATGGTCACCCATCCCTTCGCCTGGCGGGACACCTGCGACATCACCCAGCGGATCACCTCCCGGCTCCGGACCCCGCTGTCCATCCTGGTGGCGCCGCCCACGCTCAACCGCCGGCGGATCGAGCACATGAAGGCCATCGGTGTGGACATGGTCGGGATCGGGCTCGACGCCGTCACCGAGGACCTGTTCCGATCGCTGCGCACCGACGTCCCCGCCGGCGGCGCCGGCCTGTCCTGGGAGCAGTACTGGCGGGTGGTCGACGACGCCCGCGACGTCTTCGGCCCCTGGAAGGTGAACGTCCACACGCTGGTCGGTCTGGGGGAGACCGACGCCGACCTGGTCGACGTCTTCTGCCGGCTGGCCGAGGGCCAGATCTTCTCCTACCTGTTCTGCTTCAACCCCGAGCCCGACTCCCGCCTGGCCGACCATCCCAAGTCGCCGCTGCAGCGCTGGCGCCGTATCCAGCTGGCCAAGCACCTCATCGAGACCGACGGCTGGCGGAAGAACCGCTTCGCCTTCGACGACGCCGGCGGTCTCGTGGGCCTGGAGGCGGCCCCGGCGGTGGAGGCGGCCGTCGACGCCGGCATCGCCTTCATGACCAACGGCTGCCCGGGCGCCGGCGGTGAGCCAGGCTGCACCCGGCCCTACGGCTCGTACCGGCCGTCGGAGCCCTTCCGGGACTTCCCCTTCCTGCCCACCGCCCCCGACCTCGAGGCCATCCGGTCCGAGCTCGACCTGCCCGCCATCCTGACGGACCTGCGTCAGCAGGGCCAGGCGGCTGGGGCAGGGGCCCCCAGCGGCACAGCGATGAGCCGCCAGGCGAAGAGCCATCAACAACAGTCAAGGAGCTAGCCGTCATGCGCATCGTGGTGCCCATCAAGCAGGTGCCCGACCTCGTCGAGGAGCTGGAGCTCAACTCGGAGGAGACGGACGTCGACCGCGAGTTCTTGAAGTTCGTGGTCTCCGAGTGGGACGACCAGGCGCTGGAGGAGGCGCTCCTGGTCAAGGACGCCACCGGAGGTGAGGTGGTCGTGGTCGGCTTCGACGACCCCGACGTGGACATGACCCTCTACACCGCCCTGGCCAAGGGGGCGGACCGGGCGGTGAAGCTCACCGGCCTGCCCGAGGGCGGCGTCGACTCCCACACCCGGGCCGCGGTGCTGGCCGAGTGGATCGCCGGGGTGGCGCCCGACCTGGTGCTGACCGGGGTCCAGGCCGTCGACGACCTCGACGGCCAGCTGCCGCCCATCCTGGGCGCCCGCCTGGGCTGGCCGCACGTGTCGGTGGTGATCTCGGTGGAGGTCAAGGACGGCACGGCCCACGTCTCCCAGGAGTTCTCCGGCGGGGCCTCCTCCCGCCTCGAGGTGCGGACACCGGCGGTGATCGGCATCCAGGCCGCCCGCCAGGCGCCCCGTTACGCCTCCATCACCCGGATCCGCCAGGCTCAGCAGGCCGGCGGGCTGGAGGAGGTGGAGGTGTCGGCTCCGGCCACGACGGCGGGGATCACCGTGCGGCGCCTGTACGTCCCGGAGAAGACCGGCCACGCCGAGATGCTCACCGGATCGCCCGAGGAAGTGGCCGAGAAGATCGTCGAGCTGGTGCGGGCCAAGGGCCTGCTGAAGAGCTGAGGGGGACGGCAATGGCGAACGACATCCTGGTGCTGGCCGAACATGCGGGCGGCAAGCTGTCCGACCCGACGTTCGAGCTGCTGGGCAAGGCCAAGGAGCTGGCGGGGGCCACGGGTGGGCGGGCCGTGGTCGCCCTCCTCGGCGACGCCTCCCTGGCCGGCCAGCTGGGCGACGCCGATGCCGTCGTCACGGTCGACGATGACGCCCTGAGCAGCTACACGTCCGAGGGGTGGGAGCGGGCGCTGGGCGCGGTGGTGGACCACGTCTCCCCCCGCCTCGTCCTCCTCGCCAATACCACCGTGGGCCTGGACCTGGCGGGGGCACTGTCCGTCACCTGGGACGCCCCGCTGGTGGCCTACGCCACCGACGTGACGGCCGACGGCGGGGCGATCGTCGCCACCGCCCAGGTCTATGGAGGCAAGCTGCTGGCCGAGGCCGAGCTGTCGGGGGAGCGGGGCGTGGTGGCCGTCATCGCCGGCTCCTTCCCGGTCGCCGCCGGCCAGGGGGGCGGCTCCCCGGCCGTCGAGAGCGTCACCGCCCCGGCCGGCGACACCCGCACCGGCTTCCTGGCCCTCATCACCCCCGAGGCCGGCGACGTCGACATCACCACCGCCGACCTGCTGGTGTCGGTGGGCCGGGGCATCGGCTCCCAGGACAACCTCGAGCTGGTCCAGGAGCTGGCTGACGCCATGGGGGCGCCGCTGGCCTCCTCCCGGCCCATCACCGACCAGGGCTGGCTGCCCAAGACCCGCCAGGTGGGCAAGTCCGGACTCAAGGTGAAGCCCAAGGCCTACCTGACGTTCGGGATCTCCGGCGCTCCTGAGCACCTGGAGGGCATGCGGGACGCCGAGCTGATCATCGCCTGCAACACCGACGAGGCGGCCCCGATCTTCGACGTGGCCCACTACGGCACCACCACCGACCTCTTCGATCTCCTGCCCGCGCTCACCGACCGGGTCTCCGGCTGAGCTGATGCTGTTCGCTGCCACCCAGACCCGGGAGGTCTTCGCCGGCGTCGGTGGCGTGGCCAAGGTCGCCTTCTACGTGCTGGCGGCCCTGGCCACCGCCGGGTTCCTGGCCTGGTCCCGCAAGCGGATCCGCAAGTACCGCCAGGGCCGGGCCACGGGACGCCTCCCGGAGGTCTGGCGGCAGACCCGGGACAGCCGCTACGTGCAGAACACGAAAGCGCTGGTGACGTCCCGGCCGGTGCAGCGGTCGCTCGCCGCCATCGCCTCCAACCAGACGGTGGCCAAGCGCGACCGGGCCACCGGCGTGGCCCACTTCTTCGTGTTCTGGGGGTTCATCACGCTGTTCATCGGGACGGTCATCCTCACCATCGACGAGGACCTCCTGGCCCCGATCACCGGGCTCGTCGGCGACCATGCCATCCACTTCTTCCATGGGCCCTT
>JBIOYN010000169.1:0-5802 GCA_044870155.1 Acidimicrobiia bacterium | reverse complement strand
CACGAGGATTACGACTTCGCCAAGCGGTGGAAGACCCTGGCCGTTCTCTGCCTCAGCCTCGTCATCGTGGTGGTGGGGAACACCGTTCTCAACGTGGCCCTGCCCACCCTGGTGCGGGAGCTGGGGGCCACCTCCAGCCAGCTCCAGTGGATCGTCGACTCCTACGCCCTCGTCTTCGCCGGCCTCCTGCTCACCGCCGGCGCCCTCGGCGACCGCTTCGGGCGCAAGGGGGCGCTGACCGCCGGCCTCCTCATCTTCGGGACGGCGTCGGGCGTCTCGGCCTTCGCCACCTCGGCCGGCCAGCTCGTCGCCCTGCGGGCCGTCATGGGAATGGGGGCGGCGCTCATCATGCCCGCCACCCTTTCCATCCTCACCAACGTCTTCCCGCCCCACGAGCGGGCCCGGGCCATCGCCATCTGGGCCGGCCTGGCCGGCGCCGGCGCCGCCTTCGGTCCCATCGCCAGCGGGTTCCTGCTCGAGCACTTCTGGTGGGGGTCGGTGTTCCTGGTCAACCTGCCGGTGGTGGCCGCCGCCCTGATCTTCGGGCGCCGCCTCGTGCCCCAGTCCAAGGACTCGGCCCAGCCGCCGCTCGACCCCGTCGGGGCGGTCCTGTCGATCGCCGGGCTCGGCGCCCTCCTCTACGGCATCATCGAGGGCCCCAACCACGGGTGGACCAGCCCGGCGACCCTGGCCTGGGGCCTGGGCGGCATCGCCATCCTGGCGGTGTTCGGTCTGTGGGAGCGCCGCAGCTCCCACCCCATGCTCGACCTCGCCTTCTTCCGCAGCCCGACCTTCAGCTCGGCCGCGGGCGCCATCACCCTCATCTTCTTCGCCATGTTCGGCACGTTCTTCCTCTTCACCCAGTACCTGCAGCTGGTGCTCGGCTACGGCACCCTGGAGGCGGGCGTCCGCATGCTGCCCATGGCCTTCACCATGATGGTGGCGGCTCCCTCCAGCGCCCGCCTGGTGGAGCGCTTCGGGTCCCGGCGGGTCGTCACCACCGGGTTGTGCATGGTGGCTGCCGGCCTGCTGCTGATGTCGTTCCTCTCCGTCGACACCCCGTACTGGCGCCTGGTCCTCAACCTGGTGGTGATGGCGGCCGGCATGGGCCTGTCCATGGCGCCCTCCACCACCGGGATCATGGCCTCGCTACCGCTGGGCAAGGCCGGCGTCGGCTCCGCCGTGAACGACACCACCCGGGAGCTCGGCGGCGCCCTCGGGGTGGCTGTCCTCGGGAGCCTCATGGCCTCCCGCTACGCCGGCAGTATCAGCGACGCCGTCGGCGGACTGCTCCCGGGCCCGGCCCTGGAGGCGGCCAAGAGCTCGCTCGGAGGGGCCCTGGGTGTGGCCCGTACCCTGCCCGGGCCCGCGGGCGAGGCCTTGGCCGCCGCTGCCCGCAGCGCCTTCGTGGACGCCATGTCCACCAGCCTGTCCATCGCCGCCGCAGTCGTCCTCCTGGCCGCCTTTCTGGTCAGCCGGTACTACCCCGAGCGGGTCGTCATCGAGCGGCCGAAGTCCCACGCCGGCACCAAGCCGGAGGCGGCATGACGGCGGCTTCCACCCCGGAGGCCCCGACCCGGTCCCGGCGGCGCAGCCAGCGGTCGGAGGCGGCCATCCTCGACGCCACCTTGGAGCTGCTCGGGGAAGTGGGCTTCTCCGGGCTCACCGTCGACGGGATTGCCGCCCGGGCCGGCGTGGGCAAGGCCACCATCTACCGGCACTGGCCCGGGAAGGCCCACCTGGTGGTGGACGCCTTCCGGTCCCGGATCCCGGCCATGGCCATGCCCGACACCGGCAGCCTGCGCCAGGACCTCGTCGCCGTGGTGGGGTTCCTGGTGCAGGGTCTCGAGCACTCGCCGCTGACCCGCATCCTGCCCGCGCTGGTGGAGGCGGCCGAGCGCGACCCGGAGCTGGAGCGCCTGTTCAAGGAGTTCGGCGCCGAGCGCCGACGCATCCTGCGCGGGGTCCTGCAGCGGGCCGCGGCCCGGGGCGAGCTCCGCCCCGACCTCGATCCCGAGCTCGCCCTCGACCTCATCGGCGGGCCGATCTTCGCCCGCCGCCTGGTCATCCGCGAGCCGCTCACGCCGGCCTACGCCCGGTCCCTGGTCGACGCCCTGCTGGTGCTCTTCACCCCCGGGTAGCGGGGGCTCAGTCCGGGCGGGGCCTGGGCGCTTCGGGACGCGGGCCGGAGGCGAAGCGGGCCAGGCCGGCGAACATCTCCGCCTCCCGCACCGTGGGCCGGCACCGGCCCGTCTCCAGCAGGAGCCCGTCGTCGAGGTTGAGGCCGAAGGTGGCCAGCGCCGCGGCGCGGTCGGATCGCAGGCTGGCCTGGGGGTAGCCGGCCATCCGCTCGGCCAGCTCGAGCGCCCGGGGCAGGGCCTGGCCGGCGGGGACGACCTCCTGGACGAGGCCGATGGCCAGCGCCCGCCGGGCGTCGATGCGGATGCCCGTCTCCAGCATCCACAAGGCGTTGCCCTGGCCCATGATGCGGGGGAAGCGCTGGGTGCCGCCGTCGATGAAGGGGACGCCCCAGCGCCGGTTGAGGGCGCCGAACTCGGCGTTGTCGGCGGCAATGCGGAAGTCGCACCAGCACGCCAGCTCCATCCCCCCGGCGAAGCAGTAGCCGCCCACGGCGGCGACGGTGGGTTTGCCGGGGTCCAGGTGGGCGAAGCCCATGGGCCCGGCCCGCTCGGTCCAGGTATGGTCGAGGATGCCGTCAATGTTCTTCAGGTCGGCACCGGAGCAGAACGACACCTCGCCGGCGCCGGTGAGGACGAGCACGTGCTGGCTGTCGTCGGCTCCGAAGGCGTCGATGGCCTCGGCCAGCGCCACCGCCGTCTCGGCATCGACGCAGTTGTGCACCTCGGGCCGGTTGAGCGTGACGAGCGTCACCGGGCCGCGCTGCTCCGTCAGGATCTTGTCCACTCCGCCCTCCCACGGCCTGGCCCAGCGGAGGGTCAGGCTACCGCCAGCACCTCCTCGGCGCGGTGGGTGAGCCAGTAGCGCTGGCACTCTCCCCCGAGCAGTGGCGGGGCGTCGGCGGCCGACGCCAAGGTGGCCTCGGCGCAGGTGGCCCGGACCGCAGCCCGGGCCTCACCGGCCAGGCGGGGGACGGCCCCGGCGTCGAGGCCGAGTACGGCGGCCACCTCAGCCGGGGTCATGGCTTCGACGTCGGTCAGCCACAGGGCGGCACGGCGGGGCTCGGGGAGGGCGGCCAGCGCCGCCCGCACCGCCGTGCCCCCGGTGCCGTTGCCTCCGTTCCCGCTCGCTCGGACGCGGGTACGCCCCCGCTCCAGGGCGGCGCGGCGGACACACGTCAGGAGGTGCGCCCGGAATGAGGGTTCGCCGATGGGGGGCAGTGTGGAGAAGACGTCGGTGAACCCGGCCAGCACGGCCAGCTCGGCGTCGTCGGAGAAGCGCGAGGTGGCGCTGGCCAGGCGCCAGGCGGCGGCGTGGTGGCGGAGATAGAGGATCCCGAAGGCGACGCGGTCGCCCTCCCGGGCCCGGGCCACCAGCTCGGCGTCGGGGGCGACTTCGGGAGCCATCAAGCTCCCGGGGCGGTCATCCATCTGGGGCACTCCCTTTCTCGCCCGCGAGAAGGAAAGAAGGCACTACCCCGCTCCTCCTTCTCGTCATCGGATGGATGCGTACCCGCAGTGAACCCGGATCTCACCCTCCGTGAACAGGTATGTCCGGTTCGCGTACTGTGACCGGCTGTGACGTCGGCGCAGACCATCGTCATCGACCATTTGGCGCGCCTCGATGACGGTTCCGTGGCGGTGGCGGGCATCGATGGCGACCACGAGCACGTCGCCCCGCGCCACGAGTCGGACTGGGACACGTCCGCCACCAGCCGGCAGGGGGGCCCCTTCGGGGTGGGCGAGCTGGTCGACGTAGGGTTCTCCCGCCGGGTGGGGGTGGCCCCGCTGGTGGAGGAGCGGGAGGTGGAGCAGGCCAGCATGCGTCCCCTGGGGCGCCTCCGGGACGGTGAATTCTGGTCACTGCTCGAGACCCTGGGCCAGGACTCGCTGCCCGCCATCTATGGCGACGATCTCACCGTCCAGCCCGGCGGTTCGGCGTGCGTGCCCCAGGGCCGTGGGCGGGCCTCGCTCGGCGTGCTGCGCTGTCCGGGGCCGGCCGAGCTGTTCCGCCGGGGCAGCCAGCTGCGCATGGGCATCGACGATCTCCGGCTGGGCTCCCTGGACCTGGCCGTGTTCGACTTCCGGCTGCGGGACGAGCACGGCGTTCCCATCGACCCGCTGTGGAAGGTGATCCGCCGGCGGGTGGGGGCGGGCGAGCCCGTCATCCTCTCCGTCGGCCTGTCCCGCCCGTTCAACGGCGCCCACTGGCTGCGCGTCGACAACATCCACTTCCGGGATTACTTCGATGACCACCCCGTCTTCCGCATCTACCGGGGGGCCAACTGATGGCGCCGGCCGTCGCCCGCTTCGCCCTCACCGCCGACGAGTACGCGGAGGGCCTGCGCGCCATCATGCGCCGCCAGCCCACCTTCTGGGTGGGCCCGGTGCTCGGAGTGGCCACCCTCGCCCTCGGCGTGGCCAAGTCCGACACCGTGGCCACCGTCTGGGGCTGCATCGTGCTCGCCCTGGCCGGGGGGTCCTTCTGGATCGTTCCCGCCCTGCGCTGGCGGCAGAGCCCCCGGCTGGCCGACGAGCAGGAGCACACCTTCACCGAGGGCGGCATCTTCATCCGGGCGGGCAAGGAGCGGGGCCAGCTGCCCTGGAGCTTCTACGCCCGGGCGGTCGAGACGCCCCACGTCTATGTGCTGCTGCGCAGCTCCCGCCAGGGCAACTTCGTCCCCAAGCGGGGTTTCGTCTCTCCCGACGCCGAGGCCGCCTTCCGGGAGCTGGCCGCGGCCCGGGCCCGCACCAGCTGGCGGGCCTAACGCCCGGTGAACTTCGGGGGCCGCTTGTCGCCGAAGGCGGTCACTCCCTCGGCGAAGTCCTCGGTGGAGCGCAGCAGCCCGTAGGCCAGGCCCTCCAACTCCATCCCCACGTGGAGGGGGGCGTCGTAGGCCTGGTTGAGGACGCGCTTTGCCAGCCGGAGTGCCAGCGGCGCCTTCGCCGCCAGCTCTTCCGCCACCGCCCGGACCCGGCCGTCGAGCTCCGCCAGGGGGACGACCTCGGAGACGAGCCCCCAGGCCAGGGCGTCACCCGCCTCGATCCGCCGGCCCCGCAGGACGAGGTCCTTGGCCCGGGACAGGCCGATGAGGTGGGCCAGGCGCTGGGTGCCACCGCTGCCCGGGATCATCCCCAGCGTGATCTCGGGGAGCCCGAGGACGGTGTCGTACGCCGCCAGGCGCAGGTCGCAGGCCAGGGCCAGCTCCAGGCCCACGCCGAAGGTGAACCCGTGGAGGGCGGCCACCACCGGCTTGGGGCAGCGCTCGGGGGCGCCCACGTTGTGGGCCAGGCGGGAGAGGACCTCCGGGGAGGCCCGCAGGAAGCCGGCCACGTCGCCCCCGGCGGTGAAGGCCTTCTCGCCGGCGCCGGCCAGGATCACCACCCGGACGCTCTCATCCGCTCCCAGCTCGGCGAAGGCGGCGGCCAGCTGGTCCCGGGCCGGCATGCTGACGCGGTTCAGCTTCTCGGGGACGTCGAGCGTGATGGTGGCGATGCCGGCGGCCTCGTCGCGCTCCACCCGGAACCCGTCGTAGTCGGTCATGGCTTCCTCACGATTCTGGTCACGGATATTCGCAGCTCCCGAGAAAATCGGTGCCCAGAACCTAGGAGGCGGCAGACCCGTCCCTCACAACCTCGGCGATGGCGGCAACGATGGGCTCGT
>JBIOYN010000168.1:0-6481 GCA_044870155.1 Acidimicrobiia bacterium | reverse complement strand
ACAAGGGCTACATCTCGCCGTACTTCGTCACCGACACCGAGCGCATGGAGGCCGGTCTCGAAGACCCGTACGTCCTGCTCGTGTCGTCGAAGATCAGTTCGGTCCGCGACCTCGTGCCGGTGCTCGAGAAGGTCATGCAGGGCGGTCGCCCGCTCGTCATCGTGGCCGAGGACATCGAGGGCGAGGCCCTGGCCACGCTCGTCGTGAACAAGATCCGCGGCACGTTCAAGTCGGTCACCGTCAAGGCGCCCGGTTTCGGCGAGCGCCGCAAGGCGATGCTGCAGGACATGGCGATCCTCACCGGCGCTCAGGTCATCAGCGAGGACGTCGGGCTCAAGCTCGAGAACACCACGCTCGACCTGCTCGGCTCGGCCAAGCGCATCATCATCACCAAGGACGAGACCACCATCGTCGAGGGTGCCGGCTCCAAGGAGGACGTCCAGGGCCGGATCAACCAGATCCGCACCGAGATGGAGAACACCGACTCCGACTACGACCTGGAGAAGCTCCAGGAGCGCCTGGCCAAGCTGTCCGGTGGCGTGGCCGTGATCAAGGTCGGGGCCGCCACCGAGGTGGAGCTCAAGGAGAAGAAGCACCGCATCGAGGACGCCGTGTCCACCACCAAGGCGGCGGTCGAAGAGGGCGTCGTGCCCGGCGGCGGCGTGGCTCTGCTGCGCAGCCAGGCCAAGGTGCTCGAGTTCTCCAAGACGCTCGAGGGTGACCTCGCCACCGGTGCCCGCATGGTGGCCAAGGCGCTCGAGGAGCCCCTCAAGCAGATCGCCGTCAACGCCGGCTTCGAGGGCGGCGTGGCGGTCGAGAAGGTGCGGAGCCTCAAGGGCGCCAACGGCCTCAACGCCGCCACCGGCGAGTACGAGGACCTGGTCAAGAACGGCATCATCGACGCCGCCAAGGTGACGCGCTCGGCGCTGCAGAACGCAGCCTCGATCGCGGCGCTGTTCCTCACCACCGAGGCGGTCATCGCCGACAAGCCCGAGAAGGAAGGCGCCGCAGCCGGCATGCCCGGCGGCGGGATGGACGACTTCTAGGCCAATCTGGACCACCGCGGCACCGCACAACGGGGCGCTCCAGCGGAGCGCCCCGTTGTCGCGTCCCCGCTTCCGGCGTTCCGAGCGGGTGACAGATGCCCGTCAGGAACGCCGTTCGGCTATGCGGCGGCGCGCTCGCGGGCAGCGAGGACCTGGGCCAGCACCTCGGCGCTGCTGTGCGCGACATGCGCCCAGGTGAACTCGAGATAAGTCCACCCGACTGACTCGCACCGGTTGCGCTTCATCGGATCGCGGAGAAACGCCTTCGGAGTTTCGTGGCTGCCGCGGTCGTTGCACTCGATGGCGACCATGCAGTCCGGCCACGCCAGGTCGAGGTAGTACTGATGCCCGTTCACGACCACGGGGTGCTCGAATACCGGCTGGGGTAGACCGGCGTCCGTCAGCATCCTCGCCAGCCTGCGGGCGAAACCGCCGCCGGGCGGCGTATTGCCGTCACGTTCCAGCAGGATCCGCCGGTAGCCATTGATCCCACGACGCCCTCGGACGTCGTGCGCCAGAAGGCAGTCCCACAGCTCGTCCCAGGTCACGATCCGTCTCCGAAGCGCATCGTCGAGGAGCCTGATGGGGTCGTCGATGATCGCGGCGCAATCGAGGATGGTTCGGGCCACGCCGGTCACCGGGATGCCGTTTCGGACCACCTCACCCGCGAGTTGGAACGCCGACGACTCGTGCACCCTGACCCCTGGGCGCCGGCGGGGCCGTCGGTGGCGGGGCACGGTGATGTCCACGAACGCCGGCGCCTGGACCCGCTCGAAGAGGTGCATGTAGGCGGCGCCCATGTGGGAGACGACGGCCGGCGCTCGAACCGAGAGGACAGCAGACATGGCCTGGCTCTCGAAGGATTCCCGCACGCCGGCGAATCGGTAGCTGGAAGGGCCGACGCGGGCGAGGATGCCTTTCCGGCGTTGGCGGGTGATCCACTTGTGGTCCGCGCCGCACGCCAGTATGTCCCCGGTACTGACCGCGGAGTGCTGATCCTCGGCTTTGGCCTGGACTCGGAGAAGGATCTCGTCGGGACCCTTCGGTGTCTTCGTGCTCTCCACGTCGCCTCCAATCGGCGGACTGGCGTTCTTGGCGGGCAGCAGGTGCCCGTCGAGAACGCCGCCTGGATGACCGGGGGAAGGCGCCGGGCTTTCGGCGTTCCTGGACGGCCAGGTATGCCCGTCAGGAACGCTGGGCCGGAGAAGGGAAGCGGTGCAGAGCTTGGGAGCCGGAGTCGGCGTCGGGCAAGGCATTTTCATGGCGCCGGCGGACCGGGGGGAGGCGGGGCAAGCTCGGACTGCTCGGTGACGACGCGGAGGCGCATCTCCTGGTCGGGCGCCAGGAGCGCCAGGGTGGCCAGGGCGGTGGCGGACGCCGCCACCACCAGGACCCGGCGCCGGATCATGTTGCCGATCATGCTCCGCAGCATGCTCGCCGGGGCCCCGACGGCGGAATGGCGCCAGGGCGGGGCTTGGTTCGGTGTCGAGGCGAGGATTCCCTCACCCTCAGGTGAGGGTGACCGGTACCCTGCCGGGGCGGTGGGCGAGGACAAGACCTATTCCATCTCGGGCCTCAACCGGGCCATCGCCGGGCTCTTCGCCCGGCACACCCCGGGCCGGGGCTTCTGGGTCCGGGGCGACGTGCAGCGCCTCACCGTCTCCCGGGCCGGCCACTGCTACTTCGAGCTCGTCGAGCGCGACGCCCGCCGGCGGGAGCCCCGGGCCGTGGCCGCCGCCATCCTGTGGTCGAACCGGCGCCGGGAGGTGGACCAGGCACTGGGCCGGGCCGGTCTGGAGCTGGCCGAGGACCTCAGTGTCCGGGTCAAGGTGCGGGTGACGTTCTACGAGTCCTCGGGCAAGGTCCAGCTCGAGGTGCTCGACATCGACCCCTCCTTCACCGCCGGCGACCTGGCCATGGCCCGGGAGCAGGTCCGCCGGAACTTGCGGGCCGCCGGCGTGTTCGAGGCCAACCACCGCCTCCCGTTCCCGCTCGTCCCCCTGCGGGTGGCCCTCGTCACCAGCGCCGGCTCGGCCGCCTACCACGACTTCACCCACGAGCTGCGGGCCTCGGGCTTCGCCTTCGCCGTCGAGCTCTTCGACACCCGCGTCGGTCCGGGGGCGGCCGGCGAGCTGGCGGCGGCCGTGCGGCGGGCGGGCACGGCCGGCGACGTGATGGTCATCGTGCGGGGCGGCGGCGCCCGCTCCGAGCTCACCGTCTTCGACTCCGAGATCGTGGCTGTGGCCGTGGCCACGGCTGGCATCCCGGTGTGGACGGGCGTGGGCCACGAGATCGACCGGTCCATCTGCGACGAGGTGGCCCAGCGCTGCTTCAAGACCCCCACCGCCGCCGCCCAGGCGCTGGTCGAGGCCGTCCGGACCTTCGCCGGTGGGCTCGATGTGGTGCAGAACCGGGTGGGGACGGCCGTCCGCCGCCGCCTGGCCGGCACCGAGGCCGAGCTCGACCGGAGCCTCATCCGCCTGCGGGGCGGAGTGGAACGGCTGGTGAGCCGGCGGGCGTCGGACCTGGACCGCGACGCCCTGGCCCTGGCCGCCGCCCCCGCCCGGCGCTGCACCGTGGCCGAGACGAAGATCGATGGTCTGGCCGCCCAGGTGCGGGCCTTCGACCCCGCCCGGGTGCTGGCCCGGGGCTACTCGATCACCCGGGACGGCGCCGGCCGGGTGGTCACCGACGGTGCCGGCCTCAGCGCCGGCGACCGCCTGACCACGGAGCTGGCCGCCGGGCGGGCGGTGAGCGTGGTGGAAGCGGCCGAGGGCGCCGGCGGCGACGGGTCATGAGCGGGGAACGGCCGGTGGAGGAGCTGGGCTTCGAGGAGGCCAGGGCCGAGCTGGAGGCGATCCTGGCCGCCATTGATGGCGGCGACGTCGACCTCGACACCCTCTCGGCCAAGGTGGCGCGGGCCGGTGCGCTGCTGGTCCACTGCCGGGCCCGGATCACCGCCACCCGGGCCCAGATCGAGGACCTCGTCGCCTCCTTCGACGACGCGCCCGGCGAGGGGAACGGCGGGCCCGGCCCGGTCGAAGAGCCGTTCTGAACCAACCCTCGGTTAGCCTCGAAGCCATGGATCCCGTGACTCCGTCGGAGGGCTGGGGCGTCCTCCACCTCTTCTACACCTTCGAGCGCGACCGGGCCGCCGAGCCCGGCGGGGCCAAGGTCGTGCTGGAGGCCATCGACGCCCTGGAGGCGGACGGCCACCAGGCCCTGGTCTCGGCCACCCTGGGCCACAAGGCCGACCTCGGGAACATGGCCCTCGGCCCCGACCTGGCCCGGCTGTCCGCCTTCGAGTCGGAGCTGGCCGCCGCCCCGCTCGTCCCCGCCTGGTCCTACCTCTCGCTCACCGAGCTGTCCGAGTACATGTCGACGGAGGGCGACGAGCGGGCCCGCCTGGCCGCCCACGAGGAGGGCCTGTCCGGAGCGGCGGTGGAGGAGCGCATGGAGGCGTGGCGGGCCCGGATGGCCAAGTACCGGGAGGACAAGCTCCACCCCCGCCTGCCCCTCAAGCGGCTGATCTGCTTCTATCCCATGTCCAAGCGCCGGGTGGAGGGCGCCAACTGGTACGCCCTGCCCTTCGAGGAGCGCCGCCGGCTCATGGGGGGCCACGCCCGGGTGGGCATGACCTACGCCGGCCGGGTGCTCCAGCTCGTCACCAGCTCCTTCGCCTTCGACGACTGGGAGTGGGGCGTAACCCTGCTGGCCGACGACCCCGTGGCCCTCAAGGACATCCTCTACGAGATGCGCTTCGACGAGGTCTCGGCCCGCTACGCCGAGTTCGGGCCCTTCTACATGGGGTTGCTGGACGCGCCCGCCGAGGTGTTGCGCCGCCTCAACCTGGCCTGAGCAGGGCGAGGGCGTCGCCGGCGCCCACGGTGGCGGTGAACCGCCCCCCGGCGTCGACCGTGTAGCGCCGGCCGCCGATCACGTCCCGGTAGGAGCCCGCCGGCAGCGACGTCTGGAAACTGCGGCTCAGCGGAGCGCCTTCGTGGTTGAGGATCACGAAACCCTTCTCGCCACGGCCGAAGGCGATGGCGCCGGCGCCGTCGTCCCACCAGTCCGTCACCGGCGTGCCGGCCACGGCGTTGTGGAACCCGACCATGGCGGTGACGCGGTGGTCGGCATGCCAGAACGTCCAGCCGCCCCCCGGCGGGCCGGCGTCACGGTCGGAGAACTCGTAGCCGGAGTAGATGTTGGGGGCGCCGTAGGGCCAGGCCAGGAGGAAGACGTTGGCCAGGGTGTAGATGGCTCCGTCGCCGCCGTTGAGGGTGGAGCCGGCCCGCTCGGTGTCCCAGTTGTCCACGAAGGTCCGGGCCTGCTCGCTGGGCAGGTAGCCCCGGTCGGGGTCGCCCCACCATCTCAGCTCGGCCAGCTTGCCCCCGGTGAAGATCCGCCCCAGGTCGTAGGCGGCGCCGAACTCGTCCACATCGCCGATCTCCGTGTACTCGGCCGGCTGCACGGCTTCGGCGGGACGGTCGGCGGGCTCCGGAGCGACGCCCACCTCCTGCACCCAGTACACCGACGGGTCACGCATCCGGGCCTTGATGGCGGCGAGGTCGGCGGCGGCGACGTGCTTGGTGGCGTCGACGCGGAACCCGTCCACGCCCAGCGCCACGAGCCGGTCCAACCAGGTGGCGATGGTGGCGCGCACGCCGTCGCTGCCGGTGTCGAGGTCGGCCAGCCCCGCCAGCTCGCACTCCTGGACCTGATGACGGTCGGAGTAGTCGTCGATGCCCGTCCGGCAGGTGTGGAAGTCCGCTTCCCGGTAGTACCCGGGATAGTCGTACTTGGCGTAGGGCGAGCCACCGGTGCCCGTTCCCGTGCCCGCTCCGGCGGTCATGTGGTTGATGACGACGTCGGCCACGATGCGCACCCCGGCGCCGTGGCAGGTCCGGACCATGTGCCGGAAGGCGTGCTCGCCCCCGAGGCGCCCGGCGATGCGGTAGCTCACCGGCTGGTACACCGTCCACCACTGCGGACCGGCGATGTGCTCGTGGGCGGGCGAGATCTCGACGGCGCCGTAGCCGGCGGGCCCGAGGACGTCGGTGCAGGCCCGGGCCACGGAGTCGAAGCTCCACTGGAAGAGCGTGGCGGTGACGTCCCGGCCGTCCGGCGGCGTGGCCCTCACCGGCGCTCCCGGTGCCGCCAGCAGGGTGAGCACGAGGGCAGCCGCCGGCGCCCCCCACCAGCGCCGGGACCGCACGGCTACTCCCGTCCGGGGATGAGCCGGGCCGGCATCTCGCACGGGCGCAGGTCCTTCACCAGGTCGTCCATGCGCCGGTGGATGGGGGCGCCGTCGGCCCGGGGCCAGGGTGCCCCCGCCCGGCGGGACGCCACCACCCGGTCCCAGTCGGCCAACCAGGCCCCAGCGGGAACGTCGTGGCGCAGCGTCTCGGTCCCCAGGGCCCGCAGGCGCGCCACCA
>JBIOYN010000167.1:0-3913 GCA_044870155.1 Acidimicrobiia bacterium | reverse complement strand
CTCCCCGGCCGGGGCCACGGCGGGAAAGATGTCCGGTGACACCCCGAGGACGTCGGCCACCTCGGAGATCCAGCTCCCGGCGGCCACGTCGTAGGCGCCGGTGCGGGCGGCCAGCGAGTGCTCGGTGGCCTCGGCGTCGGTCAACAGGTAGAGGACCGTCTCGGGAACCCCCAGCCAGCGCTGGGGCAGGGGCATCCCGTCGGCCAGCAGCCAGCCCAGCTTGGCCACCGAGGACACGCTCCGGACCCGCTGGCCGATCCGCAGGGCGAGCCCGGGACCGAGAGCGGCGACGAGCTCCGATGCCGTCTCCTCGCCCCGCCCGTCGAACCAGGCGAGGATCGGCCCGAGGGGGTGGCCCTCGGCCAGGGGGACGCCGCTCTCGGCCATGCCCGCCACCCCCACGCTGGCGACGCCGGACCGGGCCTCGCCGAGCTCGCCGATCAGCTCCCGCAGCACCCCTTCCAGGTCGGAAGCCTCCATGTCCACCCCGCCGCCCAGGCGGGGGGTGAAGGGCGTGGGCTTTGAGACGGCGGCCCGCACCGTCCCGTCGCCGTCGACGAGCACGGCCTTGAGGTTGGTCGTACCGAGATCGAGCCCGAGGAGTTGGCCCGGGGCCCGGGGTGTCCCCGAAGTGTTCAGTACTCGATGCCCTTCACGGCCTTGATACCGGTGTCGTAGGCGTGCTTCACCTTGCGCATCTCGGTGACGGTGTCGGCCACGTCCACGATCTCGGCCGGGGCGTCGCGGCCGGTCACGACCACGTTGGTCTTGGGCGCCCGGCCGGTGATGCCGGACACCACCTCCTCCACGGGCACCCAGCCGTACTTCACCGCGTACGTCAGCTCGTCCAGGATCAACAGGTCGTAGTCGCCGCTGGCCAGCTTCTCGCGGGCCACCTCCCAGGCGTGGCGCCCTTTGGCGGCGGTCTCGTCCAGGTCGGTCGACTCCCACGTGAAGCCGTCGCCCAGCGTGTGCCATTCGATCCCGAGGTGGTCGGCCAACTTGCGCTCGCCCGTCTTCCACTTGCCGCCCTTGATAAACTGCACCACCCCCACCCGCCAGCCCCGGGCCCACCCCCGGCCCATGACCCCGAAGGCAGCCGACGACTTCCCCTTGCCGTGACCGGTGTTGACGAGGACGATCGACGCTGCCCTGGGCACGGCCCCGAAACTACTGCGATACCGTCACGCCCATGGCCTTCCAGGACTACATCGCCGCCGAGATCGCCACCGACGCCGCCGATGGGATCCTCACCCGCCGGGAGGCGCTGCGCCGTCTCGCCCTGCTCGGTCTGTCGGCGCCGGCCGCCGC
This sequence comes from Acidimicrobiia bacterium, assembly GCA_044870155.1. Taxonomy (GTDB): domain Bacteria; phylum Actinomycetota; class Acidimicrobiia; order IMCC26256; family BP-133; genus CAWBJP01. The sequence continues at coordinate 2,602 of JBIOYN010000167.1, read as the reverse complement.
CGCCCTGCTGGCGGCGTGCGGCGGCGACGATGACGGCGGCACCCCCACCGGCGAGGGACCACCGGCCGAGACCCAGACCACGGCGGAGTCGACCACCACCACGGCGGCGAGCGGGAACCTGATCACGTTCCAGGGACCGCGGGGCAACCTCATGGGGTCATTCGCCGCCGCCGCCACCCCCAAGGGTGCGGTGCTCATCATCCACGAGAACCGGGGGCTCACCCCCCACTTCGTGGCCCTGCCCGCCCGGCTGGCGGAGTCGGGGTATTCGGCGCTGGCCGTGGACCTCCTCTCCGAGGAAGGAGGCACGGCGTCCCTGGCCGATGAGGCTGCCGCCCAGGCGGCCCTCTCGGCCGCACCCCGGGAGCGGCTGGTGGCCGACGCCCGGGCCGGAATCGACGAGCTCGAGCAGCGGGTGCCGGGCAAGAAGCTGGCCACCATGGGCTTCTGTTTCGGGGGCGGGATGACGTGGTCGGTGCTGGCCGCGCCCGAGCCCCGCCTGGCCGCCGCCGTCCCCTTCTACGGCCCGCTCCCCGACGGAGCCGACTTCACCGGCGCGAAAGCTGCCGTGCTCGCCATCTATGCCGGCCTCGACACCCGGGTGAACGGCAGCCGCGACGCCGCCACCGCCGCTCTGGAGAAGGCCGGACTGGTTCACGAGGTCAAGACGTTCGAGGGTGTGGACCACGCCTTCTTCAACGACACCGGCCCCCGGTACAACAAGGACGCCGCCACCCAGGCCTACGCCGCCCTCCTCGACTGGTTCGCCAAGTACCTCGCCTGAATGCCCGCCCTCACCCTCGCCCTGCTGGCCCTGATGCTGTGCGTGGTGGTGCTGGCCCGCGTGGCCGTCGCCCTCGACGCCCTCGAGCTCAACCTGCGGTCGGCGGTCACCACCATCCGGGCGCTCCACCGGAGCCTGCGGGAGGCAGGTGCCCTGGCATCCGCCGTGGGACGGGACGCCGCCGCCGGCCAGGACACCCTCGCCCGCCTGGAGGAGCTGAAGTCCCGGGGCCGGAACGGTGATGTGTAGGTTGACCCGCCTGGGCCCCGGCACAGGAGGAAAGGATCCCGCATGGACTACGAAGCCGCTCTCGCCGCCTTCTACGCCCCCTCCCCCGCCGGGTCGGCGCCGCCGCCTCCCGCCACCCATCCGGCCCGCCGGCTGCGTGACGCCATGGAGCCGGTGGCCATGCACGCCGTCTGGTCCCGCCAGACCAACGAGGCGCTCGCCGCCCTCGGGCTCAACTTCCTGACCGGCTACGCCTGGGGCCGGGGGTCGGGGATGGGCGAGCCGGCGGCGGCCGTCGTCGTGTCCGCCTTCGCCGTGTTCGAGCCCGGGCTCATCACCGCCCTCTACGAGGAGGGACGGGGGAAGGTCGCCCGCAGCGACATGGTGGCGGCCCGGGAAGAGGCCACCGCCGCCAGCCTCCGCACCGTCATCCCCGACGCCGACGTGTCCGGGGTGGTCACGGCCCTGCGCCGGGGCATCGACGCCGCCGACGGGACGGGCCGGCCCCTGTTCTCCGGCCTGGCGTCCCAGCCCTGGCCCCGCGACCCCGCCGGTCAGCTGTGGCGGGCATGCGACATCATCCGCGAGCACCGGGGCGACACCCATGTGGCCGCCTGCGTGGCCGCCGGCGTCGACCCCGTGGCCATGAACATCCTCACCGAGCTCTACGTGGGCCTCCCGCTCTACGCCTACAGCGCCTCCCGGGCCTGGCCCACCGAGACCCTCGAGGCCACCGCCGATCAGCTGCGGGGCAACGGGCTCCTGGAGGGCAACCGGCTGTCCCCGGAGGGCCGGCGGCTGCGGGAGGACATCGAGGCCCGCACCGACGCCGGCCAGCGGTCGGTGGTGAAGGCCATCGGCAGCGACCTCGACGCCGTTGTCGGCCAGCTCGACGCCTGGTCGGCCGCCTGCGTGGAAGCGGGGCTCTTCCCGCCCAGCATCCACAAGCGGGCCGCCGGTTAGGCAGGCTGGTAGCGCTTGAGCCAGTTGCGGTAGCCGACGTAGCCGCCGCCGGCCACGAAGCCGACCACCAGCAGGCTGAACAACACGGTCAGGCCGTCGGGCCCCGGTGACCCCTTCCCATGCCGGTCGGCGGCCACGGCCGTCACCGGCGGGCCGTCGGCGGGCGCCGGCGCCGGCCCCGGCGTGGCCGGCCGGACGTCAGGCCGGGGAATGTTCCAGTGGTCGAGGAGCGTGTCCATGCGGGGCTCGTCCGCCGGGGCCGCCTGCTCGCTGTCGGTGGCGCCCCCCTGGGCCAGGCGGCCGCCGCCGCCACCCGACTTCGTCCGGCCGGGGGTGGTGTCGGTGTCCGGGCCGACCACGCCTCCGCCCCCCTCAGGGTCCTTGAGGTCGCCGCCGGGGGCGTGCCAGCCCGTGCCGGGGGCGGCGGGTACGGGCGCCGGGCCGGGAGCGCCCGGCGCCGGGGCCGCCTTGGGCCCGGTGGCGTTCCCCGGCCGCGTGGTGGTGGACGTCGAGGGGTTGAGGACGGTCTTGCTCCTCGTCGTGGTGGCCGTCGTCCGTCGCGTCGTGGTGGTGGTCTTCCCCGTCGTGGTGGTCGTCCGCTCCCGGGTGGTGGTCGTCGTACGGCGG
>JBIOYN010000166.1:0-26265 GCA_044870155.1 Acidimicrobiia bacterium | reverse complement strand
GATGGACCAGGCCTTCTGCTATTTGACGACCACGGGGCGGCGCACCGGCCGGCCCCACACCATCGAGATCTGGTTCGTGGTCGGCGGCGGCACCGTGCACCTGATGGCGGGGGGGCGGGACTCCGCTGACTGGGTCCGCAACCTGAGGGCCGACCCGGCCGTCCGCCTGCGGATGGGCGACGAGAACTACGCCGCCACCGCCCGGGTGGTGGAGGCGGGGACGCCCGAGGACGCTGACGCCCGCCGGCGGATGCTGGCCAAGTACGCCACCTCACCCGACGACCTCATCGGTTGGGGGCGCTCCGCCCTGGTGGTGGCGGTCGACCTCGCCCCCCGGTAACGCAACGATCGCAACGGTCGTTGTAACGGAGTCCCCGGGTGTGGAGAATCCTGCCCATGAACATCGACGCCGCCCCCACCCTGTGCCGCTACGACGCCTGCACCCTGGGGCCCGACGGCGGGCCGGCCCCGCTGGTGCAGCCCATCCGGGGCGGGAACCTGCGGGAGTACTGCTCGGACCGCCATCGCATCGCCGCCCACCGGTCGCGCTCCCGCCGCCCCCTGCCGCCCGCCGGCGTCGGTCCGGCCCCGGGCGACGGAGGCCGGCCCACCGAGGTGGCGGCGCGACTGGCGGCGCTGGGTGAAGAGCTCCGTCGCCTGAGCACGGAGGTGGGCCGGGCCCTGGCCCTGGGTGACGCCGACCGGGTGGCCCGTGAGCTCCAGGACGCCCGCCTGCGGGCCACGGAGGCCGAGGGCCGGGCGATGGCGGCGACGGCCGAGCGGGACCGGGAGCAGGCCGCCGCCAGCGCCTTCCGGGAGATGGCGGAGACCTCGGTCGCCGCCGCGGAACGGGCCGGGGGCCAGGCGGAGGACGCCGAGGCGGCACGCGACGGCGCCCTGGAAGCGGCCCGGCAGGCGGAGGATGCCCGCGACGAGGCCCGCCGGGAGGCAGAGGCGGCCGTCGCCGCCCGCGCCGAGCTGGAACGGGCCCTGCGGCGCGCCGAGGCCGACGCCGAGCGGACCCTCCGGCGCACCGAAGCGGAGGTGGTGCGGGCCCGGGCCGAGGCCGACGGGGCCAGGGCGGAGCGCAACGAGGCCCGCAAGGCGTTGCGAGCGGCCGAATCCACCGCCGCCAAGCTCCGGGCCGAGACGACGGAGGCCCGGCTGGCGGCCAAGGTCGCCGCCGAGCGGGCCCGCGCCGCCGACGCCCGGGCCGAGGAGGCCCTCAAAGCCCGCGCCGACCTGGCCCGGGCCCTGGGCCGGCCCGCATCCAAGGCACCCAGGACGAAGCGGGCGCCGGCCCGGGCCTGAGTGCACCGGCCCGGGGACTACACCATCCCGCCCGACTGGGGCGGTGAGCGGGAGCGACTCGAGCTTCTGGCCGCCTGGCTCGACCCCGCCACCTTCCGGCAGCTGGAGGCGCTCGCCTGCGGCCCGAACTGGCGCTGCCTCGAAGTCGGGCCCGGGGCGGGCACAACGGCCCGCTGGATGGCCGAGCGGGTCGTACCCGCCGGCCACCTCACCGCCGTCGACATCGACACCCGCTTCCTCGATGTCCTGGCCGGTGCGCCGGGGGTGGAGGTTCTCCGGGGCGACTTGCGCACCCGCGACTTCGCCGCCGGAACCTTCGACCTCATCCACACCCGCCTGGTGCTCGAGCATCTTCCCGACCGCGTGGCGGTCATGAAGCGGATGGTCGACTGGCTGGCACCGGACGGGTGGGTGCTGTTCGAGGAACCCGACTGCGCCGCCGCCCTGGCCTCCCCCAACCCCCTGTGGGCTCGCCACATGGAGGCCTACCGGGCCGACCCCGGCTACGACGTGACCTGTGGGCGAGCCCTGCCCGCCGAGGTCGCCGCCCTGGGCCTGGAGGACGTGGCCATGGAGATCGCCACCCCGGCGGTGGCCGGCGGCACCGACCTGGCCCGCTGGCACGCCATGACCATCACCGCCCTGCGCCCCGCCCTGGTGTCCACCGGGGCGGTGACCGGCGAGGAACTCGACGAGCTGTCCGCCGCCCTCGGGCGTCCCGGCTTCCTCGAGCCTGGTTTCACCATCGTCTCCGTCCGCGGCCGGAAGCCGGCGGGCTGATCGCTGGCGGCCGACCGGCCGCCGGATGGGCCTATCAGGCTTCGCCGGGCTCGATGCCCAGCGCCTCGAACGGCGCCGCACGATCCTGACCCTAACGAGCGGGGTGGGGGCCGTGCCGGTGATTTCCGCCCTGGCTAGGGCTGGCCCTTGCCGGACAGCCCGCCGCTTCCGCCGGTGTGGAGGAAGACCACCGGGCCGGTCAGCTCGCCCGACTCGGCCGCCGCCGCCAGCGCGGCCATGGCCTTGGCCGTGAACACGGGGTCGAGGAACAGCCCCTCGGTGCGGGCGGTCAGTGCCGCGGCCGCCTGCCCGGCCCGGGACGGCCGGCCGTAGCCGGGGCCGATGCCGTCGGATACCTCGACGTCGCCGAGCACGGGACGGACCCCCAGGACGCTGGCCGCCCCCCGGGCCAGGGAGCCGATCCGCTCCTGGCACTCCGCCACCGGCCGGCTGACGGAGATCCCGAGCAGGCGCCAGGAGGCGCCGGCGAGCGCCGCTCCCAGATGGAGGCCGGCCTGGGTGCCGCACGACCCGGTGGCCAGCACCACCGCCTCGGGGTCGGAGGTCGGAGCTGGGTGCCCCCAAGCCCCGCCGGGCAGCTGCTCCTCCAGCTCGAAGGCGGCCTCCACGTAGCCGAGACAGCCCACGGCCGTGGCCCCGCCCCGCCCGATGCGATAGGGGCGGCGCCCGCTGCGCTCCAGGCGGCCGACGGTGGCGTCGAGGCCGGCGTCGACGCTGGCCCGGTCGGCGTCGCCGGTGAAGCGCACCGACGCGCCGGCCAGGCGGGCGAGGCGCAGGTTGAGCGGCTCCGGCCGGGGCCGTTCCCCGTAGAGCACGAGGACGCAGTCCAGGCCGAGGCGGGCGGCGGCGGCGGCGGTGATCTGGATGTGGTTGGAGCCGGGCCCCCCGCCGGTGACCACCACGTCGGCGCCCCAGGCCCGGGCATCCCCCAGGAGGAACTCGAGCTTGCGGGCCTTGTTGCCGCCCAGGCCCACTCCGGTGAGGTCGTCCCGCTTGACCCACACCTCCACCCCGAGAGCTGCGGAGAGGCGGGGTGCGGGCTGGAGCGGCGTCGGCAGCGCCGCCAGGCGGACCCGGGGGGCGCCGATCAGCGCCGGAGGTCTCGCCGGAGGGGCCGCCCGTCGGTCCGCAGTGTCCCGCACCCCTCGGACAGTAAGCGCGCTACAGGGTCAGCGGTTTGATGGGGGCGATGACGGCGGCGGGGTCGTCGCGCCACCTCTCGGGCTGCACGTCGATGTAGAGCTCGATCTCGTTGCCGTCGGGGTCGAGGATGTAGGCGCTGTGGGTCACGCCGTGGTCGGTCGTCCCCACCACGGTGACGCCGGCGGACTCCAGCTCGGAGAGGGCCGCCCTCAGCTCGTCGTCGGTGGTGCCGATCTTGAGGCCGAAGTGGTACATGCCCACCCGCCGGCCCCGGGGAATGGGCTCGGCGCCGGGACCGACCTCGAGGAGCAGCAGCTCGTGATGGGTGCGGCCCGACGAGTACATCGCTCCCTGGCTCCCGAAGGTGGCGATCTCCTGCCAGCCGAGCACCCCGCCGTAGAACTTCCGGGACTGCTCCAGGTCTGAGACGTAGAGGACGATGTGGCCGAGTTCCTTGATCTCCATGTGTCCTCTCAACCGCCGACGGCGTGGCAGCATTCCGCCATGAGGGGTCTGGCGGGGAAGGTGGCGTTCGTGACCGGAGCCGGGCGGGGGATGGGTGCCGCCATCGCCGCCCGGCTGGTGGAGGAGGGCGCCCTGGTGGCGGTCACCGACGTCGACCGGGCCACGGCCGAGGCCACCGCCGCCACCCTGGGCGAGGACCATGCCGTGGGCATCAAGGTGGACATCACCGACACCGGCAGCGTGCACGCCGGGGTGCTCATCGTCCTGCAGACGCTGGGCCCCATCGACGTGCTGGTGAACAACGCCGGCTGGGACCGGGTCGCCCCCTTCCTCGACACCGACGAGGACCTCTGGGACCGCCTGATCGACATCAACCTCAAGGGTGCCCTGCGCTGCACCCACGCCGTCCTCCCGCTCATGGTCGACCGCCAGGCCGGGCGCGTCGTCAGTATCAGCTCCGATGCCGCCCGGGTCGGCTCCTCGGGCGAATCGGTCTACTCGGCGGCCAAGGCGGGGCTCATCGGCTTCACCAAGACCCTGGCCCGGGAGGTGGCCCGCCACAACATCACCGCCAACGTGATCTGTCCGGGTCCCACCGACACCGCCTTCCTGGACGAGGTGATGGAGGGCCACGAGGGACTCCGCGCCTCGCTCCAGCGGGCGATCCCCATGAAGCGTCTGGGCCGCCCCGAGGACGTGGCCGGCGTCGTCGCCTTCCTCGCCTCCGACGACGCCGGGTTCGTGACCGGCCAGACCCTGTCGGTGAGCGGCGGGCTCACCATGGCGTAGGGACCCGGCGGCGCCGGCGGTCAGGCGCCGGGTGGGCCCGCCTCCCGGCAGGCGAGCCACCCCCGGGCCCGCTCGGCCCGGGGGTAGCGGGTCACCAGGTCCCAGAACTTCCGGCTGTGACCGGCCACGACCAGGTGGGCCAGCTCGTGGACGATCACGTAGTCAAGGACCCAAGCCGGCTCGGTGGCCAGCTTGGAGGAGATCCGCACCGTCCCCTCGGAGGGCGTGCAGCTGCCCCAGCGAAGGGCCTGGTTGTCCACGAAGCGGATGGAAGTGGGCTCGGGCAGCTCGTAGCGGCGGGCCAGGGCCGCCGCCCGCTTCCCGAGGTCCAGGCCCTGGCCGGCGGCGGAGCGGTCGAGGCGGCGCACCATCACCGCCACCCACCGCCGCTCGTCGGTGCGGCTCATGGTGGCCGGGATGGAGACCCGCACCACCCCGTCGACCCGGCGGGCAGAGACCGTCTTGCGCCGGCGGGCGCTGCGAATCACCTCGACCTGCATGATGCCGAGGTTATTCCGGACGCCGGTCGTAGAAGCCGATGCCCTCCATGGACACCACCGTCTCGCCGTCCTGGTTGATCAGCTCGGTCAAGGCCCGGATCTTGCCCAGGTGCGGGCGGCTGGCCGACGGCTCGGTCTCCATGATGGTGTGCCGGCCCGAGAGGACATCGCCGGGACGGACCGGGCGGCGGAAGCGGACGTGGTCGACGCCCGGCGAGCCCTGTGAGGAGCAGCGCGACAGGAGTCCGTCGACCAGCAGGCGCATGGCCATGGCGCCCGTGTGCCAGCCGCTGGCGATGATGCCCCCCCACATGGTCTCCTTGGCCGCTTCGGGGTCGATGTGGAAGACCTGGGGGTCCCACTGGCGGGCGAAGGAGATGATGTCGTCCTCGCTGACGGGCGGGTGGCTGCCCAGCTCGTAGACCTGGCCGGGGGCGAAGTCCTCGAAATACAACCGGGGTTCCGTCATCGGGCGCAGGAGCCTACAAGTCACCCGGGGCGGGACCGCTAACGTTCCCGGCGTGCGACGCATCCCCCCCACCCTCCTCGTCCTCACCCTCGCCCTCGTCCTCGGCACCGCCGCCTGCGGCGACGACAAGGGCTCGGCGCTGTCCGCCGAGGAGTTCGCCAAGCAGGCCAACGCCGCCTGTGTGGCCGGCGACCAGGAGCTGGAGACGGCGGGCAAGGACCTGACGGCCGCCGGCCAGCCCACCACCCAGCAGATCGCCGACTTCTTCTTGAACCAGGCCGTCCCCATCGCCCGCAAGAAGCTCGACCAGATCGAGAAGCTCAACCCGCCGGCGGACGAGCGGGCGGCGGTGAAGGACATGCTGGACGCCGGCCGGGACGCCATCGACGAGGTGTCCGACGGCCTCAAGAAAGACCCTGAGGGCTATCTGACGGCCAAGGGGCCCGACCCCTTCGCCGACTTCGACGAGTCGGCCCGGGAGCTCGGCCTCACCCGGTGCGCCAGCCAGGTGGCCCCCGTTGAAGGGGGCTCTTCCACCACCACGGCGCCGCCCACCACCGACACCACGGCGCCGCCCACCACGGACACCACGGCGCCCCCGACCACGCCGCCCAGCTCATGAGCGCAGACGTCACGGTCTGGTTCAACCCGCAGTGCTCCAAGTGCCGCACGGCCCACGGGATCCTGGAGGAGCGAGGGGTGGCGGCGGATTACGTGCGCTACCTCGACAACGCCCCGAGCCGCGATGACCTGGAGCGGATCCTGACCCTGCTCGGCACCGACGACCCCCGGGCCATCGTCCGCCGCGGCGAGCCCGTCTACGCCGAGCTGGGGCTGGAGGGCGCCGACCGGGACACCCTCCTCGACGCCCTGGCCTCCCACCCCATCCTCATCGAGCGCCCCATCGCCATCCGGGGGGACCGGGCGGTGGTGGCCCGGCCGCCCGAGCGGATCCTCGAGCTCCTCGACGACGCCTAGCGGGCCCGCGGATCCTGCTTGGCCCGGTTGGGGTCCATGGTGTGCAGCGCCAGGTCGAAGGCAGCCCAGATGGTCCTGGAGAAGGGATAGAAGAGGATCGGGAGGGCGACCACCAGCGCGCCTGCCACCAGGAGCAGCGGCACCACCGGGATGCCCCCTCGACCGCCGGCCAGCACGGCGATGTAGACGAAGAGCCCGAGGAGGATGAGGCCCTGGGTCACGCCCAGGTTGATCATGAGCGCCCCCAGGAAGAACCCCTCTTCGGCCCGGGGCTCGAAGCAGTGCCCGCACCGGGGACAGGCGGGCTTCATCGTGAAGTGGCCCTCGAACAGCTTCCCGCCGCCACAGCGTGGGCAGCGCCGGCGGAGACCCCGCCACAGCATCTTGCCGGTGGAGGGCAGAGTGGTCGAGGCGGTCACGCCCCTACTCTGCCCACTGGCCCCGCTCGATCAAAACGTTCTTGAGCACGGTGGGGCGGTCGGTGAAGATCCCGTCCACCCCCAGGTCGAGCAGGCGGTTGATCTCCGCGGGCTCGTCGATGGTCCACACATGGACGGGGATGCGGCAGCGGTGGGCGGCCCGCACGAAGCGGGCGTCGACCAGCGGCGCCCGCTTGTAGCGCATCGGTACCTGGACGCAGGCGGCGGCGAAGGGTCCGGGCGGGACGCCGAAGGAGGCGAGGCGGAGCCGGCCGATGGCGATGGGCCCCATGGCGGTGCACACGGGGCGGTCGGCCAGGCGGCGCAGCTGGAGCAGCCGGGGATCGGAGAAGGCAGCGACGTTGACCCGGTCCCAGGCGTCGGTGCGCCGCAGCGCCTCCACCAGGGGCTCCACGGCCCGATCCATCTTGGGGTCGATGTTGAAGCGGGCGTCGGGGAAGGCGGCGAGCAGCTCCTCCATGGTGGCGATGGGCTCGCCGTTGCCCAGTCGGGCGTGGCGCACCTCCGACCAGGGCCGGTCCTCCAGGCGCCCGGTCTGGTCGGTGACCCGGTCGAGCACCTCGTCGTGGAAGGCGAGCAGCACCCCGTCGGACGTCACCCGCCCATCGGTCTCCAGGTAGCGGTAGCCCAGCGCCCGGGCCCGTTCGAACGCCCCCAGCGTGTTCTCGCCCCCCACCTCGGCGGCCCCGCCCCGGTGGGCGAGCGGGATGGGATGGGGCCAATCCAGGAACGGAAACCGCCAGTGGGCGGGCTTCACGCCGCCGGCAGGGTGGCGAGGCCGTCGCGCACCTGGCGCTTGAGCCGGTAGAGGATGGCCGACATGCCCCGGAGCCGCAGCCCGGAGATCACCTCGGACAGCCCCATGTCCTCGTAGAAGTCGTCGGGGGTGGCCAGGATGTCCTCGGCCGTCTCGCCGGCCAGGCCGCTGGCCAGGATGCCGGCGAAGCCCCGGGTGGTGGGGGCCTCGGCGGGCACGTCGAACCACAGCTTCACCGTGCGGTCGGGCTCGACCTCGGTGGCCAGGAAAAACGGGGTCTGACACTCCACCACCTGCTCCATGTCCCGGCGGTTACCGGCCAGGTGGTCGGGGAGGGGGGGCACCTTGCGGGAGTACTCGAGCAGGGCCTGCAGGCGCAGGTCCTTGGGTGCCCCGGCGAAGAGGTCGACGATCCGTTGCAGCTTCTCGGGCGTGGCCATGGCGCCGTTATGGTAACGGGCTCTGATTCGCCCTCCGCTCGTGAAGGAGTGAGGTAGATGCCTCCTGTTGACGCTGACGCCGCTGACGTCCTCTCCGCCTACGCCCACCCGGAGAAGCTGGTCACGGCCGACTGGCTGGCCGAGCACCTCGACGACCCCGACGTGGTGATCGTCGAGTCCGACGAGGACGTCCTCCTCTACGACACCGGCCACATCCCCGGGGCCATCAAGGTCGACTGGCACACCGAGCTCAACCACGAGGTGGCCCGCGACTACCTCGACGGCGAGCAGTTCGCCCGGCTCATGTCCGAGAAGGGGATCTCGCGGGACTCGACCATCGTCTTCTACGGCGACAACTTCAACTGGTGGGCGGCCTATGCCCTGTGGGTGTTCAGCCTCTTCGACCACCCCGACGTGCGCCTCCTCAACGGCGGGCGCCAGAAGTGGGTGGCGGATGGCCGACCCATGACCACCGACGTCTCCTCCCGCCGGGCCGCCGAGTACCCGGTCGTCGACCGGGACGACACCAGGATCCGGGCCTACAAGGAGCAGGTCCTCGACCACGTCCGGGCCAAGCTGCCTCTGGTGGACGTGCGCTCCCCCGAGGAGTACAGGGGCGAGCGGACCCACATGCCCGAGTACCCCCAGGAAGGGGTGCTCCGGGGCGGGCACATCCCGGGGGCGGCCAGCGTGCCCTGGAAGCGGGCCGCCAACGACGACGGGACCTTCAAGTCGGTCGAGGACCTGCGGGCCATCTACGCCGACGAGCAGGGGCTGGCCCCCGGCGACGACATCGTGGCCTACTGCCGGATCGGGGAGCGCTCCAGCCACACCTGGTTCGTGCTCACGCACCTGCTCGGCTACCCGACCGTCCGCAACTACGACGGGTCGTGGACGGAGTGGGGGAACTCGGTGCGCACGCCCATCGAGAAGCCGGGCCACCCGGTGGCCCCCGCCGTCGAGTAGCGGAGACAAAAGCCCCGCCGGGCCGGCCGTCCCCCAGCTGCGGCCGGCTCCGGACGGAGCTTCAGGAGAGGACGGGGTGGCGTCCGTCCTCAGGCAGGGGTCCGGAGGGAACCCGAACTCCCGGTGGCGCCCGGCGAGTGGGGAAGAGGCGCCACGAAGAGTGAACGCCGCTTGCTGCGGGCTATGACGAAATTCAGATTGCGATCTGGTTAAGTGCGTCGATCAGCTTGCGCAGACGGGCCCAATGGGTGCGGTCGAACCGGAACCGGAGCCGGGCCAGGTCCACGTGGTCGTGGTCGGCGACCTCGGGCGCTGAGGGCTGGGCCACCTCGATGCGCCCCGAGGTGACGATGTCGGAGAACTCCTCGTTGAGCCGCTCGAGCTCCTCCTCCGAGGGCATCCGGCGGAGGCGGATGACGAGGGCCCGGTCCACGAAGCGCAATGAGTGGTAGTTGGCGTAGAAGCCCTCGATCTCGTCCACCGCGTCCTGCACGTCGTCGGTGATCCGCACCAGGTGGAGGTCGTCGGGTGAGATGAGCCGGCGGCCGGCCAGCTCGTTACAGACGAAGTCGCGCCAGCTGGCCCAGTAGGTCCCCCCGGGGACCTCGAGGAGGACGATGGGGGCGGGCAGCGACTTGCCCGTCTGGACCAGGGTGAGCAGCTCGAAGGCCTCGTCCATGGTCCCGAAGCCGCCGGGGAGGAGCACGAAGCCGTGCGACTCCTTCATGAACGCCAGCTTGCGGGTGAAGAAGTACCGGAAGTTGATGAGCTTGGGGTCGTCGGCAATGAACTGGCTGGTGGCGGCCTCGAACGGCAGGCGGATGTTGACCCCGAAGGAGTTCTCCGTCCCCGCCCCTTCGATCCCCGCCGACATGATCCCCGGGCCCGCCCCGGTGATCACCATCCAGTCCCGGGCCGCCATGGCGGCGGCGAAGCCGCGGGCCTGCTCGTAGAGAGGGTCTTCGGGCATGGTCCGGGCCGACCCGAAGATGGCCACCTTGCGCTGGCCCCGGTAGGGCTCGAAGACGTGGAAGGCGTAGCGCATCTCCTTGAGGGCGGCGTTGGCGATCTTCAGATCCCCCCGGCTGGCCTCGTCCTTCGCCATGCGCAGGGCGGACACGATGAGCTCGAAAACGAGGTCGGGATGGTGGTCGGTGCCGGCCAGCGTGACCAGCTCGGCCACGGCGGCGTCGAGCTCGGGATCTCCGGTGCGGTAGCGGGGGAGGCGTTCCATCACAGCAGTATCCGCCATTTTGTGGGGGCAAATCGGGCAGAAGCTCATCCCGCCGTAACGCTGGCTTAAGGGAGCGCCGATATGAGAGCCATGGGTCACTGCGACAATCACTACGGGGAAGCGGCGGTGGCGACGTGCCGCGACTGCCAGCGGGCGACGTGCGAGCCGTGCCGGGTCCAGGTCCGGCGCATCGGAAGCCTGTGCACGCACTGCGCTCTGGTCCGGGCCGGACTGCGACCGAAGTCGGCGTCCGTCCGCTTCGCCTAGCTCCCATCACCGGGCTGCACAGGCCCGGGTGACGATCTCGTACATCACCTCGCAACCGCGGCGCAGGCCGTCGAGCGGGATGCGTTCGTCGATGCCGTGGAAGGTGGCCAGCTCGGCGTCGGAGAGCATGACCGGCACCAGCCCGTAGGCGTCGGCCCCCAGCTGGCGGAAGTACCGCGAGTCGGTGAAGGCGGGGCACAGGATCGGGGCGAAGGCGGCGTCGGGGAAGGCGCCGGAGCACACCTCCTCCAGGAGGGGGAGGAGCGGGCCCTCCGAGGTCCCGTGGGGACCGTCGGAGAAGGCGACCTCGGTGGTGACGCCGTGGCCCGCCATCCGCTCCGCCAGGGCGCGGAAGAACTCGTCGGGGTCCGTCTCGGGCAGCAGGCGGCAGTCGAGGGTGGCCTCGGCCGTCCCCGGGACCACGTTCTCCTTGTAGCCCGACGTCACCCGGGTGATGGAGATGACGTCGCCGAGCAGGGCGCGCGAGTGGCGGGGCAGGGTGCGGGCCAGGCGGGGGAGCAGGGGCTGGGCCCGGGGCTGCAGCAGCCCTTCGAGCACCCGGCGCCGGGCCGGGCCGGACCGGGCGGCCAGGGCCCGGAAGGTGCGCTCCACCAGGGGTGAGATGTGCAGGGCGGGCGGGTCGGCGGCCAGGTCGGAGAGGGCGGCCAGGAGCTTGCCGATGGCCTGGTCGTCGGGCGGCATGGACCCGTGGCCGGGGGTGCCCCGGGCGCTGAGGCGCACCCATAGCAGCGCCTTCTCGGACAGGGCGCAGGCCATGAGCGGAGGGTCGGTGTCGGCCAGCCCGTAGCCGCCCTCGTTGATCACGTCCGTGCCGGCCACCAGGTCGGGATGCTGCTGGGTGAGGAAGGCGGCGCCCAGCAGGCCGCCCGCCTCCTCGTCGGCCACGGCCACGTACACCACGTCCCGCTCGAGCGGCGTTCCCGCCCGGGCCAGGGCGAGGACGGTCATGAGCTGCATGACTCCCACGCTCTTCATGTCGATGGCGCCCCGGCCCCACAGGCAGCCGTTCCGGATCTCGGCCCCGAAGGGATCGACCGACCACTCCGGCGCCTCGGCCGGCACCACGTCGAGGTGATGGAGGAGGATCAGCCCGCGGCCGCTGTCTTCGGGGACACCCCGGCCCCCGGGGCGTCCCGGCAGCCGGGCGACGAGGCTGGCCCGTCCCGGCTCGCTCTCCACGATGGTGGGCTCTACACCGGCGTCCTCCAGGATCCCGCCGAGGAGATCAGCGGCCGGTCGCTCGTTGCCGGGCGGGTTGGTGGTGTCGATCCGCAGGTACTCCCGGGTGATCTCAACCGCCTCGTCGCCCAGCGCCTTCCAGTCGGCCACCCTCGCCATCCTGCTACCCGGGGAGGAGGCCGGCGGTAGCCGCCAGTTCCGCCAGCGGCACCTGGGGACGGGCGCCCACATGGCTGATGACCTCGGCGGCGGCCAGGGCCCCCAGGCGGGCGCACGTCTCCAGCGGCAGCTCCCGGGCCAGCCCGTGGAGGAAGCCGGCGGCGAACAGGTCGCCGGCGCCCGTGGTGTCGATGACGTGGGCGACGGGATCGGCGGGGACGACCACCGTCTCCTTCCCGTCGATGGCCACCGCCCCCCGGGCTCCCCGGGTGACGGCCACCACCGGGCAGGTGGCCGCCAGCGTGGCCAGCGCCCCCTCGAGTGTCGGTTCACCGGTCAGTTCCAGGGCCTCGGACTCGTTGGCCAGGAGCACGTCCACCTCGGGCAGCAGGGCCCGGAAAGCGTCGCCGTGCAGCTGCACCCACAAGGGGTCGGAGAGGGTGAGCGCCACCCGCCGTCCGGCCGCCACCGCCCGGGCCAGCGCCGCCTCGGCGCTGGGCAGGCCGACCAGATAGCCCTCCAGGTAGGTGATGGCGGCAGAGGCCACCCGGTCATCGTCCACGTCGGTGGCTCCGAGCTCGCCGGCCACGCCGAGGAAGGTGTTCATGGTGCGCTCGGCGTCGGGGGTGACGAGGATCAGGCACCGGGCCGTCCCCACGGCCGAGACGGCGGGCTCGCCGTCGTAGGCCACCCCGGCGGCGCGCAGGTCATGGGCGAAGATCCGGCCCAGGTCGTCGTCGGCCACCTTGCCCACGAACGCCGCCCGGCCCCCGAGCGAGGCGACCCCGGCGGCGGTGTTGGCCGCCGATCCCCCCGACACCTCCACGCCGGGCCCCATGGAGGCGTAGACGGCGGCCGCCCGCTCCCCGTCGACCAGGGTCATCGTGCCCTTCACCAGCCCGTGGCGGGCGACGAGGTCGTCGTCGCAGTGGCTGAGCACGTCGACGATGGCGTGACCGACGGCGAGGACGTCGTAGGCGGGCGGTTCCACGGCGGGGACGTTAGCCAGTCCGCCGGCGCCGCTGTCAGAACCCGAAGTGCATGAACCCCGAGCTGCGGGTGACCGAGGAGAACATGGCCATGCCGAGGAGCACGAAGACGAAACCGAGGGCCACGCCGATCCAGCCGAGGATGATTCCGGTCTGCGCCAGCCCCTCACCCTCGAGCTCGGTGTTGGCGGCGAGGCGCTTCCTGGCCATCTTGCCCAGGATGATCCCGGCGATGGAGCCGATGAGGAAGGTGCCGAAGAACGCCGAGGCCGAGCACACGATTGAGGCGATGGCGTAGCCGTCGGTCCGGTTGACCGTGGCCATGGCCGTGGTCAGGGCCTGGCGGGCTCCGGGGCCGGGATCGCCGCAGTGGGGGCAGGCGGTGGCGCGGGGAGAGAGCGGGCCGTTGCAGTGCGCGCAGGTGTTCATCGGAGGCTCCTTCCGATCGTGGCGGTCAGAAGGAGAGACGGGCGGGCATCCCGCCCATGACGGGACGAACCGGAATATTCACGCTTTGTTCCCGCCCGTCCCCGGCCCCGATCAGAACCAGAGGAAGCCGCTGAAGAGGGTCAGGACGACCATGAGGAACAGCGCCCCGACGGCCAGACCGACCCAGCCGAGGATGATGCCGGCCTTGGCGAGCTCCTCGCCCCCGAGGGTCGGGTCGGCGGCGATGCGGCTCTGGGCCAGCTTCCCGACGACGATGCCGGCGATGGAGCCGATGATGAAAGCGCCGAAGAAAGCGACGACCGAGCAGGCGATGGAGGCGATGGCGTAGCCGTCGGTCCGGCCGGCGACGGTGACGGCGCCGGCCAGCGTGCCGGGGCGCGGGGCGGCCGGGCCGGGCTCACCACAGGCGGGACAGCTGGCGGCCCGGGGCGAGACTTCCCGGCCGCAGTGGGGACACGCCGTCATCACCCCCGAGGCTACGTACCCCCGCCCGCCCCGGCCAGCGCGTTTCTAGGAGACGAGCTCCTTCTTGCGCTTGTCCAGCGCAGCCAGGAAGTCCTGGTAGGAGCGGGCGAAGGCGTCGACGCCCTCGCGTTCGATGGTGGCGGTGAGGTCGTCGTAGTCGACTCCGGCTGCGGCCAGGCCGTCGATCACGGCGCGGGCCTCGTCGAGCCCGGCTTCGACGGTGTCGGGCTGGGGGTCGCCGTGGTCCCGCAGCGCCTCCATGGAGGCGGGGGCGAGCGTGTTGACCGTGTCCCGGCCCACCAGCTCGTCGACGTAGAGCGTGTCGGAGTACGCCGGGTTCTTGGTCGACGTCGACGCCCACAGGGGGCGCTGGAGGCGGGCGCCGGCGGCGGCCAGGCGCTCCCAGCGCTCGCCGGAGAAGCGCTGCCGGAAGAGCTGGTAGGCCAGCTTGGCGTTGGCCGCCGCCACCTTGCCCCGCAGCGGATGGCCCTCGGGTAGGCGCCGGTCGGCCTCGGTGTCGACGCGGGACACGAAGAAGGACGCCACTGACGCCACCTGGGCCGGGTCCCCCCCGTCGCCCACCAGGCGCTCCAGGCCGCTCAGGTAGGCCTCGATCACCTCGGCGTGGCGCGCCAGGGAGAAGATGAGCGTGACGTTGATCTTGCGGCCCTCGCCGATCATGGCCTCGATGGCGGGGACGCCCTCGGCAGTGGCCGGGATCTTGACCATCAGGTTGGGGAGGCCGAGCCGCTCGTGGAGCGCCCGGGCCTGCGTGATGGTCCCTTCGGTGTCGTGGGCCAGCGTGGGGTCGACCTCGAGGGAGACGAAGCCGTCGCCGCCACCGCTCTCGTCGAAGACGGGGCGGAGCACCTCGCAGGCGGCGGCCACGTCCTCCGTCACCAGCTGCCAGCCGATGTCCTCGGTGGACATCCCCTGGCGGGCCAGGTCCATCACGGGGGCGTCGTACTCCTCGCCGGCGGAGACGGCCTTCTCGAAGATGGTGGGGTTGGAGGTGACCCCCCGGATGCAGTCGTCGGCCACCATGCGGGCCAGCTCGCCGTCGGCGATGAGCTGGCGCCGCAGGTTGTCGTACCAGGGGCTCTGGCCGTACTCGACCAGGCGGCAGATGGGGCTCGCCGTTCCGCTCAAGGTTGCTCGCTCCTCTCTCCGCCGGCGCCGCCGGCGCCGGGGTTGCCGCCCGCGGCGGGGACGGGCCGGTGGCCGCCGCGCTCCAACAGGTCGCGCGCCCGTCCGGCCACATTCTCGGGGGTGTAGCCCAACCGCGCCAGCGCCACCTCACCGGGAGCGGAGGCGCCGAAGCGGTCGATGGCCACGACGTCGTCGGCGTAGCGCTCCCAGCCCAGGCTGGTCCCGGCCTCCACCGCCAGGACGGGCACACCCGGGGGCAGCACCTCGGCCCGGGCCACGGACGGCAGGGCGGCGAACAGCTCCCAGCACGGCATGGAGACGACCCGCGCCGACGTCCCCGTTCCCGCCAGCAGGCGCTGGGCCCCGACGCACACCGACACCTCGGAGCCGGTGCCCAGGAGCACCAAATCGAGGTCGCCGGGTTCGTCGACGAGCACGTAGGCGCCCCGGGCCACCCCGGCCTGGGCCCGCTCGGCGCTGTTCTCCAGCACGGGAAGCTTCTGGCGGGACAGGATGATGGCGCTGGGGCCGTCGGAGTTGAGGTGGACGCGCCACGCCTCGGCTGTCTCGTTGGCGTCGGCGGGCCGGATGACCCGCAGGGCGGGGATGGCGCGCAGGGCGGCCAGGTGCTCGATGGGCTGGTGGGTGGGACCGTCCTCGCCCAGGCCGACCGAGTCGTGGGACCACACGAAGGCGGTTCGGGCCGACATCAGCGCCGCCAGACGCACCGCCGGCCGCATGTAGTCGGAGAAGATGAGGAAGGTGCCGCCGAAGGGCAGCAGGCCCCCGTGCAGAGCCATGCCGTTCATGGTCGAGCCCATGGCGTGCTCCCGGACGCCGAAGTAGAACTGGCGGCCCTTGCGGTCCTCGGGGGAGAAGACCCCGAAGCCCTTGAGCTTGGTGCCGGTGTTGCCGGTCAGGTCGGCGCCGCCGCCGAAGAGGCCGGGCACGAGATCGGCGATGGCGCCGAGCACGTCGGAGCACGCCACCCGGGTGGCCACCGACTCGCCCGCCGGCCACGACGGCAGCTTGGCCTCCCACCCCGGACGGCCCCGGCCCGCCAGGCAGGCGTCGTACTCCTCGGCCAGCTCGGGCTGGGACGACCGGAAGGCGTCGACCCGCTGGCTCCAGGCGGCGCGCTCGGTCTCGCCCCGGCGGCCCGCGTCCCGGTAGAAGGCGACGACGTCGTCGGGGACCCAGAAGGTCTCGTCCGCCGGCATGCCCAGGATCTCCTTGACCTTGGCCACCTCGTCGGCGCCGAGCGGCGCGCCGTGGGCCTCGGGCGTGTCGGTGAACTTGGGGGAGGG
The DNA here is from genome assembly GCA_044870155.1 of Acidimicrobiia bacterium. Taxonomy (GTDB): domain Bacteria; phylum Actinomycetota; class Acidimicrobiia; order IMCC26256; family BP-133; genus CAWBJP01. Next base: position 9,986 of record JBIOYN010000166.1, on the reverse strand, counting down.
GAAGCCGATGTGGCTGCGGAGGATGATCAGCGACGGGCGGTCCTCCTCGGCGATGGCCTCCCGCAGTCCCTGCTCCAGGGCGTCGAGTTCCTCGGCCACCTCACCCAGGCGCAGCACGTGCCACCCGTAGGCCTCGAAGCGCCGGCCGGCCTCGTCGGAGAGGGCCAGCTCGGTCTCCCCGTCGATGGTGATGTGGTTGTCGTCGTAGACGTAGACGAGCCGGCCCAGCTTCTGGTGGCCGGCCAGGGAGGCGGCCTCGTGGCTGATGCCCTCCATCAGGTCGCCGTCGGAGCAGATGGCGAAGGTCCGGTGGTCGCACACCTCAGCCCCGAAGCGGGCCCGCAGGTTGGCCTCGGCGATGGCCATGCCCACCCCGTTGGCGAACCCCTGGCCCAGGGGACCGGTGGTGGTCTCGATGCCGGGGGCGTGGCCGTACTCGGGGTGTCCGGGGGTCCGTGAACCCCACTGCCGGAAAGCCCTGAGGTCGTCGAGGCTCAGGTCGTAGCCGGTGAGGTGCAGCATGGCGTAGAGCAGCATGGAGGCGTGACCGGCGGAGAGGACGAAGCGGTCGCGGTCGGGCCAGCCCGGCTCGGCGGTGTCGTAACGGAGGATGCGGGTGTAGAGCACGTGGGCCAGCGGGGCGAGGGCCATGGGCGTGCCCGGGTGCCCCGAGTTGGCCGCCTGGACCGCATCCATGGCGAGGCCCCGCACCACATTGATCGCCCGGGCCTCGACGTCGTTGGTCATCAGATCTCTCCTTACCGGGAACGGACCGCAAGCCTAACGGCGCGCCAAAGGCGGTCTCTCTTTAAGAGGTACCCGGCGCCGGTGGAGGGCGACACCCTTTCCGGGGGGAGACCCGGGGGGAATTGCCGGCGGCAGAAAACCGCGCTCAGGACCGGAACAGCGCCAGGCTGGCGGTGAAGCCGTGAAGGAAGTTCCTGGAGCCCACCGGCCCCAGTTCGCCGGCACAGAAGCAGCCGGCCACGGGCAGCGGACCGATGAGCTTGTCGACCAGACCGGCGTCGTGGTCGGCCTCGCCGAAGAGCCGCTGACCCCGCCCGTTGCACGTGAACAGCAGGGCGGCGTCGGCGTCGGCCTCCGCCAGCAGGAGGCGCAGGTCCTCGTCGGCCGAGCCGGCGTCGCGGACCTGGAACTGCACCGTCCGACCCACCTCGACCACGTCGCCCACGGCGATGGCGCCGCTGCGCTGGTCGGCACCCACCACCCCCCGGACGAGGAAGTCGCCGCGGTCGAACTGGAGGCGGGCCTCGTCGACCACACAGCCGATCTGCAGGCCCTGGCGCATCAGCTCGCGCTCCTCGTCACTGGCGGCGGCGGCCGTCTCCTGGAGGCGCTCCAGGGCGGGCTTGCCGCCCAGCTCGAAGATGAAGTTCCGGGCCGACTTCGTCACCACGTAGGGCTTGCCCACCGGGCGACACCCCTGCGAGACGACGGTGCGCACCTCGATCCCTCCGTTCACCAGCGCACCCACGGCGCCGGTGGTGGTGACCTCGCCGTCGATGACCAATCGGTTGCCACCGGGATTCATGGCCGCCGAGGCCAGGCCGCCGATGACTTGCATCCCGGGGAGATCCTCGTTGACCCGGGCCAGGAAGGCATCGGCGGGGAAGGTGAAGGGGTCGGCCAGCAGCAGCAGCGTCCCGTCGGGTTCGTCGGGCCAGCCCACCAGCGAGGGCCCGTCGGGGGTGGGGACGACCTCCAGGCGGACGGGGGTGAGGATGGTGGCCGGGAGGCGGGCGGCGAAGATGGACAGGGCGGTGTGGTCCTCGATCTCCCGGGGCCCGCCGATGACGGCGACGGCCGTGCCACCGAGGAGGACCGCCGGCTCCAGCAGGGCCCGCACGGCGGTGGCGATGTCCTCGAAGGCGCCCACGTGGTGGGGTGAGGCGAAGAGGAGCACGAGGTCGGGGCGCTCGTCCTCGAGTCCCTCGAGCACCTGGCCCACGGCCTCACCCACGGCCTGGGTGGGCACGGGGTGCTCCGAGAGGCCGCAGGCGTAGACGCTCACGCCCGGGGAGAATACAGGCCGTCAGCTGTAGTGCTTGTGGGCCGTCTCGACGTCCCAGGTCTCCAGGGTGCGCTGCTCACCCCGCCACAGCCCCTGACCCGAGCACATGGTGGCCTGGTCCGGGAAGGTGCCGGTGGACTCCACGCAGCGGGCGGCGGCCGACGCCGAGGTGGGTGCCGTCGACGGGGTCCCGTCGATCTGGTCGAGGGTCTGGGGGTGGAGGAAGACGAGCGTGTGGCCCAGCTCGTGGACCATGGTGGAGGCGAAGTCGACCTGATCGGAGCACAGGGCGGCGTTGGCGGCCCGGAAGCTCTCCTGGTCGCACATCTGCCACATCCCCACCTGGGAGTCGGGGGCGTTGTACCAGTCGTCCCGGGGGTTGATGTAGATCTGGGCCGCCTTCATGACCAGGGTACGAGGCTGGCGATCGGGGCACCGCCCGCTGTCGGGGCTGAGCTCGGCGTCGCCGTCGCGCTGCAGGAAGGTCTCGGCCAGGACGCCGTGGTCCATGGTCGTCCCCGTCTGGCGGTACTCCACGGTGACGTCGGCGGGGACTCCTTCCACCCGCATCATCCCGCCCTGGAGAGCGGAGGTGGCCAGCACCTCGTTCCAGCGGGCGATGGCCTCGTTGAGCCGGTCCGAGTACGCCGGGTCGGGGAAGGGGTAGGCCGGGTCGACGCCCACGGTCACGACGTGGCCGGCGGGCCAGGTGCAGGCGCTGTAGCCGAGCTGGCGCTCCGGCGTGGTGTAGGAGGTGTGGTCGGCCCACGCTCCGCCCGCGGGGAAGGCGAGGACGGCCAGGGCGAGGAAGATCCCCCACCACGGACGCTGCCAGATCCTCCCAGTCCGACCAGTCATCTCACTCTTACCAACGAAGGTCCCCGGGGGGTATGACGCCGATCGTCCGAATTCTCCCGATTGCTTCGATCATCCGGAGTCGTCAACCAGGACGATGTCCACCGAGGCGGGGCCGTGGACCCCGAGGGTGAGGGTCATCTCCAGGTCGGCGGAGCGCGACGGCCCGCTGATCCACGCCACCGCTGAGGGCATCGAGGAGAGGAGGCCGAGCGCTTCCGACAGATCCTCGACCACGTCGGAGGCCCGCACCACGCAGATGTGGGCGGGCGGGACCAGGCTCACCGCCCGGGGTGACGCCACCCCGCAGGGGACGGCGATCGTGCCCGTGGCCGCCACCCCGAAGGCGGCACCGGTCACGCCGGCCCCCGCCGACGGCAGGAGGTCGGCCCACGCCGGGTCCGAGGGCAGGAGCACCTTGGCGCCGGCCTCCTCCAGGCGGGCGACGAAACCGAGGCGGACGAGCACGGGGTCCCCGGTGGCCACGGCCACGGCCGCCCCCGCCGCCCGATCCAGAGCCAGAGCCAGAGCCGCCTGCCCCGCCGCCTCCCAGGCGAGCGGCCCCACCGCCGCCGCCGAGTTGGCGGTGAGGGCGGCGGCGAAGCGCTCGAGGCGGTCGCCGGCGCCCGTCACCAGCCCTCCTCCTCCCGGGCGGCCAGGCGCTGGCGGAACGAACGCTGGGCGGGCAGGGGGACGTCCCGGCCCGCGGCCCACCCCGAGACCCCGGGCAGGCGCTGGTAGAGCGGAGCGGGACTGAGGCGGGACAGGCGGCGCAGGCCGGCGGTGGAGATCCGGTAGCCGGCGGGGGAGGCCCACAGCTGGGCCCAGGCGGCGAACCCCGCCCGCCGGGGGGCGGGACGAAGGGCGGGCGCGCCAGGGAGGCCCGTCGCCACCGGGCTCCCGGGCCGGCGCAGGTCGGCCCGCAGGCGGACGAGCAGGTCGGCCAGCGGGATCTCCACCGGGCACGCCTCGGAGCAGGCCCCGCACAACGACGAGGCGTAGGGCAGGTCCCGGCCCTCCTCGCCGGCGGAGAGGAGGGGGGTGAGGATGGCGCCCATGGGCCCGCTGTAGACGCCGCCGTAGGCGTGACCGCCGATGCGGCGGTAGACGGGGCACACGTTGAGGCAGGCGCCGCAGCGCACGCAGGCCAGCATCTCCTCGTAGGGCGTGCCCACCAGTGCCCGGCGGTTGTGGTCGAGGAACACGACATGCATCCGCTCCGGGCCGTCGATCTCGCCGGGCCGGCGGGGCCCGGTGACCATCGACACGTAGCTCGACAGGGGCTGGCCGGTGGCGCTGCGGGTGAGCAGGGGGAGCACCACGCCGAGGTCGGCCAGCCGGGGCACGACCTTCTCCACCGGCACCACGGCCACGTGGACCCGGGGGAGCGAGGTGCACATCCGGCCGTTGCCCTCGTTGGTGACGAGGACGATCGTGCCCGTGTCGGCGGCGAGGAAGTTGGCGCCGGTGATGCCCATGTCGGCGGCCAGGAACTTGTCCCGCAGCCGCTCCCGGGCGAAGTTGCACAGGGTGGTGCGCTCGGCGGGTAGCTCGGCTCCGGCCACGTGGGAGAACAGGCGGGCCACCTCGGCGACGGTTTTGTGGATGGCGGGGGCGATGATGTGGCTCGGCATCTCGCTGGCCAGCTGGATGATGTACTCACCCAGATCGGTCTCCACCACCTCGACACCCGCCTCCTGGAGGGCGGTGTTGAGGTGGATCTCCTCGGTGGCCATCGACTTGGATTTGACCGCCAGGCGGACGCCTTCCGACCGGGCGATGGCGACCACCACCCGGCGGGCGTCCTCGGGTCCTTCCGCCCGGTGGACGGTCACCCCCAGCGACTGCAGTTGGGCCTGGGCCTTGTCGAGCCAGGCGTCGAAGTCGCCGAGGACCTGGCGGCGGATGGCCGCGGCCCGGCGGCGGGTCGCCTGCAGGTCCGGGTCGGTGCGGATGTGGCGCAGCTCGCGCCCCAGGGTGGCGGTGATGTTCCCCAGGGCGGCCTGAAGCTCGGGGTCGGCGATGGCGCGGGTGGCCCGCTCCTCGAGACCGGGCACGGCTGGCGCGGGCGAACGGGGGTGGGCCACTACGGCAGACCCCGGGCCAGGAGCTCGGCCAGGTGGACGGGCTCGGGACCGGTGCCCGTCCGCCGGCGCCGGCCGGCCAGGTGCAGGAGGCACCCCGAGTCGCACGCCACCAGCCACCGGGCGCCGGTGGCGGCGGCCTGGGCCAGCTTGTCGTCGGCCATGGGCGCCGACATCTCAGGGTGCTTGGCGGCGAAGGTGCCCCCGAAGCCGCAGCAGATCTCCGGCTCGGACATCTCCACCAGCTCGGCCCCGGCGCCGGCCAGGAGGCGCCGGGGCGCCTCCCTGGTGCCCAGCACCCGCAGGCCGTGGCAGGCGTCGTGGACGGTGACGAGGTCGTCCACCCGGGCGCCGAGATCGGTCTGGTCGAGCACGTCGGCCAGGTAGCCGGACAGCTCGTATGTCCGCTCGGCCAGCGCCACGGCCCGGTCCCGCCACGCCCCCTCGAGCAGCTGCGGATACCAGTGGTGGACCATGGCCACGCACGAGCCCGACGGCGACACCACCGCCGGGTAGGGCTCGAAGACCTCGACGAAGTGCCGGGCCAGGACGGCCGCCGCCTCCGGCTCCCCGGTGTTGACCGCCGGCTGGCCGCAGCACGACTGGGCCTCGGGGAATGTGACCTTGCAGCCGGCGGCCTCCAGCAGGCGCACCGCCCCGATGGCGGCCTCGGGGGCGAACTGGTCGACGAGACACGTGACGAACAGCGCGACCTCGGGCATGGGCTGCGAAGCCTACCGGCGTACCATCCGGGTCTCGTGGGGTCGGAGCCGCCGGACGCCGTTGCCAAGCTGGCCGAACAGCGGGCCGCGGCCCGCCGCCAGCGGGACTTCGCCGAAGCCGACCGGCTGCGGGACGAGATCACCGCCACCGGCTGGCAGGTCCTCGACCGACCGGACGGGTTCGAGCTGGAACCCGCGCCCCGGCGCCGGGCCGCTTCGGTGGTGGCCGACCTCCACAGCTGGCCCGCGGATGGCGCTCGCTTCATCGCCTCGCTAGAAGCCCAGCCGGTACCGGATGGCGGAGTCGAGATCGTCGAGGTCGTGCCCACCAACGGGTTCGCCTGGGACCGCAACGCCGCCGTGTCCCAGGCCGACGCCGGCATCGTGGTCTTTGTCGACACCTCGCTGGAGCTGACCGGCGACCTGCTCGCCTCTCTTCTCGCCGCCCTCGAGGACCCCGCGGTGGCCGTCGCCGGTCCTTATGGGCTGGTGAGCGCCGACCTGCGTGACTACGAGGAGCGAACCGCCGGCGACGTGGTGGCGGTCCAGGGCTACTGCCTGGCCGCCCGGCGGGAGGACCTGATGGCGGTGGGCGGGTTCCGGGAGACGTTCGCCTTCTACCGCAATGCCGACATCGACCTGTCGTTGCGCCTGCGAACCTCGGGGCCCGACCTGCGCCGGGCGGTGGCGGTGGGCGCCGAGCACTGCCGGCGCCACGCCCACCGGGCGTGGGAGGAGACGCCGCCCGAGGAACGGGATCGCCTGAGCCGCAGGAACATGGGTCGCATCCTCGATCGCTTCGGCGACCGGTCGGGCGAGCTCGGTCTCCCCTGAACCCGGCCGGGGCGCCCTCAGGCGGTCTGCTTGAGCTTGAGCTTCAGCTCCTCGTGGCGGAGCGAGGCGTCGCCCGTCCGCACCAGAAGGCGCACCAGCCACCAGCCCGGGTCCCACTGGCCACGGGCCAGACCGAAGCGGGCCGAGGTGGGGGCGGCGTGGTGGTTGTTGTGCAGGCCCTCACCGCCGGAGATCCACGCCAGCCACTGGTTGTTGGTGGCCAGGTTCGGATAGGGCCGCTTGCCGAAGGTGTGGCCCACGGCGTTGATGGCGGCACTGATCGACAGGTAGGTGACGGTGTGGATGCCGGCGGCGGCCAGGCCGGTCTGCCACCCGAGGACGAGAACCAGGAAGCCGATCCCGATGAAGAGTCCGAGGCCGGCGTGGTCGAAGAGCACGCGGTCGAGCCGGTCCGGGGGCAGGTCCCGGGCGTACTTGGTCACGGTGACCCCGTCGCGGATCGTCCGGCGGTACAGCTTCACGTTGCCCAGCTGGACGGCCCAGAAGCCGAGAACGACCGGGCTGTGGGGGTCCTGAGGCGTGTCGGAGAACGCGTGGTGCTTGCGATGGACGGCCACCCAGGCCCGGGGGGCGACCCCGGTCATGATCCACACCACGAGGCGGAACACCATGGTCGCCGCCGGGGACAGGGTGAGGGCCCGGTGGGCCAGGGCCCGGTGCAGATACACGGTGGTGGTGAACACGGCCGCCTGAGTCACGAGAGCGGCGGCGATCAGGGCGGACGCGAGGTGCACTCCCGGGAAGCTATCCTACCTACAGGTCGGTAGGCAACCACTCGGGCCCCGCCGGGACTTGTTCCGGTGGGTGCCTTCCTGGGACCGGGAGAAAAGGTGGCCACATGACAGCCCCTCCGGCGTACTCCCACCTAGCCTGGGACGCCACGTGACCGCGCTGGCGAGCCCCTCCTCCAACACCCGGGAGATCATTCTCGGCGTCGCGCTCCAGCGCTTCGCTGATCACGGCTACGCCGGCACCAGCCTCAACGACATCGCCGACGAAGTGGGGATCCGCCGCCCCAGCCTGCTGCACCACTTCCCCTCCAAGGATGCGCTCTACCGCGCCGTCCTGCTCCACTCCTTCGCCGACTGGAACACCCTGGTGGAGGAGGCGGTGATCGGGCCGCGGGAGGGCTGGCCCCAGGTGGAGCGGGTCCTGGTGGCCGGCTTCCGCTTCTTCGAGGAGCACCCCGAGTTCGTCCGCCTGGTGCGCCGGGAGGCGATCGAGGGTGGCCCCATCCTGCGCCAGGAGCTGGGTGGTGCCCTGCGCCCGCTGTTCGACCGCGCCGCCGGGTTCTTCGAGCGGGAGATGGACGCCGGCCGGCTGAAGCGTTACAACACCCGCCAGCTGCTCCTCACCGCCTACGGCGCCATCCTCTCCTACTTCTCCGACGCCCCCCTCATCACCGCCCTGGTCGACGGGGACCCGTTGGGGAAGGCCGTGCTCGAGCAGCGGCGCGGGCACCTCATCGACCTGTTCCGCAACGCCCTCGAGCCCTAAAACATCGTTTCGGCGTTCCTGACGGGCAACTGGTGCCGGCGAGGAACGCCGAACGCAGGAACTGTGCTGGGGGCTGAATTGGGAACTGTGAGTCCGCAGGGGCGGTGACCGCCCTCCGCAAGCCGTCGGCTCAAGGCCTCCACACCCCTTCATTGCCGCATTGACCTGGGCATTCCGGCGTTCCTGAGGAACGACAGCTGTTGGTGAGGAGCGCCAGTTGTGGGGTGATCAGGCCAGGCGCCAGGTCTGGCCGTCCCTGGTGTCGGTGACCTCGACACCCAGGCCCGCCAGCTCATCGCGGAGGCGGTCGCTCTCCGCCCAGTCCCGGCGGCTCCGGGCCGCCTCCCGGGCCGCCAGCAGGTCGGCGGCGCCGGCGGGCAGTTCGGGCTCGCCTTCCCCCTCCCCGCCGGTGGCGAGGCCGAGGCCGAGCACCGAGTCCCAGTCGACGAGCAGGGCAGCGCGCTCGGCGTCGACCAGCCCCGCCCCCTCGTCACCGGCCAGGGCCCACACCACGGTGAGGGCCTTGGGGAAATCGAGGTCGTCGAGAACGGCGTCGCGGAACCGCCCGGCCCACTCCTTGGCCGCAGGGCCCCCGCCGCCCGCCGGCGCTCCCCACTCGGCCAGGGTGTGGCGGAGCCGGGCCCGGGCCTTGGAGGCGGCGGTGAGGGCGTCGGGCGAGAACCGCAGCTGGCGCCGGTAGCGGCTGGTGAGGCACAGGTAGCGGAAGTCGAGGGGCTCGGCACCCAACTCCTCCACGGTGTCGAGCGTCCACACGTTCCCGGCCGACTTGGCCATCTTCTGGCCCGAGAACAGGACGTGGTCCCCGTGGACCCAGTGGGTCACGACCGCATGGCCGAGCGCCCCCTCGCTCTGGGCGATCTCGTCCTCGTGGTGGGGGAAGGTGAGGTCGACGCCCCCGGTGTGGACATCGAAGCGCTCCCCCAGATAGGCGAGTGACATGGCCGAGCACTCGATGTGCCAGCCCGGGTAGCCCTCGCCCCACGGGCTGTCGAAGCGAACGACGCGCCGGGGCCCGGCCGCCTTCCACAGGATGAAGTCGGCGGGGTTGCGCTTGTGGTGGTCGACGGCGTCGAGACGGTGGCCGGCGCGCAGGTGCTCGAGGGTGTTGCGCGACAGCTGGCCGTAGCCGGGGAAGCTGGCCACGTCGTAGTAGACGGTCCCGTGCTCCACATAGGCGTGGCCCCGCTCCAGCAGCCGCCCGATCAGCTCGATCATCTGGGGGAGGTGGTCGGAGGCCCGGGGGTAGACCTCGGCGGGAATGATGCCCATGCGGGCGACGTCCCGGTGGAAGGCCGCCTCGTACTTGGCCGCCACCTCGGAGGCGGTGAGGCCCTCGTCGGCCGCCGCCAGGAGCATCTTGTCCTCGCCCCGGTCGTGCACCTCGTCGGTCATGTGGCCCACGTCGGTGATGTTCATGACCTGGTGTACGGCGACGCCCTCCCAGGCCAGGGCCCGGCGGATGAGATCGCTCAGCAGGAAGGAGCGGAGGTTCCCGATGTGGACGGGCCGGTACACGGTGGGCCCGCAGCTGTACATCGTCACGCGACCAGCCTGCAGCGGCCGGATCGGTTCCACCCGCCGGCTCAAGGTGTTGTGCAGCGCAAGCAAGGATACGGAGCCTAACGGGACCTCTTGCGCATCTTGCGCGCCTGGAGCGGATGGCGCAGCGTCTCACCCCAGAACGCCCACCGGAGCTTGCCCAGCCCTTTCAGGGTGCGGGGGATGCGGGAGAGCATGCTGCTGCGGGCGGGACGCTTCTCCACCACCTGGACGGGGATCTCGGCGCTGCCCAGGCCCGCCCGTTCCACCCGCAGGACCAGTTCGGTGTCGAAGAGGTCCTGGCCGAACCGGCACTGCTCGGCCAGCGGGACCACGTCCGCCCGCCGCAGCGCCTTCACGCCGTGGGTGTCGGAGACGGAC
>JBIOYN010000165.1:0-4578 GCA_044870155.1 Acidimicrobiia bacterium | reverse complement strand
GCCGGCGCAGAAACGCTCCTCGTCGAAGTCGGGGCGGTAGAAGGCCTCGGCCAGCTCGTCGGCGGTGTGGGCGGCGTGCTGATCCTCGATCTTGTCGTGCCAGATCCAGAAACCCATCGGCAGATCGGGGCACTCGCGGTCCTTGAAGGCCCGGAGCCCGGCGATGAGCTCCTTCCAGAAGCCGGCGGCGGCCCAGTTCTCCACCGCGTAGGAGGCGCCCTCGGCGATGGACGGGTCCTCGCTGCCGTAGATGCGCAGCAGCTCGTCGCAGAAGTAGAGCGTCGACGTGGTGCCGTGGCGGCGCTTGCCCATGTCATCGAAGGAGAGGCCGAGGGCGGCGCCGAAGCGCAGGAGCCACTCGAAGTGGGCGGCGGCGAACCGGAAGCGGCCGCCGTCGACGGTGCCCTCCGTCCCCACGAGATCGGGATCGACGTCGGCGTCGTTACCCGTGGCTGCGGCCCCGCTGCGGAAGACGACGCCGAGCTCGTTCATCAGGATCTCCTTGCCGGCCCGGTAGGAGTCGATGTCGGCGGCGTTGATGACCTTGCGGAGCTGGGCCTCGACGAAGAGGTGGCTGAACACGGAGAACTGCACGGCCAGGTGGCGGACCTCTTCGGCCGTCGCATCCCCGCCGGCGAACCAGCGGGTGTAGCTGTTGTCGACCACCACCGGGTGCTGGTGGACGAGCTGCTCCACCCGTGCCCGGAATGAAGCGAGGTCCTCGGCCGTCCGCGTCTCCATGGCCACTCCTTCCATCTGGGCACCGTTGCCCAGATAAGTGGATAATTTTTGGCTGTTTCTGTCAACGTTATCTTCGGCTAATGGACAACTTGTACTTGAATATCTGGTCATCTCCGGACAAATCGGACAGTATGTTCAAGATTGTTCAAGACCGTTGGCCCGGACATAGAGTCCCGGCCGTGACCGAGAGCCTCGAACCGGTGGACTGGCGCCTCCTGCGGGTCCTGTCCGAAGGACCCCGCATCGGCATGCTGGAGCTCTCCCGCCAGGCCCACGTGGCCCGGGGGACGGCCCAGGCTCATGTCGACCGGCTGGTCAGCTCCGGCGTGATCACGAGCTTCGGCCCCCACCTGGATCTCAAGGCCATGGGCTACGGCGTGCTCGCCTTCACCCACCTCGACATCGCCCAGGGACGCCTGGAGGACGTCGTCGCCCACCTGAAGGAGATCCCCGAGGTGCTGGAGGCCCACGCCACCACCGGCGCCGACGATCTCCACTGCCGGGTGGTGGCCCGCTCCAACGACCATCTCCAGGAAGTGCTCAACAAGATCCTGGAGGTGCAGGGCATCAACCGGACGACCACCGTCATCGCCCTCACCGAGCAGATCCCCTTCCGCCTCACCCCGCTCCTCGAGGCGGCCAGTCCCCAGGCCGCCGGCCGGCGGCCCCGCAAGGCGGCCTCGGGCGGGGGGACCCGCTGACAGGCTGATGGAGGAGTCCCCGCGGCCGCAGTGGATCCGGGGCCGGGCCTCCCGCCAGGCCCACGCCGACCTGCCCGAGGGGACGGTGGAGGAGGAGCACGGCCGGGAAGGATTCTCGGGGGCGGCCAGTCACCTGTACCGGCTGCGGCCGCCGACAGGATGGTCCTCCATCGACGGCCCCCTGCGCCCGCACGCCCTCGACGCCAACAAGCTGTCGGGGGGCGGAACCAACGGCGGCGACGGGGCTCGGGATGTCCCCGAGGGCGACGGCCTCCCCGTGGTGCTGCTGGAGAACGCCGATCTGCGCATCGGCTGGTGGACCCGCCCCGAGGGGACGCCGGAGTGGTTCCTGCGCAACGCCGGGGGCGACGCCCTCTACCTGGTGCACGACGGCGAGGGCCGGCTGGAGACGGAGTACGGCCCCCTCGGCTACCGGGCCGGCGACTACCTGCTCGTCCCCCGGGGCACCACGCACCGGATGGCGGCCACCGCCGCCACCCGCCTCCTCACCGTGGAGGCAGTGGGCGGGGGCCTGCGCCTCCCCGACCGGGGACTGCTCGGGCGCCACGCCCTCTTCGACCCCGCCATCCTCGAGGTGCCCGAGCCCGAGCCCCACGACGAGACCGGCGAGTTCCCGGTCAAGGTGCTGCGGGAGGGCGCGGTCACCACCGTCGTCTATCCGCACCATCCCTTCGACGTGGTGGGCTGGAAGGGCGACCTGGCGCCGGTGCGCCTGTCCATCGACGACTTCCGGCCCGTGACCTCGGCCCGCTACCACGTCCCGCCGTCGGCCCACACCACCTTCGTGGGCGACCACTTCGTGGTGGCCACCTTCGCCCCCCGGCCCCTGGAGACGGACCCGGCGGTCCTGCGGGTGCCCTTCTACCACCGCAACATCGACTACGACGAGGTCATCTTCTACCACCGGGGCGAGTTCTTCTCCCGGGCCGGCATCACCGAGGGGATGCTCACCTTCCACCCCTCCGGCATCCACCACGGCCCCCAGCCCAAGGCGGTGGAGCGCTCCCGGGAGCGGGGGCCCGGCGGCCACGCCGACGAGGTTGCCGTCAACATCGACGCCCGCCGGCCGCTGCGGCTCACCCCGGCCGGAGCCTCCATCGACGTGGCGCGCTACGACCGCTCGTGGATGGACGGCGCCGGCGATCGCTAGCGACGCCGGCCGCTGATGCGCTTCGCCACCTTCCTGGCGCCGGGCTCCCCGGTGGAGCGGGTGGGGGTGGTCGAGGGCGATCAGGTCCTCGCCCTCCCCGCCGGGGTGCGGCTCCTCGATCTGCTCGACGATCTGGCCGCCGCCGGTGCCACGGCGCGCCGTTCCCCCGATGCCCGCTTCGATCTCGGGGATGTGGGGCTGCTGGCCCCCGTGCCCGTCCCGCCCTCGATCCGGGACTTCTACGCCTTCGAGGACCACGTCCGCACCGCCCGGGCCACCCGGAACCTGGAGGTGGAGCCGGACTGGTACCAGCTCCCCGTCTTCTACTTCTCCAACCCGGCGGCCGTCGTCGGGCCGGGGGAGGGGATCTCCGTCCCCCCCGGCTGCGACGAACTCGACTACGAACTCGAGGTGGCGGCGGTGGTCGGCCGCCCCGGCGCCGACCTCGACCCGGCGACGGCCGAGGGCCACATCGCCGGCTACACGGTGATGAACGACTGGAGCGCCCGCGATCTCCAGCGGCGGGAGATGCGCCTCGGCCTGGGACCGGCCAAGGGCAAGGACTTCGCCACCAGCCTGGGCCCGGTGCTGGTGACACCGGACGAGCTCGAGCCGCTCCGGAGGGACAAGGCCTTCGACGTGACCATGACCGCCCGGGTGAACGGCAACGAGTGGTCCCGGGGGCGCCTGTCCGACATCTACTGGAGCTTCGGGGAGCTGCTGGCCCACGCCTCCCGGGGCACCGTGCTGCGGCCCGGCGACGTGATCGGCTCGGGCACGTGCGGCACCGGCTGCATCCTCGAGCTCTCGGCCGTCCACGGCTCGGACGCCTATCCCTGGCTCCGTCCCGGCGACGACGTCGAGTTGTCGGTGGACGTTCTCGGGAGCATTTCGAACACCGTGCTGTAACCCCCGCCGGCACCCCGGCGATTACCCATCCCCTTTCCACACCAGGGCTTGAGCCGCGTCCACGCGATTCGCGTGCTTCCCGGACCGTCGGTTGCAGATGTGTCCGCCTTTCGCATGGCGACGCCCAACTGCGCCTCGTCACGGCCTGGGTTGGCCTGCGTTTCCAGCTCGTCCGGCAGAGGTTTCCAGCACGTCCATCCCCCAGGGTGGCGAACCGACACAGCCAGGCGCGGGCCCGGCCGACGCACAAAGGAGAAGGTCTGTTGTTCAGTTCTATGCAGAAGAAGGTGGCGGCGGTCGCGGTCATGACCGCGATGCTGCTGGCCGGCTTTGGCACCATGGCCGCCCAGGCGCACGACGTTCCTGCCTGCCACAACGGCAACCCCGTCGTGAAGGCGATGAACCCCCATTGCCGGCCCGGGCACGACGACGGCCCCGGCGGTGGCGGCAACCACGACGGCGACTGCGACACCATCAGCATCGACCTCGGCATCGAGATCGACATCTGCCTCCTCATCGACGTCGACGCCGACGAACTGCTCGAGGTGCTCGACCTCCTCGACCACGTCAGCCTGCACGACAAGCTGGAGTGGCTCCACGGGCACATGAGCCTGGGCGACAAGATCGACTGGCTCCTCGAGGTCATCGACCTTGACGACGTTTACGACCACTTCGGTTGGATCGAGCCCGGCAACCTCTTCGGCCTCGTCCACTTCATCGGTGACGGCGCCTACGACGAGGGCACCGGCCTGCTCGACCTCGACCTCCTCGACGGCATCTTCGACGGTGACGACAACGGCGGCGGCGGCGGCAGCGACTGCAGCGGTCTCGTCAACGTGTGCGGCAACGCCAACAACCTGAACGTGGAGGACGTTCTCGACGTCTGCACTGTCAACGCCGACAACGGTTTCGGCAACGGCCCCGGTGATGACGGCAACGCCGACTGTGATGTCGTCGACCTCGGCGAGGGCATCCTCGGCCTCGGCGACATGGGCGACAGCGAGTGGGTCGGCTTCCTCTTCTAGACCTCACCCCGGCACGTCCGGACGCGGCCCC
>JBIOYN010000164.1:0-7833 GCA_044870155.1 Acidimicrobiia bacterium | reverse complement strand
GGGTGGCGGCGATGCCGGCGGGGGTGTCGGTGGCGGTCCGGTGGCGCCGGGGGGCGGCACGCCGCCGGATGTCACGCCACCGGGCGGCACGCCGGGGGGTGGGACGGGAGCGACGCCGAGCATGGCGCCGGTCCAGGCATCGGCGCCGGGCTCGGCGTTGGCGGCCGGGGCGATGACCGGTGGCGGGCAGCAGCCCGGAGGGGATGGCGGACAGGTTGGTGGGGAAGGCGGGCAGCCAGGTGGCATCCGCCGGCCGCAGTCTTCGCTGGGTGCGCCCGGGCAGGCGGCGTCGCCTGGGTCGCTGCTCGGGCCGCCGCTGCCCGAGGGCGCGCCCGCCGAGCGCTCGGGTCCCCTGGCTCAGACGGGGCGGGGGGCGACCCTGGGCCTGCTCGCCATGTCCGTGATGGCACTCGGGCTCGGTGCCGTCAGCCTGTTCTTCAGCATCCCGCCCCCTCCCAGGGCGGCGGCGGCCCGGCGCGCCCGGCGCGTCACCCGAGCCGATCGTCGGCGACGACGAGGTCGGTGACCACCCGGGCGAGGGTCTCGGCCGCCAGCTCGGGGAGGGCGACATAGGAGGCGCCCATGGCATCGGCCAGGTTGCGGGCCAGGCCGAGCCGGATGTCGCCGTCCTCGGCGTCGACCACCAGGGCTTCGACGCCGGCGCGGGCCACCTGGTCGGCGGCGGCCAGGGCGGCGCCGCCGGGGTCGGGGAGGGGAGCGGTCGCCCGCCCGTCGGTCACCAGTACGAGCACGGGCCTCCGGCCGGGATCCGTGCGGGCGGCGGTGCGGGCCACCTCCAGAGCGGCCCGCAACCCGGCGGCCAGCGGAGTGCGCCCGCCGGTGGGCAGCTCCCCGAGTCGGGTCCGGGCGACCTCGACGCTGCCGGTGGGTCGGAGGGCCACGGTGGCCTCCTCGCCGGCGAAGGTGACGAGCGCCACGCGGTCGCGGCGCTGGTAGGCGTCGACCAGCAGGGAGAGGGCGGCACCCTTGGCCGCCTCCATCCGCCGGTTCGACCCCATGGAGCCGGAGGCGTCCACGGCCAGGATCACGAGATGGGCGGTGCGAGCCTCCCGGATGGCCTGGCGGAGGTCGGCCCGTTCCAGGGCCGGGGCCTCGGGTTCGAGCGCCCGGCGGGCGGCGGCGGCGGTCACTGTCGCTCCCAGGGCCACGTCGGTGACGGGCCTGCCGGCGTCGGGAGCCCGGCCCGCCACCACGCCCCCCCGGGGCGCCTGGCCGCGGGCCCGGCGCCCGAGGGCACCCGACGGCCGGCTCACGTGCAGCGCCAGGGGCACACCGGAAGCGGGAGATGCGGGTGGGGTTCGGCTGCCGGCCGGAGGCGGCCGATCGAACTCGTCGTCGAACTCGTCGTCGGCCTCGTCGCCGTGCCGGCTCGGCTCGCCCACCTGTTCCAGGGCCTGGGCCAGCTCGGCCGGGTCGAGGCCGGGAGCGTCGAGCGGGCCCCGCCGGCGGCGGTGGGCCAGGGCCAGGGCGGCCAGGCGGGCGACGTCATCCGCCGTCGCCGCCTCCCGACCTTCGAAGGCGGCGAGAGCCCGGGCCCCCCGGGCCAGGACCAGGTCGGCCCGCAACCCCTCGGCGCCCAGTTCGGCGCACAGGCGGGCGGCGAAGACCACCACCTCGTCGGGCAGGGTGACGTCGGGCAGAGTCCCGGTGGCGGCGGCCAGCGCGGCTGCCACCTCCTGCTCCTCGGCCTTGTACCCGGCGGCGAAGACGGTCGGGTCGGCGTCGTAGGCCAGGCGCCGGCGCACGACCTCGGCCCGCAGAGCGGGGTCGGTGGGCGCCCGGACCTCCACCGCCAGCCCGAAGCGATCGAGCAGCTGGGGCCGCAGCTCGCCCTCCTCGGGGTTCATCGACCCCACGAGGACGAAGCGGCACTCGTGCTCGAGGGCGAGGCCGTCGCGCTCCACCCGGTTGACGCCGAAGGCGGCGGCATCGATGAGCAGGTCGACCAGGTGGTCGGGCAGCAGGTTGACCTCGTCGACGTAGAGGACACCGCCATGGGCGGCGGCCAGCAGGCCGGGCTGGAGCCGGCGCCTGCCCTCGACGAGGGCTTCCTCCAGGTCGAGCGAGCCCACCACCCGGTCCTCGGTGGCGCCCACGGGCAGTTCCACGAACGCCGCCGCCCCGGGCAGGAGGGCGGCCAGGCCGCGGGCCGCCGTCGACTTCCCCGATCCCTTCTCGCCCCGGATGAGGACGCCGCCCAGGCGGGGGTCGACGCCGTGGAGCAGCAACGCCAGCTTGAGCTCGTCCTGGCCCACCAGGGCCGACAGCGGGAACGGGGGAGTAGCGCTCACCGGCCGCGCTCCTCGGCCCAGCCCTCGGCTTCCACCAGGGCGTCCCGTAACGTGCGGAGGGCCTCCTCGGTGGGCGCCTCCCACAGCCCCCGGGCGGCGGCCTCCAGGAGTCGCTCGGCAATGTCCCGGAGGGCGGTGGGGTTGGAGGCCTCGAAGAACTTCCGCACCTCGGGGTCGCCCACGTAGGCGGCGGTCACCTTCTCGTACATCCAGTCCTCGCCGATGCGGGCGGTGGCGTCGTAGCCGTAGAGGTAGTCGACGGTGGCCGCCATCTCGAACGCCCCCTTGTAGCCGTGGCCCATCATCGCCCCGATCCAGCGGGGGTTGAGCACCCGGGACCGGACCACCCGCCGGGCCTCCTCGGCCAGGGAGCGGACCCGGGGCCGGGCCGGGTCGGCCGAGTCGCCGAACTCGGCCCGGGGGGCCCGGCCGGTGAGGGCCCGGACGGTGGCCACCATGCCGCCGTGGTCCTGGAGGTAGTCGTCGGAGTCGAAGATGTCGTGCTCCCGGTTGTCCTGGTTCTTCACGGCCACCTCGATGGCGGCGAACCGCCGGCGCATGGCCTCGGGCGCCGGCGTCCCGTAGGCGGCCCGGCCGTAGGCGTAACCGCTCCAGGTCATGTACACGGTGGCCAGGTCGGCGTCGCCGTCCCACTCCCGGGAGTCGAGGAGGGCCAGGATCCCCGACCCGTAGGCGCCGGGCTTGGCCCCGAAGATGCGGGGATCGGCGCCGGCAGCCTTCACGTAGTTGTCGCCCGGGCCTTCGTCGAGACCGGCGACGAGCTCCACCGCCTCGTCCACCAGGTGCACGAGGTGGGGGAAGGCGTCACGGAAGAACCCGCTGATCCGCAAGGTGACGTCGACCCGGGGCCGGCCCAGTTCGGCCAGAGGGACGGGCTCCAGGCCCACCACCCGGCCCGACTCCTCGGCCCAGCGGGGCCGGACGCCGAGGAGGGCGAGGGCCTCGGCGATGTCATCACCCGAGGTGCGCATGGCCGCCGTCCCCCACAGCACGAGGCCGATGGTCCGGGGCCAGTCGCCGGTCTCGTGGCGGTGGCGGGTGCACACCGCCTCGGCCAGCGCCCGTCCCACCTCCCAGGCGGTGGCCGTGGGCAGCGTCTTGGGATCGACGGAGTAGAAATTCCGCCCGGTGGGGAGCACGTGGGCCATCCCCCGGGTGGGCGCCCCCGACGGGCCGGCGGGGACGTAGCGCCCGTCGAGGGCCCGCAGCGTGTGGGCGATCTCGTCGGGGGTGCGGGCCAGGCGGGGCACCAGTACCTGGCCGGCGAAGCGCAGGGCCTGTGCAACCGGCGTGTCTGAGTCCCGGGGGGTGGGGCTGAGAAACGCCGGTTCGGGGGGGTCGGCGGGCCAGCCGGCGGCCCGGGCCTCCCGCAGGAGCCGCTTGACCTCGGCGTCGACGGCGTCCACGTCGTGGCGGCCCTCGAGCGCCACACCCATGGCCGCCGCCACCGCCTCCCGCAGCGAGGGGACACTGCCCTGGGGCAGGCGAAGCAGGGCGGCCAGCAGGTCGATCTCGGCGTCGCCCGCCGGCGCCCGCCCGAGGATGTGGAGGCCACCCCGGATCTGCGCGTCCTTCAACTCGCACAGGTAGCCGTCGACGTGGAGAAGGAAGTCGTCGAACTCTTCGGCCCCGGGGGCGGCCGCCCGGTGCAGGTCCCGGTCGAGGGCGGCCCGCTCGATGAGCTCCCAGATGCGGGCCCGCAGCGCCGGGAGCTTGGCCGGGTCGAGGGTGGAGACGTGGTAGTACTCGTCGAGCAGGCGCTCGAGGCGGGCCAGGTCGTCGTAGGTCTCGGCCCGGGTCATGGGCGGCACCAGATGGTCGACGACCACGGCGTGGGCCCGGCGCTTGGCCTGGGTGCCCTCGCCGGGATCGTTGACCACGAAGGGGTAGACGAGGGGCACGTCGCCCAGGGCGGCGTCGGGGCCGCAGGCGGCCGACAGTCCCACTCCCTTGCCCGGCAGCCATTCCAGGTTGCCGTGCTTGCCCACGTGGACGACGGCATCGGCGCCCCAGCCCCGGTCGAGCCACCGGTAGAAGGCGAGGTAGTGGTGGGTGGGGGGCAACTCGGGGGAGTGGTAGACGGCGATGGGGTCCTGGCCGAAGCCCCGGGGGGGCTGCACGGTGACGAGGACGCCGCCGAGGTCGATGCCGGCCAGGCAGATGGCGCCATCGGACCGGTCCCCGGGGTTCGGGGCGCCCCCGTGGTCCACGTAGACGTCGCCGGGCGGCGGGCCCCAGCGGTCCTCCACCGAACGGCGCAAGGGCTCGGGCAGGTCGGCGAACCAGCCGGCGTAGTCGGCGACGGGGACGCGGGCCATGGCCCGGGTCAGCTGGTCGGGGGTGAGCGTCTCCTGCTCGTAGGCGAAGGTTCCCGTCAGCTCGGCCATGAGGGCGTCGCCGCTCTCGGGGATGCGCTCGACCCGGTAGCCGGCGGCCCGCAGCGCCTCGAGCAGCGCCAGCACCGACACCGGCGTGTCGAGGCCGACGGCGTTGCCCACCCGGGCCCGCTTCGTCGGGTAGGCGGACAGGACCAGGGCGACGCGCTTGTCGGCGTTGGCCGTCCGCCGCAGGCGGGCCAGGCGGGTGGTGAGCCCGGCCACCCGCTCGACCCGGTCGGGGACGGTGCGATAGGCGACGACCGGAGTGCCGAGCTCGTCGCCGTCGTCGACCACCTCCTTGAACGACACGGGAACGGAGACGATCCGACCGTCGAACTCGGGCAGGGCCACCGACCAGGCCACGTCGAGGGGCGACAGGCCGAGGTCGCTGTCCTCCCAGGCGGCCCGGGTGGTGGTGGCGGCCACCGCCTGGATGACGGGGACGTCGAGGCGCTCGAGCAGTGGGACCCGCCACGAGTCGTCGGTCTCTCCCGGCCCGCCCATGGCCAGCACGGTGGTGATCACGCAGTCGGCCCGTCCGGCGATGAACCGGGAGAGGACGGGCACGTCGCCCCGCTCGTTGGGGCGCAGCGAGTAGCACCAGCAGGCCAGGGCGTTGGCGCCCCGGGCCCGGATGGCGGCGCACAGGTCGTCCACGAAGGTGGTGTTCCCGGCGATGAGGTGGGCCCGGTAGAAGAGGACGGCCACCGTGGGACGGCCGGGATCGAGCTCCTCCAGGCCCGGGCCCAGGACCCCGTCGTCGGGGACGGGCTCGGGCGGTGCCGCCGGCCCGCCGGCCACGGAGAGCACGAGGTTGGCCAGGTTGGCGGGACCGCCGTGGACCAGGTAGGCGAAGGCTTCGGCCACCGCCGGGGCGGACACGGTGGAGGCGGCCGTGAGCTCGGGATCGAGGGCCGACTCCCCGCCCAGGGCATAGAGGGGGACCCCCCGGGCGGCGCAGCGCGCCGCCAGGTCGTCGAAGGGACCTTCCCATGCCCGCCGGCCGCCCAGGAGGCGGACGACCACGGCCGTGACCCCGTCGAGGTCGGGCGCGGCGGTGAGCGTGGCGGGGTTGGCCGCCCGCACCGGCGGGAACCCGGCGGGCAGGGATTCCACGGCCGCCCGCAGCGCCAGGATCTCGGTGTCGGCGGTGGACAGGAAGAGGATCAACCGCCTGTCCCTTCGGGGACACCCCGAACCCGGGGCGGGGCCTCCTTGATGAGGGCCTCGAGGGCGGCGGTGTCGAGGTGGGCCTCGACCAGGTCGGCGAGGCGGTCGAGCTGGGCGTCCCGGGCGGCGGCGAAGGAAACCCCGGAGGGTGTGAAGGTCTTGCCCCGGCGCCGGGCCACCTCGGTGAGGAAGCCGGCCCGGAACCCGTCCGCCTCGAACAGGCCGTGGAGGGTGGTGCCGAGCACGCGGCCGTCCGGGCTGCGGGCGCCGTCGGGTTCCCGTCCCCAGCGGTCGTCGAGCGTCACCCAGGAGTCGGCGGCGGTGGTGCGGCCGTGGTGGATCTGGTAGCCGGCGAGGACCTCCCCCAGGGCCGTGCCCCGCCGGGGCCGGGTGACCTTGTGGGGCTCGAAGGTGGTCTCCGCCGGCACCCAGCCGAGCCCGTCGACGACCCCGGCGCCGCTCTCCACTGCGTCGGTGATGCGCCTACCGAGCATCTGGTAGCCCCCGCAGATCCCGAGCACGGTGGTGACCCGGGACAGGGGGTCGACGAAGCCCCCCTCCCGCAGCCAGGCCAGGTCGGCGACGGTGGCCTTGGTGCCGGGCAGCACGGCCAGGTCGGGATCGCCCAGGGCGCCGGGATGGTCCACGTAGCGCACGGAGACGGCCGGCTCCAGGGCGAGGGCGTCGAAGTCGGTGAAGTTGGCGATCCGGGGCAGGCGGACGACGGCCACGTCCAGGGCGCCGGCGCCGGGCCGGCCGGCGGGCGGGAGGGCCAGGCTGTCCTCGGCGTCGAGGTCGAGGCCGGGCGTCCACGGCACCACCCCCAGGGTGGGGACCCCGGTGCGGGCCTCGAGCTCCGCCAGCCCGGGGGCGAGGAGGGCCACGTCGCCCCGGAACTTGTTGATGACGAACCCCCGCACGCACCGGCGCAGGTCGTCGGGCAGGAGGGCGACGGTGCCGTAGAGGGAGGCGAACACGCCGCCCCGGTCGATGTCGCCCACGACCACGGCGGGAGCGCCCGCCTCCCGGGCCAGCCACAGGTTGACCAGGTCGCCGTCGAGGAGGTTGATCTCGGCCGGGCTCCCGGCGCCCTCCAGCACGACCACGTCGAAGCGGGCCTGCAGACGCCCGAGGGCATCGAGGACGGTGGAGCGCAGGGCCGGCTTGCAGGCGTGGTAGGCCACGGCGTCGAGATGGCCCCCGGGGTCCGGGGTGTCCCCGGGAAGGTACGGCCGGCCGAGGACCACCACCTGGCTCGTCCGCTCCCCGGTGGGCTTGAGCAGGATCGGATTCATGTCGACCTCGGGGTCGACGCCGGCGGCCAGGGCCTGCACGCCCTGGGCCCGGCCGATCTCGTGACCGCTCGGGGTCACGTAGGAGTTGAGCGCCATGTTCTGCGCCTTGAACGGGGCGACGGCCACACCCCGGCGCGACAGCCACCGGCACATCCCGGCCACCAGCCGGCTCTTGCCGGCGTCGCTCCCGGTCCCGCACACCATGAGGGCGCCCCGGAGGCCGGTCATGAGATCCCCGCCCGCTCCCAGGCGGCGACGAGACGGCGGAGGCCGGCGTCGTCGGGGACGGCCACCCGGACGTGGCCGGGCAGCCCGAAGCTGGTGCAGTCCCGCACCAGCACGCCGTGGCGGGCCAGCCGTTCCCGCGTGGCGGCGGCGCCCGGCGCCACCTCGACGAGGACGTAGTTGGCGTCGGAGGGCGCCACCCCGGGGAGGGCCCGGGTCAGGGCGGCCCGCCGCTCGGCCGTGGCCTGCTGCCAGGCGCCCAGGTCGGCCCGGGCCAGGAGCTCGGGTACCAGCGCGGCGGCCAGGGAGTTGAGGGCCCAGCGGGGCTGGCGGGCGGCCAGGCACTCCACGGTGGCGGCGTCGGGGGCGGCGACGTAGCCCACCCGCAGTCCCGGGCAGGCGAACACCTTGGTGAGGGAGCCGACCACCACG
>JBIOYN010000163.1:0-4535 GCA_044870155.1 Acidimicrobiia bacterium | reverse complement strand
GGTGGCGCGCGCCACCGCCCGCTGGGGCGACTTCGCAGCCTCCTTGGGACTGGCGTTCCGGCGGCGTCCGCCGGAGCCCGGTGGGGCCATGAACGGGCTCCCTCGTCGATGCTCGGCTGATCCTCTCGCACCGCAGGGTTCCCGAACACCCCCCTTCCCGGCGGTCTGCAACCCCCAGGCCAGGACAGCGGCCGAACGGGCTGCCCGTCTGGTCACCCCGGGCCGTCCGTATGGTCACCCGCCGGCCGCGCCAGGGCGAGGGAAACCTTGTCAGGGCGCCGCCGGAGGCGCAGGCTGGCACCTGATCCGCGCCCGCGAGGAGGACGAGGCCATGCGCACCCACGACCAGGAACCGGTGCTGATCGACACGCACTCCGTCCTCCAGCGCGAGGAAGAGGAGGAGTCGGGCCTGGTCGCCTCCAAGGCCCTGGAGACCAACGCGCCGGACACGCTCGACCCCGGCGCCGTCTCCTACCTCCAGCGGACGGCCGGCAACGCCGCCGTGGCCCAGCTGCTCGGTGCCGAAGGCGAGGAGGACACGGAGTCGCCGCTCGGCCACGTGGTGGGCTCGGCCAACGGCCGTCCCCTCGACGACTCGGTCCGCACGCTGATGGAGGGTCATTTCGGCGAGGACTTCTCTGACGTGCGGGTTCATACCGACGGCCGGGCCGACGACTCCGCCCGGTCCCTGCACGCCCAGGCCTACACGGTGGGCTCCGACATCGCCTTCCGGTCCGGGAACTACTCGCCCGACAGCCAGACCGGCCAGCGCATGCTGGCCCACGAGCTGACCCACGTCGTCCAGCAGCGCTCGGGCCCGGTCGACGGCACCCCCATGCCCGGCGGCATCAAGGTGTCGGACCCCGCGGACCGTTTCGAGCTGGAAGCTGAGCGCAGCGCCGACGCCTTCATGGCCGGCACCCCCGTGACCCCGGCTCCGGCCGGCGAGGTGGCCCAGACCTCCGTCCAGCGCCAGGACGACGAGGAGGAGGAAGAAGAGCTCCAGGGCATGTTCGTCCAGCGCGTGCCCGGCGGCGGCTCGGGCGACTACGAGGACGAAGAGGAATGGGCCGAGGGCTGAGCGGTCGGGACGGCCGGGCCCTGCCCGTCCGGTCGGCGAATCCGGGCCCCACTTAGGACCCACTGGTCGTTTCCCCTTCCGCCCCCGGGCGTAAGGCTGGCCGAGTCGCTCAGTTCGAGCCGAGGAGGCCTGCATGCCCACCTACCTGTCCCCGGGCGTCTACGTGGAGGAGGCCGAGGCCGGCTCCCGCCCGATCGAGGGGGTCGGCACCGCCGTGGCCGCCTTCCTCGGCCTGGCCAACCGGGGCCCCGCCAACACCCCCACGTTCGTCACCAACTGGAGCCAGTTCACCTCCACCTTCGGTGAGGCCGTGGAGGGCTCCTACCTGGCCCACGCCGTCTACGGCTACCTGCTCAACGGTGGTGGCGCCTGCTACGTCGTCCGGGTGGGCGGCAACGGCGGGGGGCCGGCAGCCAAGGCCGAGCTCACCGCCGGCGGCGACACCTCGGTGGGGGCGTTCCAGATCGTCTCCCTGGAGGGTGGGGCGGCGGGCAACGACATCACGGTGGAGGTGACCGACCCCGGTGAGGGGGCCCCCGAGGACTCCTTCAAGCTGGTGGTCAAGAAGGCCGGCACCGTGGTCGAGGAGCACGACAAGGTCACGGTCAAGGCCGGCAAGGCCAACGTCCTCACCGTGGTGAACGCCACCTCCAAGCTCATCCGCCTGGAGAAGGCGGCCTCGGGCGGGGCCGTGGTCGCCCCCGCCAAGGGGTCGGTCCAGCTGGCCGGCGGCGGAGGCCCGTCCGCCCTCGCCCCCGAGGACTATGTGGGCGACGCCTCCCAACGCACCGGGCTCGGCGCCCTGGAGGCGGTCGACGCCGTCACCATGGTGTGCGCCCCCGACCTCATGGCCGCCTACCAGATGGGGATGATCGACCTCGACGGGGTCCAGGCCGTTCAGGGGGCGATCATCGCCCACTGCGAGCAGATGGGCGACCGGGTGGCCGTCCTCGACCCGCCTCCGGGCCTCAACGCCGCCCAGCTCCTCGAGTGGCGCATGTACAAGGCGGCCTACGACTCCCGCTACGCCGCCCTGTACTGGCCGTGGGTCTCGGTCTTCGACCCGCCCTCGGGCCAGGAGATGCTGGTGCCGCCGTCCGGCCACATCGCCGGCATCTGGGGCCGCAACGACGACACCCGGGGCGTCCACAAGGCGCCGGCCAACGAGGTCATCCGGGGCGCCGTCTCCCTCGAGCTCCAGATCACCAAGGCGGAGCAGGATCTGCTCAACCCCCACGGGGTCAACTGCCTCCGGGCCTTCCCGGGCCGGGGCATCCGGGTGTGGGGCGCCCGCACCCTGTCGTCCGACGCCGCCTGGCGCTACCTCAACGTGCGCCGGCTGTTCAACTACCTCGAGGAGTCGATCCTCGACGGGACCCAGTGGGCCGTGTTCGAGCCGAACGACGACGCCCTGTGGGCCAAGCTGCGCCGCACCATCTCCGCCTTCCTCACCAACGAGTGGCGCAAGGGGTCGCTGTTCGGGCTGACGCCCGACCAGGCCTTCTACGTGAAGTGCGACGAGGAGACGAACCCGGCCGAGGCCATCGACTCCGGCATCGTCACCTGCGAGATCGGCGTGGCCCCGGTCAAGCCGGCCGAGTTCGTCGTCTTCAAGCTCTCGCAGTACTCGGGTGGCTCGACGCTCAACGAGTGACCGCCCACCACCAACTCGCCCACAGCAGGCACGAATAAGGAGGCGCTCCCGGCATGGGTCTTCCCGACATGGACACCTCGGTCGGCTGGTCGTTCGGCTTCGAGTTCGACGGCGTTCTCATCCGTCAGATCCAGGAAGTGTCGGGTCTGAAGATGGAGAACGACGTCATCGAGTTGAAGCACAACACTTCCAACGGCAAGTACGTCAACAAGAAGCTGCCCGGGCGCCCCAAGGCGGGCGAGGTCACCATGACCCGGGGCATCTCGGAGGACAACAGCTTCCAGACCTGGATGCGCCAGTCGATGTTCGGAGACATGGCCCGGGCCCGCAAGGGCGGGGCGGTCATCGTCTACGACTTCATGGGCATCCCGCTCAAGCGCTACAAGCTGTCGAACTGCTGGCCCAAGAGCCTGGAGATCGGCGCCCTCAAGGCGGGCGACACCACCGTGCTGACCGAGAAGCTGGTCATCACCCACGAAGGCTGCGAGCCCGAATGAGGCGTGGGCTCAGCGCCGCCGAAGCGGCCGAGCTGTACGAGGGGGACCGTTCCGAGGAGCTGCGGACGGAGTTCGACTTCGTCCTGCCCCGGGGCTACGTCGACCGCGCCGGGACGGTCCACCGCCACGGCACCATGCGCCTGGCCACGGCCCGCGACGAGCTCGTCCCCCTCCACGACGACCGGGTGCGGGAGAACTCCGCCTACCTGACCGTCGTGCTCCTCGGCCGGGTCATCACCCGCCTCGGATCGGTGGACGACATCCATCCCGGCGTGGTGGAGAACATGTTCGCCGCCGACGTCGCCTTCCTCCAGGACCTGTATCGGCGCATCAACTCCGAGGGCCACACCAAAGCCGGCGTGGTCTGTCCCGCCTGCGCCCACGAGTTCACGGTCGACGTGGCCGGCGGCCCGCCGGCCGCGAAGGCAGGTGGCAGCTTGCCGGGGGGGTCGTGACGTACGCAGCCGACACCCTCTACGAGGAGGTTGCGTACGTCGCCTTCCACTTCCACTGGCCCCTGGACGACATCCTCGACCTCGAGCACCCCGTGCGGCAGCGGTTCGTGGCCGAGATCGGCCGGCTGGCCGACGGCCGGCAGGGCTAGGGGGTAAGCGCCCGTGGGCATCTGGCCCTTCTCCCGCAAGGCGACCGACGATTCCGAAGCCGCCGGGAGGCGGGAATTGCACCTCCCCGGTGCAGATCGGGCGGGATCACCCGGGGAGTGGGCCACGCTGCCCGCCGTCCAACCGTCCTTCGAGCCGATCGGCCTGACCCTGGGCGAGCGGGCCTTCGAAGCCAGCCTCGTCACCCGCAACGCCCCCCCACCCTTCCTGGCCACGCTCGGCCACCAGGTGCGGGCCGAGGGCCCGACGGGGACGGTCGGCGGCGTCGTCACCCCGGCGGTGCAGCGCTTCTCCGTCCCGCCCCCCACCCGGTTCGGCGTCCTGGTGCCCGACACTCCGGCGCTACCGCCGCCGCCGGCTCCGGCCCCCGGCCCGGTGTTCGGTGACCCGGAACCGGCGGCGCAGCGCTCGACGCTGGGCCCGGAACTCGACCTGCCCCTGCGCACGCTCCCGGTCCTCGGTGACGGGGAAGCGGGCGACGCCGGCGGTCGCCCGCCGACGTCGGGGCCGGCGGGCGACGAGGCCGGCGCCCCGCCCGGGCCGATGGCGGACCTGTTGGGTGCCCAGGAGACCGAGGCGCCGCTGCAGGGACTGTGGGAGGCGGCGGCCTCGCGCCCCCCCACGACCGACGACGGTCCGGCGGCGGGCGACGTTCCCCGGGCGGCCGCGCTCCGCCTGGC
>JBIOYN010000162.1:0-9416 GCA_044870155.1 Acidimicrobiia bacterium | reverse complement strand
GTTTCCGGCCGGCGGCGGGTGCCGCCGGCCGCTCCCGTCAGCCGGCGAGCACCAGGTCGGCGGCCATCAGGCCGGGGATGGAGCCGTGGGGGGTGGCGGCGCCGAAGCTGAATACCCGGCCGTCGTCACCCAGGATGTAGTAGCCGGCGCCGTCGCCGGTGGCCCGGATCCGCTTGCCGGTGCGGTCGTCGACCGCGGCCATGCCGGGCAGGCTGCCGTGGAAGGCGGCGTCGCCGAAGGTGAAGATCCCGCCGTCGCCGCCGATCATCCAGTAGCCGCCACCGGCCGTCGCCGCCACCGAGGTGATGGCCTGGTTGAGCTTCACGCTGCCCAGCGAGCCGTGGAAGCCGGCGTCCCCGAAGGCGAAGATGCCGCCGTCGGTCGCCACCAGCCAGTAGCCGCGCCCGGTGGGGCTGGGCGCCATGTCGACCACGGGCCGGTTGAGCCGCATCCCGCCTGTGGAGCCGTAGAAGCCGGCGTCGCCGAAGGTGAAGACGCCGCCGTCGGCGCCCAGGAGCCAGTAGCCGTGGCCGGTGACCGTGGCGGCCATGCCCACGATGGGCGAGTTCTGCCGGATACCGCCCGTGGAGCCGTAGAAGGCGGCGTCGCCGAAGGTGAACACGCCGCCGTCGGCGCCCGCCAGCCAGTAGCCGCGCCCCGTCGGGGTGGCGGCGGCAGCCACGATGGGGGCGGCGGGGGCGCTCACCCCGCCCAGGTCGGGGGCCGAGCCGAAGGGCACGACCCGGCCGTCGCGACCCACGACCCAGTAGCCGCCGGGGGTGCCGGTGTCG
Organism: Acidimicrobiia bacterium; assembly: GCA_044870155.1. Classification (GTDB taxonomy): domain Bacteria; phylum Actinomycetota; class Acidimicrobiia; order IMCC26256; family BP-133; genus CAWBJP01. The sequence goes on along the minus strand of JBIOYN010000162.1, from coordinate 8,625 downwards.
GGGCCGTCCCCGGGTGCGGCGGCGGGTGCGTCGGGGGTGGGGGCGGTTCCCGTCCCGCCCAGGGCGGCGAGGGGATCGATGAGGCCGGCGCCGAACTCGGGGTCGGCGCCCGCCGGCCCGAGGTCGTGGGCCGAGGACTCGAGCAGGGCCTGGACGGCCGCCGGCGACAGGTCGGGGCGGGCGGCGAGGAGGAGAGCGGCGGCGCCGGCCACGTGCGGGGTGGCCATGGACGTCCCCGACATGTAGGCGTAGCCGGCGGGCGGATCGGAGCCGGCGTGGCCGCACAGCAGGGCCGGCGCCGGGCAGGTGGAGAGGATGCCGGTGCCGGGAGCGGCGACGTCGACCCAGCTTCCAAACGTCGATGACGGCGCCCGGGACCCGTCGGGTGCCACCGAGGCCACGGTGATCACGTCGGGGTCGGCGCCGGGCCAGATGACGGGGTTGCCCTTCAGGGCGTCATTCCCGGCGGCGGCGACCACCACGACGCCCTTCTGCCGGGCGTAGCCCAGCACGCTGCGGTAGGAAGTCCCGCCGCCGGCACCGCCCAGGCTGAGGTTGATGATGTCGGCGCCGTGGTCGACGGCCCACACGATGCCCTGGGTGACGTCGGAGAGCGACCCGGAGCCGTCGGCTCCGAGCACCCGCACGGGGAGGATCTGCACGCCGGGGGCGGCGCCGCGCACGCCGGCGCGGTTGCCCGCCCGGGCGGCGATGATGCCGGCCACGTGGGTGCCGTGGCCGAATTTGTCGGTCGTCCCGCCGGGCCGGTCCGTGGTGGCGTCCCAACCGGGGAGCACGGCGCCGGCGAGGTCCTCCAGGCCGGCTTCCACCCCGCTGTCGACCACCGCCACCACGATGCCGTCGCCGGCGGTGGTCGGCCAGGTGCCCTCGAAGGGGACTTCGTCCAGGGCCCACTGGTTGGACCGCAGGGGGTCGGAGCTCGCCGGCGGAGCGGCCATGCCGAGGGCGTGCACCGTCTGGTCCGGTTCCAGGGCGACCACGTCGCCGGCGGCGTCGAGGGAGGCGACCTCGGCCGCCAACCGGCTCGGCGTGGCGTCCAGCTGCTCGACCTGCACAACACCGGAGTCGTCCCGGAGGACGGCCACGTAGGAGATGGCGGCCTCGTCGGTCGTTTCGGCGCCGGCGGCGAGGGCCGGGGCGGTGGAGGAGGTGATGATGGCCACGCCGAGTCCGCCGGCAAGGAGGAGCCGGTGGCCGCGGGCGGGGACGGTGGGAGCGCGCATGCGCCGGACCTCGCCTTCTCTGTCGTCTTCGGTAGCCCGGCTACCTGCGTGAGGCCCGTGGCTTTGCGACCCCGCCTCGCGGCGGGTGTGCCCTTGTCGGTCGGAGAGCCGACCCGGTCCGGCCGCCAGTGGTGCTGGCGGACCGCCCACTTCGCCCGTCGGCGGCGGCTGGCCGTCGATGAGTCCCTTTGCCCCCCGAACGGCCGGAAATCGGCGGAATTCCCCCGATCGGGGGACAGCAACCACCCGTCCGGCCGATCGTCCCCCCCGTCGCGATCTCCGAAACCTCAACCACAACTCAAGGAGAACAGGGCAAATGGACAGGAACCAGGACGGGGAGTTCGCAGAGCTGATCGAGGAGCACCTGCCGCTGGTGCGCCACAGCGTGTTCCAGGTGAGCGTCCGTTACCCCCAGCACGTCGACCGTGAGGAGCTGGCCCGGGCGGGCGTGCTCGGCCTCGTCCAGGCTGCCCGGCGCTATGACGCCGACCAGGGCGTGCCTTTCGCCCGTTTCGCCGCCCAGCGGATCCGGGGCGCCATCATCGACTCCGTCCGCGGGATGGACTGGGCGCCCCGGTCGCTGCGCCGCTCGGCCCGGACTTTGGAGACGGCCACCGCCAACCTGGCCGGCGACCTCGGCCGGGCCCCGACCTCGGCGGAGACCGCCGCCACCCTGGGGATGACCGTCAGCGAGCTGGCCGACCTCCAGGACCAGCTCTCCCGCTCCGTAGTCCTGACGCTGGACATGGCGGTGGCCGAAACGAGCGACGACGACGAGATCACCCTGGGAAGCACCGTCGCCGACGCCTCCGACAGCGCCGAGGAGCAGCTCGAGACCCGGGAGCTGCACGGCTACCTGCACGACGCCGTGGCGCTCCTGCCCGAGCGGCTGCGCCTGGTGATCTCGGGCTACTTCTTCGAGGGTCTGACCTCCGAGGAGATCGCCACTGCGCTGGGGGTCACCGTCTCCCGGGTGTCGCAGCTGCGCTCCGACGCCTTCGCCCTCCTCCGTGACGGCCTCACCGCCCAGTTCGCGGACCCGGTGCCGTCGGAGCCGGCAGTTGTGGCCGGGGTCGCGGCCACAACTTCGGCTTCGGTCGCCGCTTCTGCCCCGCGCCCCCGGAGTGCGGAGCGGCGGGCGACCTACGCCGCCGCCATTGCCGGGCGTCGCGGCTGGAAGGCCCGGCTGGCCGGCAACGATGCCTCGACGGTCGATGTCTCGGACCCCGCCGGCATGGCGCTCGCCCTGGGGGCCTGAGAAGCCATGGATCTCTCCGCTGCTCTCCCGCTCTTCCCCGCTGCCCTGGCCGTGACCGTGGTCACGCCGCTCGTCCGCCGGGTTCGGCAGACCCGGGCGGCCCGGCGCGACGCCCTCCGCTACCTGGAGACGCTCCTCGTCGAGGCCCGCTCCTGCACCTACCCGGTGGTGGCTCGGCACATCTGAGTTCGTGGGGCCCGGCAGGGCGGGCGGCTGACCGTACGCTGGAGGCATGCCCGACTCCGGCGACCAGAGCCTGGTGAGTGGCTCCACCGTCGGCTGGGCCGTCGCCGCCATCGCCGGCACGGGCCTGCTCTACTTCCTGGCCCAGACCGGGGCCACGGGCAGCACCGAGGAGGGCCTGCGCCGGGCCGTCCGGGCCACGCCGTTCATGGCCGTGGCCGTCTTCACCGTCCTGTTGATCGTCAAGCGCCAGCTGCTGGCCCGCCAGCAGATGATCGAGGAGCTGGAGCGCTCCCGCCTGGGCATCGAGCACGCCCGGCGCCACCTGGCCCTCATCGCCAAAGGGACCCAGGCGCTGATGGGCAGCCTGGAGGACGAGCGTTCGGCGCTGCGCTCGCTGGTGGGCGAGGTCGTCCCCGACTTCGCCGACTGGTGCGCCATCGACGTCGTCGAGGCCGGCGAGATGTCGTGTGCGGCCGCCGCCCACTCCCAACCCGGGCTCGAGGCCCGGGTGCCGGCGCTGCTGGAGGCGCATCCCGGGCGGGTGTCGGCGGTGCGCCGGGTCATGGCCGCCGGGAAGTCGGAGCTGGCGTGGCTGACCCTGCCCGAGCTCGTCCGCCACGAGGGCGAGGACGGCCACTGGGCGGTGTTCGAGGCGCTCGGCGTCGAGTCGTGGATGATCGTGCCGTTGCGCATCCAGGGGCTGTCGGTGGGTGCCATCACCTGCGGGACGGTGGCGGGCCGGCGGGGGTACCGGCCGTCCGACCTGGCCACGCTCGAGGAGCTGGCGTCCCGCACGGCGGTGGCCGTGGAGCGGATCGCCCTCTACCGGGAGACGCGGCTGGCGGCGGACGAGAACGCCGCCCTCTACGCCACCGTGCGGGCCGGTGAGCAGCGCCTGCGGGCCCTGGTGGAGGCGGCGCCGCTCGCCGTTCTCGAATTCGCCGCCGACGGCGGGCTCCGCCAGGGGAACTCCGCCGCCGGTGAGCTCTTCGGGGGCACGTTCCATCCGGACACGGAGGCTGTCCTGCGCCAGGTGGTGGAGGACACCGTGGCCGGCCATCCCGTGGCCGACGCCGAGGCCATGGCCCGCCGGGGGGACGGCACCGAGGTGGCCCTGTCGCTGTACGGCGCCCCTCTCCGCCACGCCGGCGGGGGCATCGACGGCGTCCTCGTCCTCGCCGCCGACGTCACCGCCCGGCGCCGGCTGGAGGAGCAGCTGGTGCGAGCCCGGCGCATCGAGGCCGTCGGCCAGGTGGCGGGGGGCGTGGCCCACGACTTCAACAACCTGCTGACCGTGATCCTGGGGCACGCCAGCCTTCTCGACGCCGGACTGGGCGACGGCGACGTCCGCCGGGACGACGTCGAGGCGATCTCACAGGCGGCGGAGCGGGCGGCCGGAATCACCTCCCAGCTGCTGGCCATCAGCCGGGGGGACCTGGTTTCCAGCGACGTGTTCGACCCCCGGGCCCGCCTCGGCAAGCTGGGCGACATGCTCCGGAGCCTGCTGCCGTCGTCCGTCACCCTGGCGGTGGAGGTGGCGCCCGGTGACGGGCTGGTGCGGATGTCACCGACCCAGTTCGACCAGGTCGTCCTCAACCTGGCCCTCAACGCCCGTGACGCGCTGGCTGGCCAGCAGGCGGGCGCCGTCAACGTGTGGCTGGGCGACGACCACGACACGGTGGTGCTGCAGGTGGCCGACACCGGCGCCGGGATGGACGCCGGTGTGGCTGAGCGCTGCTTCGAGCCGTTCTTCACCACCAAGGGAGGGCTGCGGGGCACCGGTCTGGGCCTTGCCACCGTGCACTCGGTGATCACCGGGGCCGGGGGTGAGGTCGACGTGGCCAGCGAGGTGGGCCGAGGGACGACATTCACCGTGCGACTGCCGCTGGTGGCCGGGGTGGTGCCGGCCGGCGCCCCCGAGCAGCCCGCCGTGGCGGCCGGGTCGGAGCGGGTCCTGGTGGTGGAGAACGAGGACGGCCTGCGACGCCTGGCCGTCGAGGTGCTGCGCTCGGCGGGCTATGTGGTGACGCCGGCGGCCGACGGGCAGGCCGCCCTCGAGTGTGTCGCCCGGGAGGTACCCGACCTGGTGGTGAGCGACGTGGTCATGCCCCGCATGGGCGGCGTGGAGCTGGCCCGGCGACTGGCGTCGTCGCACCCGTCGGTGCCCGTGCTGTTCATCACCGGTTACGTCGACCAGGCCAGCCGGGACCAGCTGCAGGGGGCTGAGGTGCTGGTCAAGCCGTTCGGGGTGGACGAGCTGGTGGCCCGGGTGGGCGGGATCCTGGACCGGGGGCGGGCCGCTGTGCCGCCTCCCCCCGAGTCGCCTCAGGGTTCGAAGCGGTAGCCGACGCCCCGCACGGTGGTGACCCACCGGGGCTGGTCGGGGTCGTCCTCGATCTTCTTGCGGAGCCGGCGGACGTGCTCGGTGACGGTGGCGTCGGACTGCCACTCCGACGACGAGGCCCACACGTGCTCCAGCAGCTGCTGTCTCGAGAAGACCTGGCGGGGCGAGGCGGCCAGGAAGGCGAGGAGGTCGAACTCCTTGGCCGTGGTGTCGGCCAGCTGGCCCTTGACCGTCACTTCGCGAGTGTCGAGGTCGATGGCGAGGGCGCCGGCGCCGAAGGCGAGGCAGCGGCTCTTGGGGGGTCGGTGACTGGAGATGGGGGCGTCCTGGGCGGCGCCTTGGGTGGCGGTGACCGGGGCGGCCGCCGATGCGCCCGCCGGCCGGGCCCGGCGCAGGACGGACTCCACCCGGGCCGAGAGCTCGGCAGCGGAGAAGGGCTTGACCACGTAGTCGTCGGCGCCCATCTTGAGTCCGATGACCCGGTCCGCCTCATCACCCCGGGCGGAGATGAGGATGACGGGCACGTCGGTGGTGCGGCGCAGGTCGCCCAGGATGTCGAGCCCGTCCCGAGCCGGGAGCATGACGTCGAGGAGGACGAGGTCGGCCGGTTCCTTGAGCATCAGCTCGAGGGCCGTGGCGCCGTCCTCGGCTTCGACGACCTCGTAGCCCTCCATGGTGAGGAGCCGGTTGAGGAGGCCGCGGACCAGCGGCTCGTCATCGACGACGAGTACGCGCCGGGCGGGAGTCGATTCGGGTGCCATCCCGGGCGACAGGCTATCGCCGGGTTCATTCCATTCGGCCTGGGAGTTGATGGCGAGTTGTGAATCCGTGGATTTGCCAGTGGGCCGAATGGCCTACTTTCGATTTCATGACGCCGCGCCCTGACGCCGATGCTGCGCCCGCCGTGCTCGTCGTGGGCACGGACGACTGGGCCATCGAGCAGGTGGCGTTCTCGCTGTCCGAGTCCGGGTGCCGGACGCTCACCTGCCATCCCGCCGGCCAGCCGGCCTTCCCGTGCAATGCCCTCGTCGCCGGCCGGACCTGTCCCCTCGACGTCGGCTTCGACGTGGTCGTCACTGTGCGGGCCCGGCCCGTTGACCAGCCAACACTCGGCGAGATGGGCGTGACCTGCGGGCTGCGCGCCGGCGCCGCCCTGGTGGTGGCGGGCATGGACGGGCGCAACCCGTTCCGCAGCCAGATGAGCGGGACCGTGGGCCCGGGTGACTCCGTGGCTGTGGTCGTGGCCGAGGTCGCTGCCCGGCGACCCGCCGACCATGTTGCCGCCGAGGTCGTCGCTTCGGGGTGACCGTTCGCGCCACGTAGGCACCTGGCGCCGATCGTTGATGGGCGACTCCCGTAGTTGATGTTCCTTTGACATTGCCGTGGCCGGCGCTTGAGGTACGGCCGTCACATTGGTCCCCGTCGAGAGGAAATGGTCCTCCCGCTGACGGGTCGAGCTTTGATCCGCAGTCCCAGCTGGTCGCCTAACGGGACTGTGAGGAGCGAGTGGCGAAACCGGCGCCCGTTGTCACTGAAGCGCATATATCTAAAGGAGACAACGTGCGCAAGAAGCTTGCTGCTATCGCCATCGTGGCTGGGGTTGGTCTTGCTGCCTCTGCTGCTTTCGCTTACTGGACCGCTCAGGGCACGGGCTCTGGCACCGCCGGCGTTGGTACTGACTCGGGCGTTTCCATCACCGGGGTCAACTTCGACGGCCCGGATGCCGGGTCTGGCAATGACACCCTCTACCCCGGCCACAGCGTTCCCGTGCACTTCACCGTGAACAACCTGTCGGCTAACAGCGACGTGGTTGTTGAGGACGTCGTTGCCGACGAGGGCGCTCTCGATGACAACGGGACTCCGCTCGACTCCTCGGACGACTTCTTCCCGTGGCCTAACGGCATCAGTGGTCTGCCGTCGGGTTGCTCCAACCTCGACTTCCACTTCGCTGCCGTGACTCTGGACGAGCGCATCGCTGAGAGCGCCTCCACGACTGGTGCGGGCACGCTCCAAATGGACGACACGGACAGCAACCAGGATGCCTGCAAGCTCGCCACTCCGACCCTGCACTTGAAGGTCGATAACAGCGGGACCGACCCCATCGTTCCCTAGTACCGCAGCCTCTGGAGGGGGCGGGCTTCGGCCCGTCCCCTTCGGTGCTGTACGAGTTCAGCCTGGTGAGAACGGCGACCAGCAGCAGAAAGTTCTGACGCTGATCGGGGTGCTCACCCTCAGGTCTAGGAGACCAACACGATGCAGAGGAACCCGGAACAAGAGAGATCAAGGAAGCGGCGGTTGCTGCTCCTTCTCCCGTTGCTCCTTCCCGCTGCCGGCCTCGTCCTGGCGGCGGTCAATTCCGGCGATGACCAGCCGGGGTCCGATGTCCTGGCCCTGAACCTGAGCGCGCCACCGACCACCGAGCAGGCTGGCACATCAATTGTTTCCCCTGGAGCTCCGGTGTCGAGCACGGTCAAGGGTTCCGGGAAGAGCACCAGTTCGAGTGGTGACTCGGTAGGCGCCACTGCGAAGCCGGGTGGGGCTGATCCGAATCCCCCGCAGTCGCCGAGCATCACGTCGGGTCCTGACGACCCGACGTTCGCGACCAGTGCCCAGTTCAATTTCGCCGGCAAACAGTCCGGCCTTGGGTTTCGGTGCAGCCTCGACGGTGCCCCGTACTCGTCGTGCAACAGCGGGACCTCCAACTACAACAAGCTGAGCGTCGGAGAGCACACCTTCCGGGTCGTCGCAGTCGATTCCAGTGGCCGTGTCAGTGCGCCCTCGCCATACACCTGGACGATCCTCGTGCGGCGTGAGTTTGAGATCACGGGATCGCTCAACAAGCTTCTCTCCCCGGGGACGAGCGATTCCCTGAACCTCTTCATCGGCAACCCGTTCAACTTTCCGCTCAAGGTGCTCAGCGTCCAGGTGACGGTGGAAGCGGAGACGACCAAGAACGACGTGACAAACAAGGACTGCATCGGGACCACGAACCTCTCCGTCGTGCATGGCCTCACCACTGAGGTGATCGTCCCCGCCCATTCGACGCTGTCTCTGGAAGATCTGATTCCTCAGCAGCGAGAGAACTGGCCGTTGATCCAGATGCTCAACCTGTCCACCAACCAGGACGCCTGCAAGAACACGACGTTCAAGCTCTCCTACGAAGGCACGGGGACGAAGGCATGAAGCGCTATCTGAGATTCCTCGCCATCCCTTTCAGCTTCGCGGCCGTCATAGGCGTCGGTGCTATCGCGTGGGCCTTCTTCACGTCGAATGGCTCTGGCAGCGCGTCGGCGGATGTGGCCACTCTTTCTGCGCCTGCTGCACCCTCCGTCGAACAGGCCGGTGCGGGTCCCGACGTACAAGTTGCTTGGAACATCGTCGCTTCCCCAGATGGCGACCAGACGCACGTCGGCTACTACATCCAGCGTGACGGCTCGACTGATGCCTGCGGAAGCACGGTCCTCGCGCCGATCTCAGGGATGGCGTTCCCCGCGACAACGATGACTTGTACGGACAGCGGCGTGCCGGTTGGCGGGCACTCCTACACAGTTACAGCCTTGTTCGCGACCGGATCGTGGACCGCTGTTAGCCCG
>JBIOYN010000161.1:0-11404 GCA_044870155.1 Acidimicrobiia bacterium | reverse complement strand
CGGGGGCGGTGGCGGTGGCGGGGCCGTGGTGGTGGTCGTCGCCGCGGGATCCATCGGCGGGGTGCCGGGGCCGGCCGCGGCCGGGACCGGGGCCGGCGGGTCCTCGACCACGAAGCGGGCGTCGACTGCCGGCGTCTCCAGGCCCGCCAACCCCGGCGCCAGCGCCTCGTGGACGGCGGTGGCGGGCAGATCGAGGCGGATGCGCCCGGCGTCGCTCGCCACCGTGAGGGCGGCGCCGAGCCGGGCCGCGGTGAGCGTGATCTCACGGCCTTCCACCAAAACGGTGGCGGGCCCGGCCAGCAGGCGGCGGGCCTCGGCCGCGGCCCGGTCCACCTCCGCCAGCCCCACCGTGGGCGCCGACGTCTCCACCGGGAGGTGGAACGGGGAGCCGACCCGGCCGTGGAGCGCGGCACTGACCAGTTCCCGGGCCTCGTCCTGGAGCAGCCTCCGCCCCTCCCGGGGGGCGACGGTGCTGACCGTGGCCCCGTCGATGCGGATCCCGCCGTCGGCCGGGGCCTGGTCGAAGCGCCTCGCCCAGGCCTCTACGGTGCGGGCCAGCCTGGCGTCGTCGTAGCTCGAGTGCCAGCGGACCTCGAGGGGGTCGAGCCGGCGCGTGACCACCCCCATCGCCTGGGCGGCCAGGTTCTCGTGCCTGCCGGCCCGGGCCACGGTGGCCAGGGCGCCGTCCTCGTCGAGGTCGAGCCCGACGTCGGCGGGCGTGAAGGCGAAGTGCTCGTCGCCGGCCACGGCCACCAACCCGTCGTGCTCCAGGGCCCGGGCCCGATCAGTGATCGACCGGCGGGCCGTCGCCATCGTGTCGCCGCCCACGTTGACGCCGGCGAGGCGGACCCCGGGGAGCACCTTGCCCCGCCACAGGGCCCGTTCGGCCACGGTGAGCACGACCATCATCGAAAGCACGGTTCCGAGGCCGAGGGCGCCGTAGCGACCGAAGCGGACCAGCCAGCGCACGGGGGCCCAAGTTACCGGGGGGCCGGCCGCCGGCGCTGGGTATTCCGGTTAACTTCCTGTGACGTGAGCGACGACCGCCTCTGCCTGCTCAGCGTGCACGCCCACCCCGACGACGAGGCGTCGAAGGGGGCGGGGACCGTGGCCCGGTACGCCGCCGAGGGTGTCCACACCGTGCTCGTCACCTGCACCGGCGGCGAGGCCGGGGAGATTCTCAACCCGGCCGCCGACACGCCTGAGATCCGCGACAATCTGGCGGCCGTACGCCTGGCGGAGCTGGAGGAGAGCGTCCGCATCCTGCGCTACTCGCAGCTGCACCTCCTCGGCTACCGCGACTCGGGCATGCCCGAATCGGAGGACAACGCCCGTCCCGAGTCCTTCGCCGCCGCCCCCTTCGAGGAGGCCGTCGAGCGCCTGGTGGCCATCGTGCGGGCCGAGCGCCCCCAGGTCATCCTCACCTACGACGAGGACCACTCCGGCTACCCGCACCCCGACCACATCCGGGTCCACGACATCTCCATCGCCGCCTTCGAGGCGGCCGGCGACCCGGACCGGTTCCCCGACGCCGGCCCGCCCTTCCAGCCCCTCAAGCTCTACTACAGCGTCTGGGGCAAGGCCCGGCTGGAGGCGCTGCACCAGGCCTTCCTGGACCGGGGCGAGGAGAGTCCCTACGAACGGTGGCTGTCGCGCTGGAACCCCGACGACGACGGCCGCCCGGTGACCACCCGCATCGACGTGGGGGACTTCCTGGACGAACGCCGGGCCGCCCTCCTCGCCCACCGCACCCAGATCGATCCCGACTCCTTCTGGATGCGCCTCCCCGAGGACGTGGTGCGGGAGGTGTTCCCGTGGGAGGAGTACCGTCTGGCCCGCTCCCTGGTGGACGCCACGGTGCCGCCGGGAAACTTCGAGGAGGATCTCTTCGCCGGCGTTAGACTGCCCGCCGCCCGCGAGTAGGGAGGGAGCACCAATGTCGCAGTACTTGTCGCAGGAATGGCTCGACGAGTCCCGCAAGCTCGCCGAGACCCAGCCCGTCCGCCCCGGCGCCACCGCCCGCATCCAGTACGTCACCACCGGCGCACCCGAGGGCGACATCAAGTACTACTGGGTGCTCGAGGACGGCAAGATCCTCGACTCGCAGCTGGGTGAGGTCGACGACTGCGACTTCACCCTGACCATGACCTACGACGACGCCGTCAAGGTGCAGAAGGGCGAGCTCGACCCCAACGCCGCCTTCATGCAGGGCCGGATGAAGGTCAGCGGGAACATGGCCAAGCTCATGTCCCTGCTGCCGCTCACCAACTCCCCCGAGTACCGGGCCCTCCAGGAGGAGATCCGGGGCATCACCGACTACTAGGCCGCCGTCCCGGGCTCAGCCCCGGGCCAGATCGCGCAGCTGCCGGTAGCCGATGAGCGTGGCGCCGGCGCGCGTCACCAGGTCGGCGAGAGACGGGTCGGTGCGGAGGTAGGCGTGGTCCTCCACGCGTCCCGGCCAGTCGGTGCAGGCGGCCCGCAGCTCCTCGGTGTCGATGGCCGGGTGGGTCTGGAGCTCGGTCACTCCCGGCGCCAGCTCGAACAACGCCCGTTCGATGGTGCGCCGGCCGCCGGGGCGGGCCGACACGTAGTGGTCGGGGAACACCAGCCCCTCCTCAGCCGCCAGCTTGCGGAAGGGGAACCCCACCGCCCGCTGCGCCGACTCACCCGCCAGGCGCAGGGGCAGGGTGAACTCGAGCGCCAGCTCCACGTACACGTCGAAGAACTCGGGCCGGCCCTGCAGGACCCCCAGGTGGCTGTCCAGATGGCTGACGTCGAACCCCCAGTAGATGGCCCGCTCCACCTGGGCCCGGCACTCCTTGCGGACCTCGTCGAGGTCGGCGTGGTCCCACAGGTCGCCCAGGGTGCGGGGGAAGCCACCGTCGCCGTCGAGGAGGCTGGGGGAGTGGGTGATGGGTCCCCAGCGGTAGGTGTCCCACTCGGCGTTGAGGGTGAGGTGCACGCCGATGTCGTCGCCCCGGTAGCCCCCGGCGGCGTCCCGGCCCCAGGGAGCGGGCACCATCAGGGAGGCGCTGGTGGCCCGGCCGTGGCGCAGGGCGTCGTAGACCCCCACGTTGCCGGAGTGGGTCATGCCGAGATCGTCGGCGCTGACGATCACCAGCTTGGCGTCCGGCGCATACCCCAGCCGCTCGGCGAGACTGCTCACGATCCGCAGGCTACCTGTCGGGTTCCGCTTGAGCGGGCGTGGATCCGGGCACGCTGGCCGTCGTGGGAGCGCGCCAGTTCAGCTTGGGAGTGGAAGAGGAGTTCCTCGTCGTCGACGCCGCCGGCCGGGGGCTGTGCCGTGACGGCCCCGCGCTCCTGGCCGATGCGCGCCGGGCATTGCCCCACGACGAGGTGGCGGCCGAGCTCCACCACTCCCAGGTGGAGACGGCCACGCCCGTGTGTGAGACGGTGGGCGAGGTGCGGTCCGAGCTCGAGCGGCTGCGCCAGGAGCTCCAGTCGACGGCCGCCGCCCGGGATTTGAGGGTCGCCGCCCTCGGTACGCACCCCTTCTCGGTATGGACGGAGGATCCCGGCGTCACCGCCGATTACTCCCACCTGGAGCGCGACTACCGCCAGCTGGCCGACGAGCAGATCATCTGCGGCTGCCATGTCCATGTCGGCGTCGAGGACGAGGAGCTGGCCATCGAGGCCATGAACCGGTCGCGCCCCTGGCTCTCGGTGGTGCTGGCCCTGAGCGGGAACTCGCCGTTCTGGGAGCGGCGCGACACCGGCTACTCCAGCTACCGCACCGAGCTGTGGCGGCGCTGGCCCATGGCCGGCACCCCTGAGTCTTTCCCCTCCCGGGCCGACTTCGACGCCGTCGTGGAGATCCTCCTGGTCACCGGCAGCATCGACGATCCCGCCCGCCTGTACTGGGACGTCCGGCCCTCGGCGCGTTTCCCCACCCTCGAGTTCCGGATCACCGACGTGGGCCTGACGGTGGGTGACGCAACCATGGTGGCGGGACTGGTGCGGGGGATCGTGGCGGCGGCCGTCGCCGCCGCCGATGCCGGGCAGCCGGCGCCGGCAATCCGTCCCGAACTGCTCCGGGCGGCCACGTGGCGAGCCGCCCGCTACGGGGTGGATGGCACCCTCATCGACGTGATCCGGGGAGAGGCGGTGGCCGCCCGACGGATGGTGGGGCGCCTGCTGGACTTCGCCCGCCCGGGCCTCGAGGCGGCCGGCGACGACGACCACGTGAGGGAGCTGGTGGGGCGGGTGCTGGACGACACCGGCACCGGCGCCGCCCGCCAGCGCCGCGCCCTGTCCAGGACGGGCCGGTGGGAGGACGTGGTCGACTACGCCGTGGCCCAGACCGGGTAGGACAGGGCCATGACCCTCTTCGACACCTCCGCCCCCCCGGTCCCGGTCGGGGCCGGCCTCGACGCCCTGCGCCGGGAGGCGGCCTGCTGCACCCGGTGTGACCTGTATCGCGAGGCCAGCCAGACCATCTTCGGGGAAGGGCCCGAGACCGCCCGGGTGATGCTCGTGGGCGAGCAGCCGGGGGACAAGGAGGACAAGGCCGGCCATCCCTTCGTGGGCCCTGCCGGCCGCCTGCTCGATGAGGCGCTGGACCGGGCCGGCATCGACCGTTCCGAGGTCTACGTGACCAACGTGGTCAAGCACTTCAAGTTCACCCGCCGGGGCAAGGCCCGCATCCACCAGAAGCCCAATGCCGCCGAGCAGGCCGCCTGCCGCCCATGGCTGGTGGCGGAGCTGACGGCCGTCCGGCCCGAGGTGGTGGTGTGCCTGGGAGCGACGGCGGCCCAGGCCATCCTCGGGCGCCAGTTCCGGGTCACCCAGCAGCGGGGCCAGCTGCTGGAGTGGCCGGAGAAGTTTGAGGTCTCCGTCGACGACCCCCCACTCGTGCTGGCCACCGTGCACCCGTCGTCCATCCTGCGGGCGCCCGAGGACACCGACCGCAAGGCGCTCATGGATGGAGTGGTCGCCGACCTCACGGTGGTGGCGACCGCGCTGTCCCGCTGATCACGGCAGACTGGGAGCATGACAACCCCCCCGGTTCCCCTGGTTCCCCGCGAGGTGCTGTTCGGCAACCCCGAGCGGGTGCAACCCCGGATCTCACCCGACGGCCGGCGCCTGGCCTGGATCGCCCCCGTGGAGGGCGTGCTCAATGTGTGGGTGGGTGACGTCGGCGCCGGCGAGGAGACGTTCCGGCCGGTGACGGCCGATGCCGACCGGGGCATTCGGTCGTTCTCGTGGTCGAACGACAACCATCGCATTCTTTACGTCCAGGACAAGGGCGGCGACGAGAACTGGCGCCTCTACGACGTCGACCTCGACACCGGCGCCACCCGCGACCTCACCCCCTTCGACGAGGTCCAGGCCCAGATCGTGGGCGAGGAGAAGACCCGCCCCACCGAGCTGCTGGTGGCGCTGAACAAGGACAACCCCCAGCTCCACGACGTGTACCACCTCGACCTCGAGACGGGGGCGCTGGAGAAGGTCGTCGAGAACTTCGGGGTCGTGGGCTGGGTGGCCGACTCCGACCTGGTGGTGCGCGCCGCCCTCCAGCCCCTGCCCGACGGAGGCACCGTGATCCTGACTCGGGCCGACGCCGACGCCGAGTGGGAGACGGCCCTCTCCGTCGGATTCGACGACGCGCTCAACACCGGGCCGATCGGCTTCACCGGCGACGGCACCGGGCTGTACCTGCTGTCGTCGGTGGACGCCAACGCCAGCCAGCTGGTGCGTCTGGACCTGGCCACGGGGACGACCGAGGTGCTGGCCGGGGACCCGCAGTACGACGTGGGCGGGCTCCTGCTGCACCCCGATACCAAGGCCGTCCAGATGGTGAGCTTCAACCGGGCCCGCACCGAGCACGTGGTCCTCGACCCCGGCATCGCCGCCGATGTGGAAGGCATCGCCGCCATCCAGTCCGGCGACTGGACGCTGGTGGGCCGGGACCACGCCGACGCCACCTGGCTGGTGGCCTTCTCGGTCGACGACGGGCCGGTGGCCTACTGGGCGTGGGACCGGGCCCGGCGGGCGGCCACGTTCATGTTCCACCACCAGCCCGCTCTCTCCGGCTACCAGCTGGCGGCCATGGAGCCCTTCTCCTTCACCGCCCGCGACGGCCTCGAGATCCACGGCTACGTGAGCTCCCCGGTGGGTGTGGACCGCCGGGCGCTGCCCACCGTCGTCAACGTCCACGGCGGTCCCTGGGCCCGGGACGGCTGGGGCCTCAACCCCGAGGTCCAGTGGCTGGCCAACCGGGGCTACCTGTGCGTCCAGGTCAATTACCGGGGCTCGACCGGCTACGGCAAGGACTTCGTCAACGCCGGCAACCGGGAATGGGCGGCCAAGATGCACGACGACCTCATCGACGCCGTCGAGTACGTGGTCGGCCAGGGGTGGGCGGACCGGGAGCGCATCGCCATCCTGGGTGGCTCCTACGGCGGCTACGCCGCCCTGGTGGGGGCCACCTTCACCCCCGATGTGTTCCGGTGCGCGGTGGACGTCGTCGGCCCCTCGAGCCTGAAGACGCTCATCGAGTCGATCCCGCCCTACTGGGCGCCCATGGTGGCCCAGTTCCACGAACGGGTCGGCAACCCCGAGACCGAGGAGGACTTCCTCTGGTCCCGGTCGCCGCTGTCGAAGGTGGACGCCATCAAGATCCCCATCCTGGTGGCCCAGGGTGCCAACGACCCCCGGGTCAAGCAGGCCGAGGCCGAGCAGATCGTGGCCGCCATGACGGAGAAGGGCATCGACCACCAGTACCTGCTCTTCCCCGACGAGGGCCACGGGTTCGCCAAGCCCGAGAACCGTCTGCGTTACTACGCCGAGGCCGAGCGGTTCCTGGCCAAGCACCTGGGCGGGAGGTTCGAGGAGTAGCGACCTCGCGGCCCCTGGTCCCCGGCCGGACGCGATTCGGGGTCACGCTTCCCTCGAGCGGGAGGTGACCCCGAACCCGTGATGCCCGGCGATCCCGAGTGGGCTATTTCCACTCGAAGAGCGTCGCCTCCGTCTTGCCGCTGCCGTCGACGCCGTACTCGTAGACGGTGGCGATTCCGTTCAGGCGGGCGAAAGCGGGAGACTGGGACTGGTAGTAGATGGCGCCCCGCCAGGAGACGCCCCCGTCGTCGGTGAAATGCCCGGCGCCGGCGCCCGTCCAGGTGGCCGCTTCGTTGTTGCTGCCCCGGATGAAGCCCTGGCCCTCGCCCCGGAGGGTCCCGTCGGGCTGGACCGTGGCGATGTAAGTCCCCATGTCGGTGATAGTCACACCGAGGAGTTGGCCCTCGGCCTGGAAGGTCACTTCAACTTTTGGATTGCCCTCGCTGGGGAGGACCCGCCGAACGAGTACCTGGCCGCGCTCTTCGCCGATCTGCTCGCCGAGCATGTCAGCCTCCTCTTTCGCTGGTAGGGCCTCGGAGCCTAAGGAAGCGGGTGAAGGGGGTCTATCGCCTGAATGACGAGTGGGGTGTCGCTGGTGACACATTGTGCGCCGGCTGCGGCGGCCGGCCGGCTACTCCCAGAAGGCGGGCCAGGAGCTGCCGTACCAGGAGCTGCCGTACCAGGAGCTGTCGGACCAGGAGCTGCCGAACCAGGACATGATCGCGACGGGCGCAACCATCGTCGCCGTCGTGCTGAGAACCGCCGGCGGCGGGGCTGCTTCCTGGGCCGGCGTATCGACCACCGGAAAGAGCGCGAGGCCGAACAGCATCACGACCGAGGCGATTCTGCGCATCGCCTCAACCGTCCGCCTCGGGCCAGCCGGTGTCCATGGCCCGACGGCGTCATTCCCCCTGTTCAACCCGAGCGGCTCCGGTAGATAAGGGTTGGTTGCGGGAAAGAACTCGCCATGCGATTTCGGAGAGGTGCCCAGCTCGACGCGTCGCAGGTCTCGGACCGGCGGGGGATGGGCATGGGTCCCATGGCCGTGGGTGGTGGCGGGATTCTCGGGCTCCTGGTGCTCGTCATCTCGCTGCTTTCGGGCGGGGGTGGCGGCACCTCGATCGACCTGGGCACCGGGGCCGAGACGTCAGACCTGAGCGCCGAGTGCCGGACGGGGGAGGACGCCAACCAGCGGGAGGACTGCCGCATCGTGGGCGTGGTCAACAGCGTCCAGGCGTTCTGGGACAGCAACCTGGAGGGCTACCAGCCGGCACAGACCGTCTTCTTCTCCGGCGCCGCCACCACCGGCTGCGGGACGGCCTCGTCGGCCGTGGGCCCCTTCTACTGCCCGCCCGACGGACACGTGTACATCGACCTCAGTTTCTATGACGAGCTGCGCTCCCGGTTCGGGGCGCAGGGCGGCCCGTTCGCCGAGGCCTACGTGATCGCCCACGAGTACGGCCACCACGTCGAGAAGCTCATCGGGGTGCTCGACCGCTCCCAGGACGGCTCCACCGGCCCGCAGAGCAGCGGCGTGCGGGTCGAGCTGATGGCCGACTGCCTGGCCGGCCTGTGGGGGAGGGAAGCGGTGGAGACGGGATTCATCGAGGAGATCACCGAGGACGACATCGCCCAGGGTCTCGACGCCGCCGCCGCCGTGGGCGACGACCGGATCCAGGAGAAGGTCCAGGGCCGGGTCCATCCCGAGTCCTGGACGCACGGCTCGGCCGAGCAGCGCCAACGCTGGTTCCTCACGGGCTACCGAAACGGCGACCTCGACGGCTGCGACACGTTCGCGGCGGCAGCGCTCTAACTCGCTTCGGCGGTGCCTTCGCGGCGTTATGTCCGCTCCGTGCCCGTCATGAAGGCAGGCATCGGGCGTCGATAGGAAGAAGGTGTGTCCCACCGCGGGATCACGCCGGGTGAGAGAATCGCGCCGTACGTCGAAGGGAGCCAGGGCCGTGGAAGCAGTTCCGGAAGCGGAGGACCGTAGCCGGGGCCGGCTGGCCCGCCGGGTGGCTCGCAGCCGCCGGCAGCGTCGCTTCGTGGCCGCCCTGCTCGCCGTCGTGGGTGCGTCGGCGGCCGTCGCCGCCGTCACCTTCCGGCCCGCGACCGACTCTCCCCGCACGGCCCGCAGCGCCGGCTCCACCGCCGAGCCGGCGGGCAACGTGGCCGGCGAGCCCACCGCTACCGAGGGCAAGCCGCCCTCCACCGCCCCGGGTGGTGTGGGAACGGACCCCGAGAAGACCGGGCTGCCCGCCGTCCCCGCCCAGGGCGGCGAGGTCCGCACGGGCACGGCCGAGCAGGGGTGCTTCGACAACGTGCGCCAGTACCTGGAGCAGTGGGACCGCACCGGGGTCGAGCCCGACCCCTGCTTCCAGGCTCAGCCGGCCAGCGAGCAGGACCAGCCCGAGGGTGTCGAGCGGACCTACAACGGCGAGCGCTTCTAGATCCTCAGGCCTCGTCATCGTCGGCGGGCGGATCCCCCCGGCGGTACGACCACAGCCGATCGACGATGGTGAACCCCTCCGACAGGTAGAGGGCCAGCGCCGGGCGCCGGTCGGGCGTTCCCGGGCTGTCGAGGTCGACGAAGAGGATCGTCTCGGTGGCGCCGGCCTCGGCCAGGACATGGCGGGCGGCCCGCAGGAGCTGGCGGCCGTGGCCTTGGCGGCGCTGGCCGGGGTCGATCTCGAACCACCAGATCACCCCCAGGCCGGGGGCGGGCAGGCTGAGCTCGGCGCCGCCCACCATCACACCGCCCGGTGTCAGCTCCACCCGGATGTCGCTCACCCCCCGCCGGCGGAACGGCATGGTGGGTGCCGGGCCCGACCCGGTGCCCAGTAGGTAGAGCCAACGCTCGGTGCCGGTGAACCCTCGGGCCAGCACCGCCTCGTGGGTGGTGGCGCGGGTCTCCACCGGCAGGCCCTCCAGTCCGACGCTCAACTCGGTGCCGAGCGAGAAGGCAGACACGGGATCGGCGAGGCGAACCCCCCGCAGCAGGTTGACGAGGAGCAGATCGAGGACCTGGCGGTCCTCACGGGCATGGACCCAGAGGAGGTGGCGCCAGCCGCTCGGCCGGCGGCCCACGGCGCCGGCGCCCACCAGCTCGCCGGATGCGGACTCCACCCCCAGCACCCGCATGGTGGCCAGCTGGCGCCACGACCAGGCGTCCAGAGTGGAACGCCCGGTGAGGACGGCCATCACCCGCTCCTGGGTGCAGGCGGGTTGGCCCGGGATCCGGTCGGCGTCGACCAGGGAGCAGATGGCCGCCGCGTCGGCGGGCCCGAGGGGGCGCAGCTTCAACGCAGGTCGAGGATGACCTTGCCGAAGGTGGTGTCAGCCGCCAGGAGGTCGTAGGCCCGCTCGGCTTCGGCCAGGGGCACCACCTCCTCCACCACCGGCGCCACCGTGCAGGCGGCGAGGAGCGGGACCACCTGTCCGGCGAAGGCGTGGGTGGCGGCCGCCTTCTCGTGCGCCGGCCGGCTGCGCAGCACCGTCCCCCGCACCATCAGGCGCTTGTGCAGGAGCATGCCCATGTCCAGCTCGGCCCGGGCCCCGGCGATCAGGCCCACGATGATGATGCGCGCCTTGGGGGCGGCGGCGGCGATGTCGACGGCCAGATAGGGACCACCCACCAGATCGAGGACCACGTCGACTGGTCCGCCCCCTTCGGTGATGCGCCGGGCGAGGTCGACGGGGTCGAAGTCGCGGTCGACGGCCACCGCCTGGTGGAGCCCAAGTTCCACGGCCCGGTCGAGCTTCTCCTTGGTGCGGCTGGTTCCCACCACGGTCGCGCCCATGGCACAGGCCAGCTGGAGGGCGGCTGTCCCCACCCCTGACGCCACGGCGTGGATCAGCACCCGGGCACCCGGGTGGAGGTCGGCCTGGGTGCACATGGCGTCGTGGGCGGTGATGTAGGCCTCGGGGACGCCGCCGGCGACCACCAGGTCGAGGCTCCCGGGGACCCGGGCGCAGTGCGACTCGGGCGTGACCAGGTACTCGGCGTGGGCGCCGCCGGCCACGATACCCATGACGGCGTCGCCGGGCTGCCGCCCCATCACGGCCGGCCCGGTGGCCTCCACCACGCCGGCGAACTCCAGGCCCGGGATGTCGGGCGGGGCGCCCGGCGGGGGTGGATAGCGCCCGGCGCGCTGGAGGAGGTCGGCCCGGTTCACCCCGGCGGCGTGGACCCGGACGAGCACCTGGTCGGCGACCGCTTCGGGGACGGGCCGGTCCTCGACCGAGAGGCGCCCTCCCTCCGAGAGCACCAGGGCTCGCATCAGCAGGACCTGCGAAGCAGGGACTGGCGGCTGGGGCCGGGGCCCCCGGCCGCAGAGCGATGAGCCGCCAGGCGAAGAGCCATCAACACAGCGAGCCTAGCCCCGCCCCGTCACAACCAGCTGGGGGCGTGGTCGAGGAGGTAGTTGCTCACGGCCAGGCAGCGGTCAAAGGCCGAGCACAGCATCTCCTCGCCCTCCAGGATGCGGGAGAGGGAGACGTCCCGGCGGGCCACCACCGTCAGGCTCCGCTGAGGAGCGTCGGTGGC
>JBIOYN010000160.1:0-4002 GCA_044870155.1 Acidimicrobiia bacterium | reverse complement strand
GGGAGATGGACGGCAACAAGAAGGCCCAGTGGGCCGAGGGGCCGGCGAACTACATCGCCGCCTGGCGCCGGATCGTCGACCAGTTCCGGGCTCAGGGCGCCACCAACGCCGTGTGGGTGTGGTGCCCGAACGCCTCCGCCTTCGACGACGGCAAGGCCATGGCGTGGTACCCGGGCCCGCAGTACGTCGACTGGATCTGCGCCGACGGCTACAACTTCGCCCCCAACCGTCCCGGTGACCGGTGGCGGAACTTCGACGAGATCTTCGTCCACTTCTACAACGAGGGTGCGAAGCTCAACAAGCCGATGATGATCGGCGAATTCGGCGTGCTGGAGAACAACCCGGGCGACAAGGGGAACTGGTTCCACTACGCCCACGACGTCCTGGCCCAGAAGTACCCGGCCATCGCCGCCCTGGTGTACTTCAACGCCGATTCCGACCAGGCCGGGATCGACTACGACTGGCGGGTGCAGACGTCACCCGAGTCCTACGACGGATTCCGGTACCTGTTCACGGGGCCGGCGCCGGTGCCGCAGGCGCCGCCGGCCACCTCGCCGCCCGCCACCACCCCGGCGCCGACGTCACCGCCGGCCACGTCCCCGCCGGACACGGCGGTGCCCCGGCCCGTCACCCCCCGGCCCGTCACTCCCCGGCCGGTGACCCCCAAGCCGGTCACCGTGACTCCGGCCACCACCCCGCCGCCGACGTCACCGCCCCGCCAGCCCTCACCCCGGCTGACCTGGGTCCTCAACCTGCTCCGCCACCTCGACGCCATCACCGTCGCGTCGTAGCCTCCCCCGGCCGCCCTAGGCTGGGTTGATGGCTCGTATCGTGATTGCGGCCGACCACGCCGGGTTCCGGCTCAAGCAGGTAGTGGCCACCCACCTCGAGAAGTCCGGCCACGAGGTCACGGATCTGGGCACCGACTCCGAGGAGCCGGTCGACTATCCGCCCATCTGCGCCGCCGCCGGCCGGGTCGTGGCCGCCGGGCAGGCCGACTTCGGCATCGTGCTCGGGGGTAGCGGCCAGGGCGAGACCATGGCCGCCAACAAGGTCCACGGGGTGCGGGCGGCGTTGTGCCTGAACGAGTACACCGCCCGCCTGGCCCGGTCCCACAACGACGCCAACGTGCTCGGCCTGGGCGGCAGGATCCTGGGTGAGGGGCTGGCGCTGGCCATCGTCGACCTCTTCCTGGCCACCCCCTTCGAAGGCGGCCGTCACTCGCGCCGGGTGGGCCAGCTGGCCGAGATCGAAGCCGAGGAGTGCAACCAGTCGTGAAGCTGAGAGCTCTCGCCCTGGTGTTCGTCGCGCTCGCCGCCGCCTGCTCGGGCGGGGGCGACAAGCAGGCCGCCTCCACCACCACGCAGGGCCCGACCACCACGGTGGCGACCCTGGCGGCGGCGCCCAACACCTACCCGTTGACCGGGCTTCCCTCCGATCCCACCCGGGCCGCCCGCCCGGGGTTGGTGGTCAAACTGGACAATGCCGACACCAAGGGCAAGCCGGGCGGGCGCCCCCAGGCCGGGCTCAACGAGGCCGATGTGGTGGTGGAGGAGGGCGTCGAGGGCGGCGTGACCCGCTTCGCCGCCATCTTCCACTCCGCCGACGCCCTCACCATCGGCCCGGTGCGCAGCGCCCGCTCGACCGACATCATCTTCGCCACCCAGCTGGGTCGCCCGCTGTTCGCCTACTCCGGAGCGAACAGTGTCTTCGCCCAGCTGCTGGCCTCCTCCCCACTCCTCGACGTGGGGGTGGGCCGGGTGCCCGACATCTACCACCGGGAGAAGAGCCGCCCCGCGCTCTACAACCTGTTCTCCAGTACCCCCGACATGGTGGCCAAGGCCCCCGCCGGCGCCACCCCGCCCGCGCCTCTCTTCGCCTACCGGGCGGTGGGCGAACCCGCCCCCGCCGGCGATCCCGCTCCGGTGGTGAAGGCGCTGTGGAAGGACAAGGTCCGCACCGACGTCTCCTACCAGTGGGACGCGACGGCCAAGGGCTTCACCCGCACCCAGAACGGCTCCCTCCACGTCGACGCCGCCGGCAAGCAGGTCGCCCCCGAAAACGTGGTGTTCCAGCTCGTCCCGTACCACAACACCGGGCTCGTCGACCGTTCGGGGACGGCCGTTCCCGAGGCCGAGCTGGTGGGCGAGGGCGACGTGGTGGTGCTGACCGACGGGAAGCTCGTCCGGGGCCGGTGGAAGCGGGCCGAGGCGGGCACCGTCACCACCTATACCGACGCCGCCGGGGCACCCGTCCGGCTCACTCCCGGACGCACCTGGATCGAGCTCGTGCCCCCCGGCAACCTCAGCACCGGCTGACGTTCGCAGGACGGTGAATGGGTGGAGCCGGGAGCGGGTAATGGGCGGGACATGACGTCACCGCTCGAAGACCTCATCGCCGGGCTGGAGCTGCAGCTCGTCCGCACCGTGGCCCAGATGTACGACGCTGAGACCGCCCGCCGCTACGTGGAGGTCATGGAGTTCGAAGCGCGCATCGAGCGCCTGCACTCGGCGCTCGCCCTGGCCGCCGACCGGCTGGCCGCCGAGCGGGGCGGCCGCTAAGCCAGCGCCACCAGCTCGAGGAGGTCGTCGCTCCAGAAGTCGACGGTGCCCTCGGGCATGAACAGGACCCGGTGCGGCGCCAGGGTCTCCACGAAGGCCAGGTCATGGCTCACGGCCACCATGGCGCCGGGCCAGGCGGCCAGCGCCCGGGCCACGCCCTCCCGGGACGGGGGGTCGAGGTTGTTGGTGGGCTCGTCGAGGAGGAGCAGGTTGTGGCGGCCGGCCACCAGCAGGGCCAGGGCCAGCTTGGTCTTCTCGCCACCGGAGAGGGTGCCGGCGTCCTGGAAGGCGACGTCGCCGTAGAGGCCGAAGGCCCCGAGCAGTGCCCGCAGCTCCTGGGCCGGCCCCGCCCGCTGCTCCCGGAGGTGGGTGAGGACGTCGCGGCCTCCGATGATGCCCTCGTGCTCCTGGGCGTAGTAGCCGGCGGACACGCCCGCCCCCAGGCGGACCCCGCCGGCCCGGGCGGCGGACTCGCCGGCCAGGATGCGCAGCAGGCTGGTCTTGCCCGCCCCGTTGAGGCCCATCACCAGCAGGCGCTCCCCCCGCCCCAGGTCGAAGTTCACGTCGGCGAACACCGGCGGGGCCGACCCGTAGGCCTGGGTGAGACCCTCGGCCTCGAGGACCACCGTGCCGGCATGGGGTGGGTCTGGGAAGTGGAACCGGGCCCGACGCTCCCGGGCCACGGGCCCGTCGGCCTGGGCCTCGGCCCGGAGGCGCTGGACCCGCTTGTCCAACGTCTTGGCGATGCGGGCCCGCTTCTCGGTCTGGTGGCGCATGGTGTCGGCCAGGCCGGAGAGGCGCTTGATCTCGGTGGCCCGGCGCTCGGCCAGCTTGGCCGCCCGGCGCTCGTCCACCACGCGTGCCGCCCGGTACTGCGAGTACGTCCCCCGGTACTCGACCATCTCGCCGTGATCCAGGTGCAGGACCCGGGTGATGGCCTCGTCGAGGAGGGCGAGGTCGTGGCTCACCACCAGCAGGGCGCCCCGGTACGAGCGCAGGAAGCCCATCAGCCAAACCTTGGCGTCGTTGTCGAGGTGGTTGGTGGGTTCGTCGAGGAGGAGCAGTTCGCTGCCGGCGAAGAGGATGCGGGCCAGGTCCACCCGGCGCCGCTCGCCTCCCGACAGCACGCGGAAGGGAAGGTCGAGGCGGTCAGGGGCCAGGCCCAGGCCGGCGCAGATCCGGCGGGCCTCGGGTTCGGCGGCGTAGCCGCCCGCCGCCCGGTACGCCTCCTCAGCCCGGGAGAAGCGGGCCACGTTGCGCTCCGAGGGCAGCTCGTCGACGGCCAGGCGGAGCTTCTCCACCCGCACGGCGGCCTCGTCGAGGCCCCGGCCGGAGAGGACCCGCTGCAGGGCCGTGGTCTCCGCCTCCTCGCCGATGCCCGGTTCCTGGGTGAGGAAGCCGAGCGCCCCCCGGCGCAGCACCACCCCGCCCGCGGCCGGCG
>JBIOYN010000159.1:0-7056 GCA_044870155.1 Acidimicrobiia bacterium | reverse complement strand
CCACCTGCGTGGCCGGCTCACACCCTCAAACGCCGGCTCTTCGGTCGGACATGGCCCCCGAGGACCCAACCTTCAACCTACGCCTCCCAGCCACACCCGGGAAGCGCCTTGCTCAGCAGGCTCCTAGAGCGACGGGCGGGCGGCGAGGTCGCCGGTCTCGGCGAAGGTGCCGGCCGACAGGCCGGCGGGCACCACGCCCTCCAGGGCGCGGTCGAGGAACGAGCCCAGCATCGACCAACCTCCCTCCGACGGCGGCGCCGAGACGGTGGCCAGGGACAGGGCGAAGCCGATCTCGTTGACGCGGGGCCGGGGGCCGGGGAAGACGACCACACAGCGGCGGGCGCAGAGCCGGGGCGCACCGGTCATGGGGTCCGGGGTGCCGTGGGCCAGGGAACGGGCGTAGCCCAGCTTGTCGTCGTGGTAGGTGACGTTGCGGCTCCACGTGGCGTCGACGGCCATCACCACCGGCTGGCCGCCGGTGGGCCACCACTCGACCACGGCGTCGGGGCTGCGCTTGCGTCCGATGGCCACGATCCCCTCACCTCGCCGGGGATAGACACGGTCGAAGGCCACCCGCACCCGTCCCCGGGGCGTCTGTGCCTCCTCGGCCCCGCCCCGGGGCAGCGGCGGGCCCGGCGGGGCGAGCAGGCCGAGGCGGCGGCGGACGGCGGCCCGCACGGCCTGGGACACCCACACCTCGAAGAGGGCGTTCAGCGTCTGGGTCCTCAAGCCCAGCGCCACCGGATCGCCGGGCAGGGGCGAGAACCGGAGACTGTCGTCGAGGGCGTCGGCCAGGCTCCGGAAGGCCCGGTAGTGGGGATGGTCCCGAAGCAGGAAGCTGACCCGGGGCGCCGGCCCGGACGGCAGCGACGACCACGGTGCCTCCCCGGCCAGGAAATGCAACGCCCGGGCCGACGAGGCCAGCTCGGCGGCCAGCTCCGGGTCGGCCAGAGGTGGTTGCGATCCTGCGGACGACGTCCCTTCGATCGCGACCACCTGGGCCGTCGCCTCCCGCACGAAGGCCAGGAGGCGGCGCACCACGCCGGTCACGAACCGGTTCTCGGGGGTGTCGGGGCTGCGCTCCCGGGCCAGGGTCGTCACCTGACCGGTGCGCGGCGCCTCCAGCGGGCGGGGTGGGTCGAAGGGATGCAGGCGGCGCAGGAGCAGGCGCCGGCCGCCCGTCCGGTCCAGAGCCGCCCACTCCCGCCGGGTAGCCGAGGCCGTGACCGGCGCCCGGTGCAGGGCGGCGAAGGCGGGCAGCGCCCGGCGCAGCAGGGCGATGGCCACCAGGGCCCGCTCCTCGTCCCGCTTCGGCACCCGGGGGGCGAGGTCGGCCCAGATGCGGGCCCGGCCGGCAGGATCGGCCAGGGCGCCGGCGCCCGCCCAGCTGCGGAACTGCTCGACCAGGAAGGCGAACCCCTCCACCGTCGTCCGCCCGGGAAGGACCACCACCCGGGGCCGGACGGCGGTGGCGCCGGTGGCGGTGAACGTGAGGTCCAGCTCCCCCACCCACTGCTCCCGGCGGGCGTCGGCCACCCACTCGGCGGCGGCCCGGTCGCCGACGAAGGGCACCTGGAGCCCGGCGATGAACAACTCGCCCGTCGCCCCCGGAGCAAACGCGAAGTCCATCGGGGTGGCCTCGTTGATGCGCAGCGGCTCGCCGGAGACCGGCACCGCCCGTCCGCCGAGGAGGAGACTCACCGGTCCGCCCGGGGCACGGCTAGGAGAGTCGCATCTGGCCCAGGGTGAAGTCCTGGCGCCGCAACTCGGTCAGCATCCGCTCCAGGGTGGCCACCGACCGGGGGAACTCACCGGGGGCAGCCCGCAGCCGGCCGATGACCGCCTCGAGCACCTCGGGATGGGCCGGGTCGGAGCGGGAGAAGCGCAGCCGGGGGAGCACCTGGGCCGACAGCGCCCAGTCCACGGCGGCCTCGGGGGGGTGGCCCTGGGTGGCACCCAGCGCCGCCCAGCGCACCAGGCGCCCCGCCACCCGGTAGCCGAGCCCCTGGCCGGCGTCGTCGAGGCTCCCGTCGAGGTCGACGATCAGGCGACTGACCCAGGCCGGGACGGTCGCCGCCTCCGGGAGGTGGTCGAGGAACGCCTTCAGCTCGCCCGCCTCCACCGCCAGGTAGGCGGCCCGGTCGAGGATCTTGGCCGACACCGGCTGGGTGGTCTCATCCAGGTTCACGGTGCCGACGATCACCAGGTTGGGCGGATAGGCCACTTCGGCGGGGAAGCCGACCTCCTCGTCCCCTCCGGTGTGAAAGGCGATCCGCCCACCGGGAAGCTCCATCTTCGACAGCAGCTCGGCCAGGTAGTGCTCGGGGCGGGCCAGGTTCATCTCGTCCAGGCACAGGTGGTGGGGCCGGCCGGGGTCGGTGGCGGCGGCCACGATGAACTGGGAGGCGGGCGTGGACGAGAAGCGGGCGCCGGGGAAGGGGGGCAGGTAGCCCAGCAGATCCTCGTTGGCGTGCCAGTCGGGCCGGACGGCGACCAGGCAGAAGGCGGCGCCCAGCTCGGCGGCGGCCTCCCCGGCCAGGCGGCTCTTCCCCGTGCCCGACGGGCCGGCCAGGACCACGAGGCGGCTCTCGGCCAGCGCCAGCTCGTACTGGGCCACGAGCGTGGACGGGTAGAAACCGCCCCGGGCCCGGAGGCGGGCGTGGAGCGTCTCGGCCACGGCCGGCGCCACGGCCGCCTTGGCCGCCTTCTTCGACTTGCGAGGAGCGGACGCCGCCGCCGGCGTCTGGTCGGCAGCGCCGGCGCGGACGGTGCCGTTGCCGCCGGCCCCAGCGGCAACCGGCGCCTCCGCCAGCCGGGCCCGCTGGTCGGCCAGCATCACCTCCAGCGCGGCGAGGTCGCGCTGGATGCCGGGCTGCTCGGCGGCCACCGGGGCGAGATGCTCGCGGACCTCGACCAGGAGACCCTCGAGGCCGGTGGCGTCCAGGGTGCGCAGCGACTGGGAACCCCGGGGGCTCGACCAGCGCCGGTAGACAGCCGACCAGGGCACGATCCCGCGGGGAAGGAGGACGGCGGCGTCCCGGTCGCCGTTGAGCACCCAGCCCCGGCGGGCTGGGGCCAGGGCCAGCACCCGCCACAGACCGACGAGCTCGTTCCCGGCGTCGGTGGCGGCCCACAGCACGGCCACGTCCCCGGCTTCGGGTGGCGTCTCCTCGATGACCGGCCGGTACTCCTCCACGAAGGGGTCGGTGAGCTCCACCCGTGGCTGACCGGCGAAGGCGGCCAGCCACGAGCAGCGCCGAACGCCCTTCTCGCAGAAGTCGAGCTTGAACCGCTCCGACGAGGCGCAGGCCCGGTTCCCGGCCGGGGCGGTGCAGATCGTGCCGTCGAAGAAGTGGTTGTGGGCGTTGACCCGGATGACGTAGGCGGGCGTGCCTTTGGCCGCCGCCGGCCGGGCCAGGCGCTCCGGCCACCCCCGGACCACCGCCGAAGCGTCCGGCGCCGACTCCCCCACTCCACCCCCGACCACCGTGGCGCCGGCCAGGCCCCCTCCGGCTGCCGGCGCCGGCCCGGCCGCCTGGGCCAGGGCCGACACCTTGCGGTCCATGCCCGGCAGGAGGCGGACCTGACGGGCGAGGTCGGCCATGGCGGCCAGGTCCCCGGCGTCCCGCGCCGCGGCCAGGGCGTCAACCAGGCCACCGCCCACTCCCCGGTTGGCGGCCCGGTCGAGCACGGTGGCCGCTTCCCGGCGGGCCTTCTCGCCTTCCAGAGATGTCGACAGATCCGAGAGCCAGGCCCGGGCCTCGGTCAGCTCGCCGGCGTCGAGGGCGATTCGGACCAGGTCGGAGACATCGGCGGCGTCGCCGGTGGCGTGGGGCTCCACGCCGGCCAGCGTGTCGAGCACTTCGGCCTCGGCCCGGCGCCCGTCCTCCACCACGGCCGCCAGTTCCTTGTCGCCGGCGGCGTCGGCCACCGGGCCGGCCACGCCGCCGAGGAGACGGTGGGCGAAGAACCGGTGCTCCTCGGCCAGGGGCGCCAGCACCTCGTCCAGGGCCACGGCCAGCCCGCCGGCGTCAGGACGGGGCGGCGGCCCGCCCAGGGCGGCCAGGAGCCGGCCGGCCAGCACGGGATCTCCGGTGCCCGCCAGGCGGGTGAGGGCCTTGACCCGGGCGGCGGGCAGGGGCTCGACCAGCGGCCCCAGGTCCCGAGCCCGGGCCGCCAGATCGTTGGCCAGGTCGACCCGCTCCTCGAGTTCCCGGCGCACCTTGGTGTGGAGCGGCGTGCCCTCGACCACGCCCGAAGCCCGCAGCAGCGCCTCGGCCCGCTCGGCCAGCGGGGCCACCACCGCCGGTTCGGGAGCGGTGCCGGCCCCGAGGGCGGCGACCACGGACCTGAGATCGGCGTTGAGGTCCCGCACCACGGCCTGGGCCTTGGCCACCTGCGAGAGGACGGGCACCGTACCGGCCAGGTGCACGAGGCGGGCGGTGTCGTCGGCGAAGCGTCGCTGCTTGACCTCCGAGCCCAGGTTGGGCGGCCAGCCCCCGGGGAGGACGGCCGCCGCCAGCTCGTCGGGGAGGGGGTGGACGTACCACAGCTGGGCGGGGCGCATCCCGACCACGGCCGCCACCCACCAGTCGACCAGGGCGCCGAGGACGGGCTCGTCGGGGGCGAGCTCGACCGCCACCTGGGCCAGGCGCACCTCCACCGGCCGCAGGGAGCCGTCGGGAATGCCGGCGTCGAGGCCCCAGACCACGAGGTCGTGGAGCACCGACGCGGCCCAGCGCCGGTCGGCGGCGCTCGGGACGACGCCGGGCTCGACCGGACGGCCGACCAGCGCGCTGGCCCGTCCGGCGGTGTGAAGGGGGGTCGGGGCGCCGCCTTCCATGGGCGCCCGACGCTACACGGCCCCGCTACTGGTAGGTGCGGGCGTCGGCCTCGTACTCGGCGGCCAGGGCCCGCACCCGGTCGGGCAGCGTTCCCGAGGCCAGGTCGGCCAGGCTCACCACCTCGAGGACGGAGCGCAGGCTGGTGCGCACGGCCATCCACACCTCGCGCAGCGACTCGGCCGGGCCGTGGTAACTGAGCGACGCCAGGCTGGAGTCGTGCACGTTGGCCAGCGGGCCGTCGATGGCCCGGATGACGTCGGCCAATGAGATCTCGGTGGCGGGACGGGCCAGCCAGTAGCCGCCCTCCGCCCCCCGCTGGCTCCGCAGCAACCGGGCCCGCTTCAGGTCGGAGAGGATGCCGAGCAGGAACTTGAGCGGGATGTCCTGGGCCTTGGCGATGTTGTCGGCCTTGACCGGCTCGGTGGCGTCCTCGGCCGCCAGCTGGGCCATGGCCCGCACGGCGTAGTCCACCTTCACCGAGATCCGCACCCCAACAGTGTGGCCCACGGCGGCCGAGCCGGGGGGACATCCACACCCCACCGGTAAACTGGAGGTGTGTTCGCCCCTGGCGAACCGTGCGCCCGTAGCTCAGTTGGATAGAGCGGCAGACTTCTAATCTGCGGGTCGGGGGTTCGACTCCCTCCGGGCGCGCTCTACTCCCCCATGGGGCCTGCGCCTTTGGCCGCTCTTCACCGTCCGTCCGGGCAAGCTGATCGGCTGGGCGCCCGGGCGTAATACCATGGGCGGCGTGCGACGATGGCTGGCGTCGATCACGTTCGTACTGTTGGCCGTGGCTGGTTTCGGCACCCAGGGATCGCCACCGGCGGCAGGTGAACCGGGCGCCACGGCGGTTCGGCCGTACGGACTCACGGTGCCCGGCGGCTACGACGGCTCCCGGGTTGTCCCCTTGGTGGTGCTCCTCCACAGCTACGGCTCCAACGGCCCGGCCCAGAACGCCCATTTCGGCCTGAGCGCCCTGGCCGACCAGGGCACGTTCCTCCTCGCCTACCCCGACGGCACCCGCGACCTGAGGGGCAACCGCTTCTGGAACGCCACCGACGCCTGCTGCGACTTCTTCGGCAGCGGTGTCGACGACGTCGCCTACCTCGATGCCGTCCTCGACGAGATCACCGGCCAGTACCGGATCGACCCGGCCCGGGTGTACCTCGTCGGCCACTCCAACGGTGCGTTCATGGCCCACCGCTACGCTTGCGAACGGGCTGAGCGGGTGGCCGCCATCGTCACCCTGGCCGGCATGCAGTGGAAGGACCCGAGACGCTGCGCAGCGCTCGGACTGCCATCGCCGGTGTCGGTCCTCCACGTCCACGGCAGCAACGACCTCTCCATCGGCTACCAGGGCGGATCGACGCCTCAGGGCACCTATCCGGGAGCGGCGGAGACGGTGGCCACCTGGGCGGGGAAGAATGGCTGTGGCGGTGACCTTGTCGCCACCGGCCAGCGCATGGATCTCGACACCACCGTGGCCGGGGAGGAGACGACGGTCGACCGCTACGGCGGCTGCGGCGGGGTCGACGTCGAGCTGTGGACCATCGGGCAGGGCCGCCACGTCCCCGACTTCAACCACCGCTGGGCGCCGGCCATCTGGGAGTTCATGGCCGCCCATCCCAAGGCGGGCTAAGGCTCCCTGGAGCGCGTCGCTCCTACGGACATCCGCCCCTCATGACGACCGGCGGGCCGGGGCCTTCTTGGCTTCGATGTGGACCTCGACACCCAGAGCCTCGGCCAGGAGATCCTGCCGGCTCCGGGCCGAGTAGAGCTCGAGCTCCACTTCGGACCCTGCTTCGGTCTCCACGATGACCCGCAGCGGGGTGCCGTCCTGACCACCTTTGGCCTTGACACCCGTCACCGCCATGGACCGGGTGCGGTCGAGACCGGCGGCGATCCGCAGCAGGCCGCCGAGCACCTGGACGATGTACTGGTCGGCCTCACCGAGGCGGGCGAACTCGGGGTGGCGGGCCTTGGGCGCGGACTTGCGGTGGTAGCGGGCCACCAGGGCGATGAGCTCGATCTCGTGGTCGGTGAAGCCGGTCAGCAGCTCGGTGTTGCGGATCACGTAGTAACTGTGCAGGTGGTGGCGGTCGTGGCTGATGACCAGGCCCACGTTGCACAGCAGGGCGGCCGCCTCCAGCCACTCCTCGCACTCGTCGGGCAGCTGGTGGAGGTGCTGGGTCTGCTCGAAGAGCTGGAGGGC
>JBIOYN010000158.1:0-3940 GCA_044870155.1 Acidimicrobiia bacterium | reverse complement strand
CCACCTGCGTGGCCGGCTCACACCCTCAAACGCCGGCTCTTCGGTCGGACATGGCCCCCGAGGACCCAACCTTCAACCTACGCCTCCCAGCCACACCCGGGAAGCGCCTTGCTCAGCAGGCTCCTAGCGCCAGGAGTCTCCCCCCTCGGGCTGGTTCGGAGCGCCCCCCGGATCGGTCCCGAGGCCTGGCCAGCCCCGGCCATGGCTCTGGGGCGGCGGGTCCATACGTCCGATGGGCCCGTCGCCCCGGAAGGAGTCACGGCCGGCGGGGCTGAACCTGCTCGCCGGCGGGGAGACGCACCACGAAGCGTGCGCCCCCGCCGGGCGCGTCGGCTACGGCCACCTCGCCGCCGTGGGCGACGACGATCTCCCGGGTGATGGCCAGGCCCAGGCCGGCGCCGCCGGCGTCGCGACCCCGGGCCTCGTCCAGGCGCACGAAGCGGTCGAAGATCCGTGCCCGGTCCTCGACGGGAACGCCCGGCCCGTCGTCGGTGACCTCCAGGAGGACGGACGCTCCCGTGCTGACGAGCGAGATCGACACGGCCGACCGCGCATGGCGCTCGGCGTTCTCGAGAAGGTTGCGCACCGCCTGCTCCAGGTGCGGGGCCATGCCCCACACCCGACCGGGGGCGACCGCCGAGGCGTCGACCGTGACCCGGCCCCGGCTGCGTACCCGGGCCGCCTCGGCCCGAATCACGTCGTCGACGTCGACGGGCCCGCCGGCGGTGGCGGGGCTGCCCTCGTCGCCCCGGGCCAGGAACAGCAGGTCGGCGATCAACCGCTCCATGCGCTCCAACTCGGCCAGGGCGTCGGTGGCCGTTACCGCCGGGGTCGTCGTCTCGGGATGGGTGAGGGCCACCTCCAGCGTGGTGCGGGCGGTGGCCAGCGGGCTGCGCAGCTCGTGGGAGGCGTCGGACACGAAGCGCCGCTGGCGCTCGGCCGACCGCTGCAGGCGCTCCAGCATGGCGTTCATGGTGCGGGCCAGGCGGCCCACCTCGTCGCCCAGCGCCGGCTCCGGCACCCGGCGGTCGAGGCCCGACTCGGAGATGTCAGCGACCTGGCGGCGGATCGACTCCACGGGGCGCAGGGCCCGCCCCACCAAGGTCCACACGAACGCCGCCACCAGGGCCAGCAGGGCGGGGGCGCCGAAGCGCACGGCGCGGCGGACGGCCGCCTCGGTGTGGTGGACGGGTTCGAACTCGTTGGCGATGTAGACGACGGCCCGTTCCCCCGAAGGAAGTCGGAAGCGCCGGCCCATGAGCCGGAAGTCCTCGTCCGGATCGATGGGCAGGCTGATCGTCGTCCGCACGCGTCCCTCGTCCGGCACCTGGACGCCGATGGGCGGGTAGGAGCGGAAGTTCTCGCTGACCGCGGCCACCGACCCGTCGGCGTCGACGACCTGGATGACGAGGTCGTTGTCGTCGGCGCCCCCGGGCACGGGGATGGTGGTCGGCAGGGAACCGTCGGAGAACCGGTGGCCGATGTCGTCGGCCAGGACCTCGGCAGCTTCGTCGATGTTCGCCACCAGCGAGTGGTGGACGAGGTTCAGCAGGCCGACAGCCGCCACCGCCAGAGCCAGTCCCACCACCACCACGGCGGCGAGCGTGATGCGGGTCCGGATCGAGGCCCAAGGGCGGATGCGTTCCACGCATCCAAGGTAGGTGCAGGGCGGTGCGCCGCCAACCCTCAGGCCGGGTAGGGAAACTCCAGGGCGGTGATGTTGCCGACCACGAAGTTGGCGGCCCCGTCGAACACCTTGAGGAGGGGGACGGCCGGCCGCCCGCACTCGGCCAGGGGCTGGCCTGCCGCCGGCGTGGCCGAGGGATGGAAGCACTCCAGGGCGTCGGAGCCATGGCCCCGGGCGCGGCCCACGGAGAAGTCGCCCGTGGTCGAGTAGTACGACGAGTACTTCTCGTCGTCGTGGCCGGGGCCGATGCCGTCGAAGGAGAAGGCGTCCACGCCCTCGCCCCCGCCGCTGAGTCCCACGGCTGAGCCGTCGAAGGCCAGCGACGTGCTGCCGCACGCCGAGTCTCCGCCCGTCGTCACGGCCCGGCACACGATGACGTCCTCGTCCCGCCCCGACACCCCGCCGGTCATGGTGGCGGCGTCGGTGGTCGAGAGGTAAAGGTCGACGCTGCGCACCGCGCCCGTGCCGTCATCGAGGTTCCGGACCACGTCCACGGCGTCGATGTCCTCGCCGTCCTCGTCCAGTCCGGCGTCCGAGCCGTCGAACCACGGGGAGAACACGCCCCTGGTGGTGTCCCCCAGTTTCCCACCGGTGAAGAGCACGACGTCGGAGTCGTCCACCCACCCGACGCCGGGCACGTCGCCGGGATCGGTGAAGGATAGGAGGTACTCGAAGGGCGACAGGCGGGCCAGGGAGTCGATGGCCAACCCCCCCAGCCCCACGTCACTGCCGTCGACCACCATGCGGTAGGCCCGGCCCGTGTACTGGATCACGTCCTCGTCGTCGAACCACTCGACGCCGCCCTCCTCCAGGGGCAGCCGCTGGCCGGAGCGGAGGGCGAGCTGGAACACGGTCTCGTCGTTCCACGCCAGGTGGACGGACCCGGTGCCGGCATCGACCGAGATCGAGGGGTCCCCCGACGCCATGGGGTTGTTGGAGGCGTTGCGGGCGGGCCCGAAGCCGGCGCCCCCGTCCCCGCTGTGCAGGTACCAGATCTCCTGGTCGAGCCCGGGGCTCTCGGCCCGCACGGCAATGTGGATCTCGTCGCCGTGGCCGTCGATGGCGGGCTTGTGGCACCCGACGGGGCGGGCCAGGACCACCGGGGGGGCGAACCTGGTCGCCTTCCCGTCGTCGGTGCCCCGCCAGTAGAGGAGGTCGACGGGGGCGTCGGGGTCGTCGCCGGGGGAGGCGCACGCCACCACATGGACCGTGGACCCCAACGCCAGGATGGCGACGGCGCCGGCCGGCGGTCCGGGCAGGAGGACGGAGGCGCTGGGGTTGGAGCCGTCCCGGTCGAGGCGGACATAGCTGGCCCGGGCGATGATGTCGGGGCTGTCGCCGGCGGGCTCACCGGGCACCACCTGGCGGTCCTCGTAGGCGATGTGGATGGCGTCGGCGGTGGCGTCGACGGCGGGCTCGTCCTGGTCCCCACCCACTCCCAGCGTGAGGTTGCGCTCGCCGCCCCATGTCGCCCCGCCATCGGTGCTGACCCGGAGCAGGACGTCGTCGCCGTCGGTCCGGCGGTGGGTGACGAGGTCGGCGCCCTCGTAGGCGACGGCGACCACCCCGCCCTCGATGGCCACATCGGGATCCCGGTTGTGGGTCTCGGGGGAATCGCTCAGGTTGACAGGGACGGAGAAGGTCCGGCCGGCGTCGGTGCTGGCGGACCACAGGACCTCGTCCCGGTTCTCGCCCGCCGGGTTCCGGTCGGGATGGGCGGGATCGCAACAGGGATCGACGGCACCGTCGGCCAGGAGCCGGTCGTCCTCCCACACCACCCCGACGTGGTCGCCCTCGGTGGCGAGGTCGCTCTCGCTGGAGTCGCCGTTGCCGGGCGTTCCCTGGTCGTCGACCACGTCGAGCCGCCGGGAGGCGGCGAAGCTCTTCCCCCCGTCGATCGAGCGCCGGTAGCGGACCTGGCGGGGGGCGTCGTCGTTGTCGCCCGAGTCGAAGACGGCATGGACGGCCCCGTGGTCGGCGGCCACGTGGGTGATGCCCACCGTTGTCCCGCGGTCGTCGAGTTGGAGGGGGACGAAGCGGGCGCCCCCGTCGTCACTGCGGAGGTAGGTGAAGGTCCCGGGGGAGCTGGGGACCGCCGTCTCCGGGCCCGCGCT
Organism: Acidimicrobiia bacterium; assembly: GCA_044870155.1. Lineage (GTDB taxonomy): Bacteria > Actinomycetota > Acidimicrobiia > IMCC26256 > BP-133 > CAWBJP01. The sequence goes on along the minus strand of JBIOYN010000158.1, from coordinate 139 downwards.
CCCGGCCGCGGGCTGGCCGGCGAGGCCGAGGACGAGGGCGATTGCGTAAGCGCGGATTGTCACAACCCGTGCCATCGGCAGGGAGTATGGCGGAGCCGTACCAGGTGGTCAACATGTGGGCCGTGGTGCCGGTGGCTGC
>JBIOYN010000157.1:0-3906 GCA_044870155.1 Acidimicrobiia bacterium | reverse complement strand
GCATCTTCACCTTCGGGGACGCCATCTTCGCCGGGTCGACGGGGAACATGAAGCTCAACGCCCCGGTGCAGTCGCTGGTGCCCAACCCCGCCGGCCCGGGCTACTGGCTGGTGGCCTCCGACGGTGGCGTGTTCACCTTCGGCGGCGTCCCCTTCCGGGGATCCATGGGATCGGTCCGGCTCAACAAGCCCATGACGGGGATGGTGCCCTACGGCAACGGCTACCTGATGGTGGCCGAGGACGGTGGCATCTTCACCTTCTCCGACAAGAGCTTCCTGGGCTCGCTGGGCGATACCCCGCCCGCCAGGCCCATCGTCTCCGTCGCCGCCGTCCCCTAGCCGCCTCCCCCCGGCGAAATCCCCCGGGAGGGGGAGGGCGAGCCCCGCCGGCGGCCCGACGATGGTCCGGAGCACCCGCGGCCGCGGCGTCAGGAGGAATCATGGGGGAGTTGCGCGTCCGCATCGCGGAGGACGTCCGCATCCCGCTGGGCGGACCGTGGTTCGAGGATCTGAAGGTCGGCCAGCTGGTCGACGACGCCCCTCCCCTCACGCTCACGGCGGCGCACGCCCTCCTGCACCAGTCGCTGACCGGCGACCGTCTCCGCCTGCCGCTCGATCACACGCTGTCGGCGGCGGTCACCAACCGGTCGGAACCGCTGGCCCATCCCCTGCTGGTGACCAACGTGGCCATCGGCCAGAGCACGGTGCTGACCCAGCGGGTGAAGGCCAACCTGTTCTACCGGGGCCTGGTCCTGGAAGGCCCGGTCCACATCGGTGACACCCTGGAGACCGTGACCGAGGTCGTGGGGCTGCGCCAGAACCCCCCCCGTCCGGGCCGGCCGGCCACCGGACTGGCCGCCCTGCGCTGCACGACCTGGAACCAGGACGGCCGCCGGGTGCTCGACTTCTATCGCTGTCCCATGCTGCCGCTGCGCGATCCCGAAGGGGTCACCGGCCACCACGACGACTTCGCCGGGATCTCCGAAGACCTCGACGACGAGCGGCTGGCGACGGCGGTGGCGGGGTGGGATCTCGCCGCCTTCCGCTCCCGCACCACATCGGTGGCCCGCAGCGGGGACCTGCTGCCGGGCACCATCTACGCCCTCGAGTTCCGGGACACCGTCACCGGGGCGTGCGAACTGGCCCGGGCCACCCTCAACCTGGCGGAGGCCCACACCGACGCCCGGCGCAGCCCCTACGGCCGGCGCCTGGTCTACGGCGGCCACACCATCTCCCTGGCGGGGGCGGCTGTGAGCCGGGCCATCCCCGGGCTCGTCACCATCGTGGGCTGGCGCAGCTGCGACCACGCCGGGCCCGTCTTCGAGGGCGACGCCGTGCGCACCGAGGTGGCGGTCGAGGCCGTCTCGCCCGTCGGCGATCGGGAGGACGGCGGCCTGGTGGACCTGCGGGCCCGGGTGTGGGTCGACCGGCCGCCCGAGGACGCCCCGGCGGGGGCGCCCACCGGCGAAAGTCTCGTCCTCGACTGGCGTCTCGTCGGCCTCGTGGCCTGACCGGAGAGGGAAGGAGCGACACCGTGGAGGGAGTTCTCGCCGGGATGCGCGTCATCGAGGGATCGGCGTTCGTCGCCGCTCCCCTGGGGGGCATGACCCTGGCCCAGCTCGGCGCCGACGTCATCCGCTTCGACCCCATCGGCGGCGGCCTCGACTACGGGCGCTGGCCGATCACGGCCCAGGGGCACAGCCTGTTCTGGGCCGGGCTCAACAAGGGGAAGCGGTCCATCACCGTCGACCTCCGCTCGCCCCGGGGCCGGGAGCTGGTCACCTCCCTCGTGACCGCTCCGGGCCCGGACGCCGGGCTGTTCCTCACCAACTTCCCGGCCAAGGGCTGGCTCGACTACGACAAGCTGGCTACCGCCCGTCCCGACCTGGTCATGGTCAACATCACCGGCAATTACGACGGGTCGTCGGCGGTGGACTACACCGTCAACCCCGCCACCGGCTTCCCGTGGGCCACGGGACCCACCAACCTGGGCGTGCCCTTCAACCACCTGCTCCCCGCCTGGGACGCCATCACCGGGACCCTGGCCGCCACCGGCCTCCTGGCCGCCGAGCGCCACCGCTCCCGGACCGGCCGCGGCCAGATGATCCGCCTGGCGCTGTCCGACGTGGCCATCGCCATGGTCGGGCACCTGGGCAAGATCGCCGAGGTCCAGGTCAACGGGACCGAGCGGCCCAAGTACGGCAACTACCTCTACGGCGCCTTCGGGCGGGACTTCCTGACCAGGGACGGGAAGCGGATCATGGTGGTGGCCCTCACCGCCCGGCAGTGGCAGTCACTGAAGGAGGCCACCGATATCGGCGAAGCATGCGAGCAGATCGAGAAGCTGCTCGGTGTCGACCTTGACGACGAGGGCGACCGCTTCGCCGCCCGTGAGGTCATCGGGTCCATCCTCAAGCCATGGACCGTGGCCCGCACCCGGGCCCAGATCGCCGCCATCTTCGACGCCCACGACGTGTGCTGGGGCCCGTACCAGACGTTCCGGGAGCTGGTGGAGGAAGACCCGCGCTGCTCCACCGCCAACCCCATGTTCACCCCGGTGGCCCAGCCCGGGATCGGTACCTACCTGATGCCCGCTTCGCCCCTGGTGATGTCGGAGTCGGAGCGGCTCCCGGCCCGGCCGGCGCCCAGGCTGGGTCAGGACACCGAAGCGGTGCTGGCCGAGGTGCTCGGCCTGTCGGCGGCCGAGATCGGCCGCCTGCACGACGACGGCGTGGTGGCCAGCCCGACGGTGCCGGTGCCGGCGCTCAGCTCCTCGTAACCGTGACGGAGACCACGGTGCCGCCCTCGGCCCGGGAGGACACCTCGAGGCGGGCGCCGGTGAGCGCCGCCCGCTCCGCCATCCCCGCCAGGCCGTAGCTCTCCGGGGGCCGGACGGCGGGGTCGAAGCCGACGCCGTCGTCGGCCACCTGCAGGCGCACCACGCCGGCCCCGGGGTCGTCGGCCAGCGTGACCTGGACCGAGGTCGCCTTGGCGTGCTTGATCACGTTCTGCAGCGCCTCCTGGGCGATGCGGAACAGTGCCGTCTCGACGTGGGGCGCCAGGGTCACGGGGGTGACGTGCACCTCGGCCACCACGCCGGGGAGGCTCCGGGCCAGATGGTCGAGCCCGGCGGCCAGGCCCAGGTCGTCGAGCACCGACGGGCGCAGGCCGGTGATGGCCCGGCGGGTCTCCTCCAGGGCGGCATTGGCCAAAGCCTTGGCCTCGGCCAGCTCGACGGCCGCCTCGGCGGTGCTGATGGGGAGCAGGGCCTCGGCCGCCGACAGCCGGAAGCACAGGCTCACCACCCGCTGGCTGATGCCGTCGTGGATCTCGCCGGCCAGCCGCCGGCGCTCGAGCTCCTGGAGCTCGATGGTGCGGGCGGCGAAGCGCTCCACCTCCGCTTCCCGCTCGGCCAGGCGGTGGTAGAGGAGGGCGTTCTCCACGATGCCGGCCAGGAGGCCGGCGACCGGGGTCAGGGCCTCGATCTCAGCCGGGGTGAACTCGCGCCGCTCCCGGGTGTGGAGGTTGAACACCCCCACGATGCGCCGGCCGGGCCGCACCAGGGGCAGGGAGACCATGGAGGTGAAATCCTCGCCCCGCAGGGAGGGGATGTAGCGGTAGCGGTCGTCGTGCCACTTGTCGTCGACCACGGCGGGCACGCCGTGCTGGGCCACCCAACCGGCGATCCCCTCGCCCACGGCCAGCTCGATGCTGCCGGCCAGGTGGTCGAAGGGTGGGGTGGCGCCGGCCAGCACGAGGCGGCCGAGGCCCGAGTCCCCGGCGCGGGCCTCGTCGAGAAGGTGGACGAAGCAGGCGTCGGCACCGGTGACGTCGGCGATGACCTCGGCCACCACGCCGGGGAGGCTCCGGGCCAGATGGTCGAGCCCGGCGGCCAGGCCCAGGTCGT
>JBIOYN010000156.1:0-17297 GCA_044870155.1 Acidimicrobiia bacterium | reverse complement strand
AAGCTCTCGGTGCTGCCACCGGGGTCGGTCTGCTTGAGCACCGTGATGGCGCCCATCTCCGGCTCGGGGCCAGGCTCGGCCGTGTTGACGAAGGTGCAGGTCACCGACTCCCCGGCGGCGAGGTCGATGGCGCTGACCGGCGACTGGTCGTCACAGGTGGCGCCGGAGAGCTCCCAGCCGGAGGGGATGTCGACCTCTTCCACCGAGTAGGTACCGGGCAGCAGCTGGGGACTGGAGAAAGACTGCCCGGCCTCAAGGCTCGAGTTGGTGCCACTCCACGACGGGTCGAAGAAGAAGCTCTCGGTGCCGGCGTCGGAGGTCGTCTCCTTGACCACCCTGATCGTGCCCCGGCTGAGAGTGTTGGTGAAGGTGCAGAGGACCGACTCGTTCTCGCCCAGGGCGATGGCGGTCACGGCCGAGCCGTCGGAGCACACGGCGCTGGACTGGGTCCAGCCCGCGGGCATGTCGACCTCGGCCACCGAGTAGGTGCCCGGGGTCAGGTCCGACGTCACCAGGGTCTGCCCGTCGGTGAGGCTGAAGTTCGTGTCACTCCAGGAGGGGTTGAAGTTGAAGGCCTGGGTGCTGCCGTCGGGGTCGGTCTGCTTGACGATCGTGAGGGAGCCGACCGGATTGAGGGCGCTGGGCTGGATGCTGCGGTCCTGGTTGGCGGCCCCGCCGGTGTCCAGGTTCTGGGTCCGCATGTGCCACGGGGCGCCGCTGACCTGGCCGGAGCCATCGAGGGTGACCCAGTAGTAGGAGGCGGCCAGATGCCCGCCCCAGGCCATGAGCACCGCGCTCGACGCGCCCGTCGTGGTGAAGGTGACGGTGAGGTCGCCGTCGCTGTTCCCGCCCGTCGGGCCGGTGTGGGTGACGGTCGAAATCGGGTTTGCGCCCACGGTGGCGTTGTAGATGGTGAGGTTCCGGGCCAGGCCGGAGACGGTCTCGGCCCCGGAGACCAGCTGGCCGTCGGCCAGGAAGCCGTCCGCCGGGAAGGGGACCAGCACGGGCGCGGGGAGGTTGGCCTCACCCGTGGCGCCACAGAGGCTGGAGACGCCACCGCCACCGGTCGAGCACAGGTCCACGTTCTCCGTGCTCTCGTAGGAGGCAAGGAAGTCGTAGGCCTTGTACCCGCCGGCGGTGAAGTCGTAGTTGATGTGGATCGTGTGCTCGCCGGCGGCGAGGCCCTCAATGGCAAGGCGGAACGGGACGACGGAACCCTCGTTGTAACGGGAGTTGTTGCCGTTCAGGTTGCCGTTCTGCCACTCGCAGGCGGCCGGGGCGTTCAGGTTGGCGCACTGGTCAAGGTTGACCGAAGTGGAGCCACCAGGGCCCTTGGGGGCCGCACCGGCCGGGACGACGGCGATGGCGGCGCCCACGACGGCACCGGCCACCAGAAGAGAGAAGAAGCGGCGTGTGAGCCGCGAGGAATTGGTCGCACCACCCATTTGAACGCACCCTTTCGGAAAGGAAAGGTGGCGTGGGTGGGTTCACGACTGGCTCGCCGACACCCCCGTGACCAGGCTCGGGTATCGGGTCATAGCTCCACAGCACCGATGTGTGTTTGGCGCGGGGTGGGTTCACGACTGGCTCGCCGACACCCCCGTGACCAGGCTCGGGTGTCGGGTCAACGCTCTCGCACCGATGTTGTCAACCTCAAGGATCGGTAAAGCGGGAGCGGTGCTTGACCGGCCGTTAACGGTCGAAAGCGGACATTTCCGCGGGCGCGACATCAAGCCCGGCTTTCGGCCGGGCAACTACGAACCGAATGTCCGAAACGCGCCGCGTGGTCTCAGATGCCCGTCCAGCACACACTGGCGTCAAGGACGCTCCGGGCGAGACGGACGGCGGCAGCGCGGATACGAGACATGCGGAATCCCTTCTCCCTGTCGAGAAGGGATTAGGCGGCCCCCCTGCCGGATCCTGCTGCCCCGGTGCCGATTCGGGGCTTTCGGCCCGTTCAGACGGGAGCCGGCGCCACCTGCACCGGAATGCCGTTGAGAACGGCGTTGCCGGACAAGGGATCGAAGGCCTCGTCGTCGCCGAGGAGGTTCGAGTTGGCTCCCGGACGCGTCGCCGCCACCGGCAGCACCGCCCCCTCCCGGTCGTGACCCCACCCGTGGGGCAGGCTGACCACGCCGGGGCGGATGGCGTCGGTGACCTCGACGGGGACGGTCACCCGGCCCGTCCGCGACACCACCTCGGCCGCCTGGCCGTCGGTCAAGCCGAGGCTCCCGGCGTCGCCGGGATGGATCTGGAGCGTGCAGCGGGCCCGGCCCTTCAGGATCACGGGGAGGTTGTGCATCCACGAGTTGTTGTCCCGCAGGTGCCGGCGTCCCACCAGCACCAGCCCGTCCCCGGCGTTGCCATGCAGGGCGGCCTCGAGGCGGGCGACGTCGGCCACCAGCGGCCCCGGGGCGAGCTCCACCCGGCCCGAGGCGGTCCGCAGCACCTCCGGGAGCCGGGGCTCGAGCGGGCCCAGGTCCACCCCGTGGGGGTGCTCGATGAGCACGTCCAGGCTGAGGCCGCCGGGCCGGGAGCCGAACCCGTCACCGTACGGGCCGGTGCGCAGCATGAAGTCGAGGAGGCGCTCCGGGCCCCGCCTCCCGCCCAACAGCGCAACCAGCTCGGACGGGTCGCGGCCCTGGACCCCGGAGCTCTCGTCGGCCACCGCCGCCTGGAGCAGGGATCCGAGCAGCGCCTCGTCCACCGTGGCCGGGTCGGCGCCGGCGCCGGCACCCGAGACGACGAGGGCGAGGCGGGACAGGGTCTCCCACTCGTCGGGCATCCCGGGGTCGGGGGCCAGCACGGGCGGGCTGTAGTTGGCCACGTTGCGCAGCGACAGCTGGAGGAGGAAGAGGTCGTAGTGGCCCCGCTGGAACGGGCTGGGGACGGGCAGGACCACGTCGGCGTGGCGGGTGGTCTCGTTGACGTAGGTGTCGACGCTGACCATGAAGTCGAGTCCGGCCAGGGCGGCATCGAGGCGGGCGCTGTGCGGTGTGGACAGGACGGGATTGCCGGCCACCGTGACCAGGGCCCGCACCTGACCGGGCCCCGGGGTATCGATCTCCTCGGCCAGGCAGACCACGGGGAGCTCACCGAAGGACTCCGGCAGGCCACGGACCCGGCTCGCCCACCGCCCGAGGGTCACCCCCCGCCCCGTGCCCGGCCTCCCCCGGGTGTTGGCGGCTCCGGCGGCCGCCTTGGCGAACATGGCCCCGCCGGGCCGGTCGAGGTTCCCGGTGAGCACGTTGACCACGTCCACCAGCCACGAGGTGAGCGTCCCGAACTCGACCGTGGTCGTCCCGATCCGCCCGTAGACGGCGGCCCGGCGGGCGGCGGCCAGGTCGGTGGCCAGACGGGTGACGGTCCCGGCGTCGACGCCCGTGACCCCGGCCACCGCCTCGGGGGTGAAGGGACGGGCCAGGCGCTCGACCGTCTCGACTCCGGCCACGTGGTCCCGGACCGGGCCGGCATCGGCCAGCCCGCGGGCGAAAAGGACGTGGACGATGCCCATGAGGAGGTGGGCGTCGGTGCCGGGGCGGATGGCTACGTGCTCGTCGGCCGCCTCCGCCGTCCGGCTGCGCCGGGGGTCGACCACCACCAGGCGGCCGCCCCGGGCCCGGAGCGCCTCCAGCCGCCCGGGCCAGTCCGGCGCCGTGGCCAGGCTCCCGTTGGAGACGAAGGGGTTGGCCCCCAGGATGACCAGGTGATCGGTACGGTCGATGTCGGGGACAGGCACCGACAGGGTGGTGCCGAACATGAGCCCGGCCGCGATCTCCTTGGGCCGCTGGTCCACGGTGCTGGCGCTGAACACGTTGCGGGTGCCGAGGGCGCGCAGCAGGGGCCGCAGGTAGAGCTGGCCAGCGAGGTTGTGGACGTTGGGGTTGCCGACGTAGGCGGCCAGCGCCTCCCGCCCGGAGGCGGCGATGACCGCGCCCAGGCCCCGCTCGGCAACGGCGAAGGCCTCGTCCCAGCCCGCCGCCTCCAGCCGCCCGCAGCGGCGCACCAGCGGCGTGCGGAGGCGGTCGGGGTCCTCGTGGAGGGCCTTCAGGGACGAGCCTTTCGGACAGATGTAGCCGTGGCTGAACACATCGTTCCGGTCGCCGCGGATGCGGGTGACCTCCTCACCCCGCAGGCTGATCTCGAGCCCGCAGCCCGCCTCGCACAACGGGCAGGTCCGGAAAGCCGCCGACGTCGTCGCACCGCTCACACCCGTAGCATGCCCGGCCGTCGGGCCCACCGGCGAGCCCACTCCGGCGGCACCCGGTGTCCGGTTTGAAGGTGGGGATGGGTGGAAATGCCCCCATCCATGCAGATCGTCTACACCTTGCGGCTGCCCCGGGACACCGCCACGGTGCCGTTGGTGAGGACGATCTGCCGGGACGCCATGACCCGCCTGGGCGTGTCCTCGTCCTGCCGGAGCGACGTGGCCCTCGCCCTCACCGAAGCCTGCGCCAATGTCGTCCAGCACGCCGCCGGGGTGACGGAGTACGAGGTCACCGTGGCCCTCGGTCCCGAGACCTGCCAGATCCGGGTGGTCGACACGGGCCAGGGGATGCCGGCCGGTCAGAGCCTGGGCCAGATGCCCGATCCCGACTACGACCGGGGCCGGGGTGTCGCCCTCATGCATCTGCTGGTGGATCGCATCGCCTTCGACTCCCAGCCCGAGGACGGCACGGTCGTCCGCCTGGAGAAGAACCTGGAGCTGGAGGACCACTCGCTGCTGCGAGCCCTGGACCCTTAACCCTCGTCGAGGTAGTCGCGCAGCCGCTGGGACCGGGTGGGATGGCGCAGCTTGGCCAACGTCTTCGACTCGATCTGGCGGATCCGCTCCCGCGTCACCCCGAACTCCTTGCCCACCTCCTCCAGGGTGTGGAGCTGGCCGTCGTCGAGGCCGAAGCGGAGGCGCACCACCCGGCGCTCACGCTCGGAGAGCTGCTCGAGCGCTTCCTCCACCGCCTCGGTGAGCAGCGCCCGGGCGGCGGCGTCAGCGGGGGCGATGGCACCCGGGTCCTCCACGAAGTCACCCAGCAGGCTGTCGTCCTCATCGCCCACCGGGGCCTCCAGCGACACCGGCTCCTGGGAGATGCGCTGGATCTCCCGCACCCGCTCGGGCACCATGCCGAGCTTCTCGCCCAGCTCCTCCACCGTAGGCTCGCGGCCCTTCTCCTGCACCATCTGGCGCTGCACCCGGGTGACCTTGTTGATGGTCTCCACCATGTGGACGGGGATGCGGATGGTGCGGGCCTGGTCGGCGATGGCCCGGGTGATGGCCTGGCGGATCCACCAGGTGGCGTAGGTGGAGAACTTGAAGCCCTTGGTGTAGTCGAACTTCTCCACCGCCCGCATGAGGCCGAGGTTGCCCTCCTGGATGAGGTCGAGGAGGAGCATGCCCCGGCCCACATAGCGCTTGGCGATCGACACCACCAGGCGCAGGTTGGCTTCGATGAGCTGACGCTTGGCCCGCAGACCGTCGGCCACACCGGCGTGGAGCGACCGCTCGTCCATGGAGGACAGCGACCCGTTGGCCTCGGCGATCTGGAGGGCGGCGGCCAGGCCGGCCTCGATGCGCTGGGCCAGGTTCACCTCCTGGGCAGCGGTGAGGAGGGGGACTTTGCCGATCTCCTTCAGGTACATCCGCACCGGGTCCGACACACCGCCCTCGCCCATGCGATCGGGGCGGGCGGCGGCGTCCGATCCTTCGGACGACTCCGACCGGCTGCGGGGTCGCGCCGGCATCGGGGCCCGGGGGGCGGCGGCGGCCGGGGCGGGCACGGCAGGCTCGCTCGGAGCGGCCGGCGGGGCAGGAACGGGGTCCATGGGGATCATGGCCTCGAGGTCGCCTCCGGCGGCCAGCTCCTCGGCGATCTCGTCGACCAGCTCCACGTCCTGGGACCGGATGTAGTCGTAGATCCGCTCGAGCTGCTCGGGCGACGGCTCGACGTCGGAAAGAGCGTCGAACACGTCTCCGGTGGTGAGGGAGCCCTGCGCCTTCCCCTTGGCCACCAAGAGGGTGAGCCCGTTGACGGGCAACCCCTCGAGGCCCTCAGAGATTGGGCTTACCGGCTCCCCCACAGAGATTCCTACTCCTCGCCCGATGCGCCAACCCAGGGTAGCAACTGCGCTGCAGCGCGGTGAGCAACTGCCCAGTCCCCGCCTTGCCGAGCGGCGACCAACTCGTCCAAAACGTGCTTCAACTCACTGGCACGGTCGTCGGCGGCCCGGACCATGACCCGCAGCTGGCGGGAGGCGGCCGCTTCCATGACCTGGACGAGGACGGAAGTGGCATACGGGTCGGGATCGACGCCCCAGGGCGGGTCCTCGACAGCCAGCCGCTCGAGCAGGTCGGCGCCGGCGCCGGCGCGCTCCAACGCCTCGTGGAAAGTGGTCGACGACGCCAGGGCCACGAACGCCTCCCGGATCACCGGGTCGGCGAACACCTCGGCCCGGATGCGCCCCGCCACCAGCTCGGGGGCGTGCACCGCCACCCGCAGGGCCTCCACCTCCGGTCCCTCCTGGGGGGCGCGCCGGGGAGCACGCGCCTCCGGCGGTGGGGGTGACGTCGCCGCCCGCTCGGGGCGTGCGCCCGGGGTGGTCACAGCTCGACGAAGCCGGTCGACGTCGATGTCGAGGCGCCCGGCCAGGTCCATCAGGTACTGGTCGCGCACCAGGTCGTCGGGATGTTCGGCCACCAGGGCCACCGCCGCTTTGGCCGTCCGGGCCCGGCCCTCGGCGCTGCGCAGATCCGCCGAGCCCAGCAGGCGGTCGAGGCGGAACCGGAGGAACGGCCGGGCCCCGGCCACCGCCGCCACCAGGGCGGCGGGATCGGACCGGCCCACGTCGGCGGGGTCCTGACCCGGGGGCAGGTCGGCCACCGTCAGGCGCATGTCGTAGCGGGCCTCCCACTGGTAGATGCGCTCGGCGGCGGCCTGGCCGGCGTCGTCGGCGTCGTAGGCCAGGACCAGTGCCGGGGTGAAGTTCTTGAGCACCCGGATGTGGTCCTCGACCAGGGCGGTGCCGCAGGTGGCCACCGCCCGGGGCACACCGGCCAGGAAGAAGGCGAGGACGTCGGTGTAGCCCTCGCACACCACGGCCTCGCTCTTGGCCACGATGTCCTCCTTGGCCCAGTTGAGGCCGTAGAGGATGCGGCTCTTCTGATACACCGCCGAGTCGGGTGAGTTCTTGTACTTGGGCCCGCCCGCCGCCAGCGCCCGTCCGCCGAAGCCGACGGCGTCCCCCCGGGGGTCGTAGATGGGGAAGATGACCCGGTCCCGAAAGTGGTCCTGGAGGCGGTCGGCGCGGTTGACGAAGCACAGGCCGGCGTCGAGGACATCCTGGCGGGAGAACTTCTTGGCCGAGAGGAACTGGGCCAGAGCGTCGAAGCGGTCGGGGGCGAAGCCCAGCTGGAACCGGCGCGCCACGTCGCCGTCGTAGCCCCGGCTGCGCAGGTAGCGCCGGGCCGGGCCCGCCTCGGGCGCATCCAGCAGCAGGTGGTGGTAGAAGCCCGAAGCGGCCGCCACCGTTTCCACCAGGCGCTGGCGCCGGTTGCGTTCCTTGCCGACGGCGGCGTCGTCGTAGCGCAGCTGGATGCCGGCCCGGCCGGCCAGTCGCTCCACCGCCCCGACGAAGTCGAGGTGGTCGACCTCCCGCACGAAGCTGATGGCGTCGCCCCCCACCCCGCAGCCGAAGCAGTGGTAGAGGCCGAGCTCGGGGTTGACGGTGAAGCTGGGGGTCTTCTCGGTGTGGAAGGGACACAGGCCCTGGTAGCGCCGACCCACCCGGCGCAGGGCCAGGTGCTCGGAGACCACGGCCACGATGTTGGTCGCCTCCCGTACCCGGGCCACGTCCTCGTCCAGGATCCCCATCCGGGGGGAAGACTAGGGCCGGCGGACGTCGATGCCGGCGGGAAGTCGCGCCGGGTTCCAGCCCAGGCGGCTGACGGCCGCCTGGAAGGCGAAGCGGTCGGTCATGCCGGCCACGTAGGTGACGGCGGCCCGGAGCGCCTCCGGGCTCCCGGCGGTGGCGGGAGCGGACCCGGGGATGGCGTTCGGCCGGTCCGAGTAGAACTCGACCAGGGGCTGGAGGACCTCGATGACGGCCTCGGCCTGGGCCATCGAGGCGGGGCGGAGGTAGATGTGCTCGTAGTTGAACGCCCGCAGGGCGGCCAGGGCCTCGGCCAGGTCGGCCCGCATGCCGACACAGCCGGTGGTGGTGATGCCCTCCACCAGGCCGTCGATGAAGGCCTGGAGCTGGCGGGAGCGGGTGGCCCCGGCGCGCTCGGTGACCACCGGGGGCAGCATCTCCAGGCTGACGATGCCGGCCCGCACCGCATCCTCCAGGTCGTGGGCCGAGTAGGCGCAGCGATCGGCCCAGCTCACCACCGCGCCCTCCGGTGTTGCCGGGGCGGGGCGTGACCAGGAGTGGTTGCGGACCCCGTCGAGCGTCTCGGCGCACAGGTTCAAGGGGGCGAGGACGACGTCGGCACCCCAGGTGGCGTGGTTGTAGCCGCCTTCCAGATAGGGGCTGAGCGCCTCCTCGCTGGCGTGCCCCCCGGGGCCGTGGCCGCAGTCATGCCCGAGGGCGATGGCCTCGGTGAGGGCGACGTTGAGCCGCGTGGCGCGGGCCACGGCCGTGGCCACCTGGGCAACCTCGAGGGCATGGGTCAGGCGTGTTCGCTGATGGTCGTCGGGGAACACGAAGACCTGGGTCTTGCCCGCCAGCCGGCGGAAGGCGCTGGAGTGCAGGATGCGGTCCCGGTCGCGCTCGAAGCACGTCCGCACAGGGTCGGGCTCCTCGGGCCGGGCGCGCTCGCCCGCACCGCTTGACCGGGTGGCGCCGGGCGCCAGGAGGTGGTCCTCCGCCGATTCGCGCTCGGCGCGGTCGAGGGGCCGCACCTCACCCACGTTGACCTGGCCGTCGGCGTGGGCCAGGCGGATGTCGGGAACCCCGGTCCCGGAGTGACCCGGCCAGCCGTCCATGGTTGACGCCCACCGTCGGGCCCGCTCACTCACGCTCATGCCATGACGGTAACAGCGGGGTGTGACAACGACGGGGACGAAAAAAAAGATCCCGGGGGCCCGCCGAGGCTGGGGGCTCGACGGGCCGCACCCGGGGCCGCGAGCCGGGCGCGGGGCCCGGCCACGTCCGGGCCTGGTCGGGACGTCAAGCCGGCGGGGGGTCCGGCTCGCCGCTTGTCCCCGTGGCCCGGGGTCTGGAAGGAAGGGGGGTTGGGGAGTGGGTGGTGCCTAGGCCCCGATGGCCCGGCGGGACTGCAGCCACCGCTGGAGCGCGAGCACGTCGTCCTCGCGGTAGCGGCGGTGCCCACCCAGGGTCCGCACCGTCACCAGGCGGCCACAAGCGGCCAGGCGGCGGAGGCGGGCGAGGGACACACCGAGAGCCTCGGCGGCCTCGGCGGGGCGCATCATCCGAACGTCGTCCATGATTTCCTCCTGGTCGAGAGGGGGCGACGTTGTGCTGCACCCCTCGGCGGACCGCCTTACGGGTCCGTCACATACAAATGTCGGTTTTCGACCGGGCGGAGAACATGGCCCGAACGCGTCATTTCCGGGTAGTCAGAAGTGACTAGTCATTCTGTTCGGGCAAACGTTCGGGGGAACGAAAACGGGTCAGGCGGAGGACCCGGGACCACTGGCGCCGAGGGCGGCATGGGCCGCCGCCAGGCGGGCCAGGGGCACACGGAAGGGTGAGCACGACACGTAGTCGAGGCCCACTTCGTGGCAGAAGTGCACGGACGGCGGGTCACCACCGTGCTCTCCGCAGATGCCGAGCTTGAGGTCGGGCCGGGTCTGGCGGCCCCGCTGGCACGCCCAGCTCACCAGCTGGCCGACGCCGTCCCGGTCGAGCGTCTCGAACGGGTTGGCGGGAATGAGCTTCCGCTCCAGGTAGGGCGTCATGATGCGGCCCTCGACGTCGTCGCGCGAGAACCCGAACGTCATCTGGGTGAGGTCGTTGGTGCCGAAGGAGAAGAACTCGGCCACGCCGGCGATGCTGGCGGCGTCGATGGCGGCCCGGGGGGTCTCGATCATGGTCCCGACCAGGTAGTCGACGTCCACACCGGAGGCCTCGATCACCTGCCCCGCCGCCTCCCGGGTCCACTGCGTGAGCAAGGCGAGCTCGGGGCCGGAGACGACGAGGGGGATCATGATCTCCACCCGGGGGTCGCCGCCCGCCTGCTTGCGCTCCACCGCCGCTTCCATGAGGGCCCGGACCTGCATCTTGTACAGGGCGGGTTTGATGATCCCGAGACGGCAGCCACGGGTCCCCAGCATGGGGTTGACCTCCTGCCACGAGCGGGCGGCGCGCAGCAGCTCCTCCTCCTCGGCCGACAGACCCTCGGTGGCCTGCTTGACGGCCAGCTCCTCGGTGTCGGGCAGGAACTCGTGCAGGGGCGGGTCGAGGAGCCGCACCGTGACGGGCAATCCGTCCATGGCCTCCAGGATCCCGATGAAGTCCGCCTTCTGGAGGACCTCGAGCTCGTCGAGGGCGGCCTGCTCCACGGCCTCGTTGTCGGCCAGGATCATGCGCCGGACGATCGCCACCCGGTCCTCACCCAGGAACATGTGCTCGGTCCGGCACAGGCCGATGCCCTCGGCGCCGAACTCCCGGGCCCGGGCGGAGTCCTCGGGGGTGTCGGCGTTGGTGCGGACCTTGAGGGTCCGGAACCCGTCGGCCCAGGCCAGGACGGTGGCGAAGTGGCCGGTGGGCTCGGGGGTGATGACCGCCACCTCGCCCAGGACCACCTCGCCGGTGGTGCCGCTGATGGAGATCACGTCGCCCTGGGCCACCGTGGTGCCGCCGGCCGTGAAGGTCTTGGCCTTGAGGTCGATCTTGACCGCCTCGGCGCCGCAGATGGCGGGCTTGCCCATCCCCCGGGCCACCACGGCGGCGTGGGACACCAGCCCGCCCCGGGAGGTGAGGATCCCCTCGGCCGCGATCATCCCGTGGAGGTCGTCGGGGGAGGTCTCGGGCCGGACGAGGATGACCTTCTCCCCCGCCTGGGCGGCGGACTCGGCGTCGTCGGCGGTGAAGTACACGGCGCCCACGGCCGACCCTGGCGAGGCGTTGAGGCCCTTGGCCAGGGCGGTGTACTTCGCCTTGGGGTCGAACTGGGGGTGGAGGAGCTGGTCGAGTTGCGAGGGCTGGATGCGCAGCACCGCCTCCCGCTGGTCGATGAGGCCCTCCTCGGTCATTTCCGCCGCCATCCGCAGGGCGGCGGCGGCGGTGCGCTTCCCCACCCGGGTCTGGAGCATGTAGAGGCGGCCCTGCTCGATGGTGAACTCGATGTCGCACATGTCGCGGTAGTGCTGCTCCAGGGTGGCCATGTTCTCCACCAGCTGGGTGTGGCACTCGGGGAAGTGCCCTCCCATGGCCTCGAGCGGCTCGGTGACCCGGATGCCGGCCACCACGTCCTCCCCCTGGGCATTGGTCAGGAAGTCGCCGTAGGGGGCGCGCTCCCCGGTGGCGGGGTTGCGGGTGAAGGCCACGCCCGTCCCCGAGTCCTCGCCCTTGTTGCCGAACACCATGGTCTGGACGTTGACGGCGGTGCCGAGGTCGTCGGGGATGCCCTCCATGCGCCGGTAGTCCCGGGCCCGCCGGCCGTTCCAGGACCGGAACACGGCCTCGATGGCGGCGGCCAGTTGCCCGTCGGGGTCCTGGGGGAACTCCTCGCCCGTCTCGTCGGAGACGATCTTCTTGAACGTGTCGGTGACGGTGGCGAGGTCCTCGGCCGACAGCTGCGTCTCGGTCTCCGCGCCCTTCGCCTTCACGGCCTCGTGGAGCGCCTCCTCGAAGCGGTCGCCGGGGATCCCGAGGACGATCTTGCCGAACATCTGCACGAAGCGGCGGTAGGAGTCCCAGGCGAAGCGGTCGTTGCCCGTCTGCTTGGCCAGGCCCTTGACCGACGTGTCGTTGAGCCCGAGGTTCAAGACGGTGTCCATCATGCCGGGCATGGAGAAGGGCGCCCCCGAGCGCACCGAGACCAGCAGGGGATCGGCCTCGTCGCCCAGGCGCTTGCCCATCTCCGCCTCCAGGGCGGCGCGGGCCGCGGCCACCTCGTCCATGAGCCCGTCAGGCAAGGCGTTACCGGCGGCCATGTACGCCTTGCAGGCGTCGGTGGTGATGGTAAAGCCGGGGGGGACGGGCAGGCCGAGATTGGTCATCTCCGCCAGGTTCGCCCCCTTGCCGCCAAGGAGGTACTTCTGGTCCCGGTTGCCTTCGCGGAAGGCATAGACGTACTTCGTCATTCCAACCTCCTCATGGGGTGCAGCTCAGCGGGGCAGGCGGTCGCCGAGGTGGGAGACGAGCTCCTCGATCGCTACCCGCTCTTGGGCCATGGAATCCCGTTCCCGGACCGTGACCGCCTTGTCGTCGAGGGACTCGAAGTCGACCGTCACACAGAACGGTGTCCCGATCTCGTCGTGGCGCCGGTAGCGCCGGCCGATGGCCCCGGCCTCGTCGTAGTCGATCTGGAAGGAGCGTCGCAGCAGGCCGGCGACGTCGCGGGCCGTGGGTGACAGGCGTTCGTTCTTGGACAACGGCAGCACCGCCACCTTGATGGGAGCCAGACGGGGGTCGAGGCGCAGCACGGTCCGCTTCTCCCCCCGGACCTCCTCCTCGTCGTAGGCGGCGAGGAGGAAGGCGAGCGTGGCCCGGTCGGCGCCGGCCGACGGTTCGACCACGTGGGGGACGTAGCGCCGGTCGTTCTCCTGGTCGAAGTAGGTGAGGTCCTTGCCCGAGAACTCGCCGTGCTTGGACAGGTCGAAGTCGGTGCGGTTGGCGATGCCCTCCAGTTCACCCCAGCCCCAGGGATAGAGGAACTCCACATCGGCCGTCCCCGCCGAGTAGTGCGACAGCTCGTCCGGATCGTGCTGGCGCAGCTTGAGCATGTCCTCGGGGATGCCCAGGTCGAGATACCAGCGCAGCCGCTCGGCGCACCAGTACTCGAACCACTGGTTGCCCTCCTCGGGCGGGACGAAGAACTCCAGCTCCATCTGCTCGAACTCGCGGGTGCGGAAGGTGAAGTTCCCGGGCGTGATCTCGTTGCGGAAGGCCTTGCCGATCTGGGCGATACCGAAGGGCGGCTTCTTCCGCGAGGTGGTCTGCACCTGGGGGAAGTTGACGAAGATCCCCTGCGCCGTCTCCGGGCGCAGCCAGGCGATGGAGGCGTCGTCCTCCACCGGGCCGACGTAGGTCTTGAACATCAGGTTGAACTGGCGGGCCTCGGTGAAGGAGTCCTTGGCGCCACAGTTGGGACAGGCGCCGGAGGCGGGCAGCTGGTCGGCCCGGAAGCGCTCCTTGCAGTTGCGGCAATCCACCAGCGGGTCGGAGAAGGTGGCCACGTGGCCGGACGCCTCCCACACCCGCGGCGCCATGAGAATGGCGGCGTCGAGGCCCACGACATCGTCGCGGTACTGGACCATCGCCTTCCACCACGCCTCTTTGACGTTGCGCTTGAGCAGCACGCCGAGAGGGCCGTAGTCCCAGGTGGAACGGAAGCCGCCGTAGATCTCGGAGGACGGGAACACGAACCCCCGGCGCTTGGCCAGGTTGACGATGCGGTCCATGAGATCAGGAGCGGGGGGCATGCGGAGCCATGGTAGTCAGCAGGATGGCGCCGCTCCGCAGGCGTCGTTCCAGGTGGTGCTCGAGGGCGCGCAGGGCGAGCGACTCGGCTTCGGCAAGCGCGGGACCGGGCGGTTCGGCCAGGACGCCGCGCAGGCCCCCGCCCAGGATGCGGCTGACCACGGCGAGCGCGCCGGGACGGACGACGGGCGCTCCCGGGCCGGCGCAGGCGGGACACAGAACACCTCCTTCCATCAGGTCGAAGGTGGCGCCGCCGGCCGGGACCGGGCCGTCGCAGGTGGCACAGGCTTCGAGGACGGGGTGGAAGCCCTCGAGGGAGAGGAGCTTCCAGAAGAAGGCGACGGCCACGGCGGGCACGGGCGCCTCGGCCAGCGTGCCCAGCGCCCCCACCAGCATGCGGTAGAGCGGGATGTTGGCCTGGCGCTCCTGGGCCACGGCGTCGGTGGCCTCCAGCATGGCCACCGCCTGGGTGAACACCTCGTAACCCTCCCGCAGCGGCCGGTGGGCGGCGATCGTCTCCACCTGGGTGACGACGTCGAGGTTGCGACCCTCGTAGAGCTGGAGGGCGACGTGGCTGGTGGGCTCGAGCCGGGCCCCGAAGCGGCTCTTGGGTTTGCGGATGCCCTTGGCCACGGCCCGCACCTTGCCCCGGCCCTCGGTGAGGAAGGTGACGATGCGGTCGGCTTCCCCGAGCTTGATCGTGCGCAGCACGACCCCACGTTCCCGGTACAGGCCTGGCATGCCGCCAGTGTAACTACAGCGACGGTATTCCCCTAGGCCGGCGGCCGTCAGTCGCCATCGGTGTCGAGGCCGCCGAAGCGGCGGTCCCGCTTCTGGTAGGCGGCGATGGCCTCGAAGAGGTGCTCCCGCCGGAAGTCGGGCCACAGCACGTCGGTGAAGTAGAGCTCGGCATAGGCCAACTGCCACAGCAGGTAGTTGGACAGGCGGTACTCCCCCGAGGTGCGCACCAGCAGATCCGGGTCGGGGACGTCGGGCAGGTAGAGGTGCCGGGCCAGCGCCTTCTCGTCGATTCTGGCCGGGTCCAGCCGGCCCTCGGCGGCGTCGACGGCCAGAGCCCGGGCGGCGTCGGCCAGCTCGGCCCGTCCGCCGTAGTTGAAGGCGATGACGAGGGTCATCTTCCTGTTCCGCCGGGTGAGCTCGACGGCTTCGTCCATCCGGCGCTGCACGCGGGCCGGGACGCGGCCGCCGCGGCGGCCGGCGAAGCGGATCCGCACCCCCCGCTCGTGGAGCTCGTCGCGGCGGCGGATCAGCAGGTTCTCGTTGAAGTTCATGAGGTAGCGGACCTCGTCCAGGGGCCGGCGCCAGTTCTCGGTGGAGAAGGCGTAGGCGGTGAAGTACTTCACCCCCACCTCCAGGGCGCCCTCCATGGCGTCGAAGAGCGCCTCCTCCCCGGCGGCATGGCCATCGGTGCGCTTGAGGCCCTGGCGCTTGGCCCACCGCCCGTTGCCGTCCATGACCACGGCGATGTGGCGGGGGATACGGTCAGGGTCGAGGCCACAGGTCACGGTGGGTCACCCTAGTGAAGCGGCGAGGAAGTCGAAGGCGGCCGGGGTGATCCGGTTCCAGTACCGGCGGGTGTGGCGCCCGTCGGCATAGCCACCGGCCCGGGGTGGTTCGGGCAGCGCCCGCTCCAGGCGCCGGACGCTGGCGTAGAGCGGGTCCTGACGGCCGCACCACAGGCCGATGCGGGTGCCGCGCAGCGTGCCGGTGTCCTGGAGGACGCGGTCGCCATCCGACACCGCCGGCGAGAAGGCGGCGATGGCGCGGAGGAAGCCCGGAAACGTCTCGCCCAGGCGCAGGACGCCATAGCCGCCGAGCGACCATCCCCAGCCGGCCAACCTGGTGGTGTCAAACCCCCGCGCCGCGCACCAGGCCGGCACCTCCTCGTGGACCATCCGCTGCGGGTTGTCGTTCCCGGACGGTTCCCAGCCGAGCGCGCCGCCATCGGCGCCGGCCAGGACGAAGGGGTCCGCACCCCGGGCCACGGCGTCGGACAGGAACCGGCCGAGCCCGAAGCCGGGGTAGTCGGCCGCCGTCGCCGAGGCGCCGTGCAGGATCAGGCACACCGGGAGACCGACACCGTCGCCGTGGCCGGCGGGCACGGCCGTGTAGAAGTCGACCTCCCGGCCCCGGGCCGCCGACGGGCGGAGTTCCACACCCTCCTCCCCCACCGGGGCGTCCGGCACCGGGCCGGGCGCCTCGCCGTCTCCCAACAGCGTGCTCCGCAGCGGCCCGGCGGCGGCCAGTCCGGCCACGAGGACCACGCCCCCGGCGGCGCCGCTCAACACCATCCGCCTCGAGATCGGCTGCCCCATCGAGGGCATCATGTCAGTTCACTCCGGATCGAGTCCTGGAGATCACTGATGACCGAATCGTGGGCCAGCGGCGATTCCTACGAGTCCTACGTCGGCCGGTGGAGCCGGCCCGTGGCGAAGGAGTTCCTCGACTGGCTCGGGGTCGCACCCCGGCGACGGTGGCTCGATGTGGGCTGCGGCACGGGCGCTCTCAGCGCCACCGTCCTCGAGCGCTGCGATCCGCTCGAGGTGGTCGGCGTCGACCCGTCCGCCAGCCACGTCGCCTGGTCGGCCGGACATGCGGACGACGCCCGGGCCCGCTTCGTGGTGGGTGACGCCACCCATCTGCCCCCGGGCACGGTCGACGTGGTGGTGTCCGGGCTCGTCCTGAACTTCATCCCCGATCTCGACGCCGCCCTCGCCACCATGCGGGCCCGGGCGCCCGAAGGGATCGTCTCCGCTTACGTGTGGGACTACGCCAAGGGCATGGAGCTGATGCGCCACTTCTGGGACGCGGCGGTGGCTCTCGACCCCGCCGCCGCCGATCTCGACGAGGGAGGGCGCTTTCCCATCTGCCAGCCCGAACGTCTCGAGGAGCAGTGGCGGGACAGCGGCTTCGTCGACGTCGCCACCCGGGCCATCGATGTGCCCACCGTCTTCTCCGACTTCGACGACTACTGGACGCCGTTCCTGGGGGGGCAGGGCCCAGCCCCTGGCTACGCCATGTCCCTCGACGAGGAGCGCCGTGGTGCGTTGCGAGATCGGATCCGCGCCTGCCTCCCCATCGCCGGCGACGGCTCAATCAGCCTGACTGCACGGGCATGGGCCGTGTCCGGTCAATCGGTGTAGGCGGTCAAGCTGCCGGTTCTCCGGCGGTGGCCTCATGATGACGCTGACCTTCCACACCGTCCGTTCGTCGCTCACCCGCCCATCATGGCGTTTCAGGCGGCCCGAGCGACTGCCAACGGCACCTATCGGTATCGTGCCGCTCGACAGTCCTCGCCGCTCGGTAGGTCACATCCGTCCACGACGAGACCGTCACCGAACGGACCGTGCGACGGTCGATGTCGCACCCGACCGTCACCAACACGACGAGGACCCCCTGCTGTCCAACTGACCCATCGCATGGAGTGGGTTGTGACGGGCGAACGTGGCCAACTGGTTCCCCGTACCGGGAGTTCGCTGGGGGAGGGCCAGTTGTACGGCTGGAGATTTCCCTTGGTCGTCGAGGTTCTGGCGCTGAGCCGGAATAGTGAGGCTGTCGCACGGATGAGGCCGCCGCCCACTATCTGACCTTTGGGCGCCCATGGTGCTTGCTGGTGATGCAGTAACTCGTGTTGCTTTGCGGGTTAGGCGATGGCCGGTTGGCTTCGCCAGAGT
>JBIOYN010000155.1:0-23935 GCA_044870155.1 Acidimicrobiia bacterium | reverse complement strand
CCGGTGCAGCGGCACAGGTGCCCGGAGAGCAACTCCCGGATCTGGGCGTCGGTGGGGACGGGCGCCCCCGCGGCCACGTCGTCGCACAGCTCGGCGGCCGCCATCAGGACCCCGGCTGTGCAGAACCCGCACTGCAGGGCGAAGTGGCGCCGGAACGCCTCTTGGAGGGGATGGAGCCGTTGGTCGTGGCCGGCCAGGCCCTCGACGGTCTGGATCTCGGCGCCGTCGACCTGGACGGCCAGCAGCAGGCAGGAGCGGACGGCGGCACCGTTGAGCCGGATGGTGCACGCCCCGCACACCCCGTGCTCGCAGCCCACGTGGGTCCCCCGCAGGCCGGCGTCATGTCGGAGGAAGTCGCTGAGCAGCCTCCGGCTGTCCACATCGGCCCCGACGGCGCGGCCGTTGAGGGTGCACTCGACCCGGCGCGTCACCGGTCGATCCCCGCTCGGGCGGCGGCGCGCCGCACGGCGCGGGCCACGAGGATCTCGACGAGGTGGCGCTGGTAGGACGCCGGGGCGTGCAGGGAACCCGTCGGTTCGATGGCATCGGCGGCCGCCGCGGCCGCGGCCTGCGCCACCTCATCGGTCAGCTCGTGACCGACCAGGGTGCGGGCGGCGGAGTCGACCAGGACGGGACGGTCGGTCACGGCACCCACCGCCACCCGGGCGGCCACCACCCGGCCATCCTCCAGGCGGAGGGAGGCCGCCGCCGCCGCCAGCGCGAAGTCGCCGTGGCGGGGCGCCATCTCCACCAGGGCGCTGGCCTCGTCGGGCCCGGGCGCGCCGAAGCGGACGGCGGTGAGAAGCTCGTCGGGCTCCAGGGCGGTGGTGAGGAAGCCGGTGAAGAGGTCGGCGGCTGCCATCTCCCGCCGGCCCCGCTCCGACGACTCCGCCATCACGCTCCCGCCCACGGTCAGGAGGGCGAGGGGAAGCTCGCCCGCCGGGTCGGCGTGGGCGATGGAGCCGCCCACCGTCCCGCGGTTGCGGGTGGCGACGTGGCCGACGAGGGGCAGTGCGTCCCTCAGGGCGCCGATGGTGTCGGCGGCGCCCGACCGTTCCAGTTCCCGCTGGCGGGCCATGGCGCCCACCTCCAGGTGGCCGTCGTCGGCCGAGATCCGCCCGAGGCCCGACAGGCGGTTGAGATCGACCAGCACCGCCGGCCGGGCCAGGCGCATGTTGAGCATGGGGACCAGGCTCTGGCCGCCGGCCAGGGGCCGGGCGTCGTCGCCGTGCTCGGCGCGCAGGGCGAGCGCCTCCGCCAGCGACGCCGGGCACTCGTAGCGGAAGGGCGGCGGCTTCATCCCCGGCCCAGCCGCTCCCACACCCGGGCCGGGGTGAGCGGCAGCTCGACGTCCTCGATGCCCAGGGCGTCGGCCACGGCGTTGGCCACCGCCGCCGGCGCCGTCATGGTCGTCCCCTCACCCAGGCCTTTGGCGCCCGTGGGCGTGACCGGCGACGGGGACTCGATCATGGCGGTCACCGGCACCGGCAGCTCGGTGGCGGTCGGGCACGGGTAGTCGAGGAACGTGGTGGTGAGCAGGTTGCCGTCGCCGTCGTAGACGTGGCGCTCCATGAGGGCGGCGCCCAGTCCGTGGGCCAGCCCCCCCAGGATCTGGCCCTCGGCCAGCGCCGGGTGCAGCACCCGGCCGGCGTCGTGCACGCTCACGTAGTCCCGGACGGTCACCTCCCCGGTGTCGGTGTCGACCTCGACCACGGCCACGTCGGCCAGGAACCCGTAGGCGGCGGACGAGTTCACCCTGTCGTCAGGCGACGGGGGGTCCAGCCCGGGCACGGCGTAGGTGATGGTGAGGGCGAGGCCGTCGACGCCTTCGGGGAGGGCCGCCGGATCCCAGTGGGCGGCACCCGCCAGCCGGCGCAGCGGCACGGCGACCTCGGGGACCCCCCCGGCCCCGGGACCGTCCGGGCCGCGGGCGGCACCATCGATCAGCTCCACGGCTTCCGGGGCGCAGCCCAGGACGGGAGCGGCGATCAGCCGGAGGCGCTGGGCCAGCCGTCCGGCGGCGGTGTGGACGGCGCCGGCCACGGTGACGGCGAAACGGCTGGAGTAGTTGCCGGCCGACACGGTGGGGGGGCGCACGGCGGTGTCGGCCCCCGGCATCACGCTGACCGTGTCGGGCGCCACCCCCACCACGTCGGCCACGATCTGGGCGGCCACCGTGCGGTGCCCCTGGCCCTGGGGTGTGGACGTGAAGCCCACCCGAACGCTGCCGTCGGGGGCCATGGCGATCGTCACCGTCTCGGCGTTGCCCTCCATGGGCGGGCCGCCGGCCCGTTCCTCCGCCGTCCGGGCCAGGGTGATGTAGCCCATGTTCGACGCCGATGGCTCCACCACGCAGGCCAGGCCCACGCCGAGGCTCCGGGCGCCGCCGCGGGCCCGCCTCGCCGCCTGCTCGTCCCGGACGTCCCCGTACCGGGCCAGGCGCAGCACCTCGGCCAGGCAGGCGCCGTAGTCACCCGAGTCGTACACCGCCCCCGCCGGCGCCCGGTAGGGCATCGCCTCGGCCGGCACCATGTTGCGGGCCAGGACCTCGGCCGGATCGAGGCCCAGGCGGGTGGCGGCGACGGCCATCGTCCGCTCCAGGGCGAAGGCCAGCTGCGGCCCCCCGAACCCCCGGTTGAGCCCCGTGGGGCAGCGGTTGGTCACCACCACCCGGCTGCGGACCTCGACGTCGCGCACCCGGTAGGGCCCGGTGATCCCGCCGTGCATCCGGTACAGGGTGGCCGGTTCGGGGGCGCGCACGTAGGCGCCCACGTCGTCGGTGAGCGACAGGCGCAGGGCCACCAGATCCCCGGTGGCGCTGAATCCGGCCTCGACGTCGGTCAGCCGTTCGGTGGCCATCGAGGAAGCGAGCAGGTGCTCGACGCGGTCCTCGGTCCACCGCACGGGCACCCCGCACATCCGGGAGGCCAGGGCCATGAGGACGATGTAGGGGTAGACGGACGCCTTCACCCCGAACGACCCGCCCGAGTCCGGCGGCGAGACCAGGCGGAGCTTTGAGATCGGGATCCCGAGGGCGGCGGCCGCCACCCCGTGCAGGGTGAACGGCCCCTGGAAGTTCGACCACGCCGTGACCCCGTCACCTTCCCAGTGGCAGATCACCCCGTAGCCCTCCACCGGCGTGCACGACGAGCGGGGGTGCCGGAACGTCTTGCGCACCACCAGGTCGGCGTCGGCCAGGGCACCACCGGCGTCGCCGTAGGCGAAGTGCCGGTCCGAGACCACGTTGTTGCCGGCGCCGGCGTGGAGCACCGGAGCACCCTCGGCCAGGGCCGCCTCCAGGCTGGCCGCCACCGGCAACGGGTCGTACTCGACCTCCACCAGTTCGGCGGCGTCCTCGGCCACGTAGCGGTCGCGGGCCACCACCACCGCTACCGGTTCGCCCACGTACCGGGCCACGTCGACGGCCGCCGCCCGGTACTCGAGGCCCGCCCGGAGGACGGAGGCGAACGGCCGGGTCATCTCGCCCACCTGGCCGCCGGTCAAGACGCCCAGAACGCCGTCGACCTCGAGGGCGGCGGCGATGTCGACCGACCGGATCCGGGCATGGGCGACCGTGGAGCGCACCACGGCCGCCTCGGCGATCCCCGGGAGCGGTTCGAGGTCGTCCATGAACCAGCCCTCGCCCCGGAGCAGCGCCTCGTCCTCCACCCGCTCCAGGGGGAGGCCGAGCCAGTTCGTGCGCGGCTTGATCGTCGGCCGGGTCATCCGGCCGGGTCTACCACCCTCAGGCGCTCCGCTCCAGGAACCGGTAGGTGGCACCCGTGGCCAGGGCGTAGATCAGGTGGTGGAGGGTGTTGCCGGCCAGCGCCTCGGGCGGCTGGTCCTGGGGCGGTGGGGCCACGCCCAGGGCCGGGGGCATGGCCATGGCCGCACCCGAGACGGCGGCGAAATGGGTGGCGTCGCCGGCCAGGCCCCGGAGGCCCAGGGAGCCGAGCAGCCCGCGGGCCCCACCCCAGGCTGTGCCGTAGAGCCAGTGGACGCTGCGGGCGAGCCGCAGCTTGCCCGTCTCATCCTCGGGCTCGATCTTGAGCACCGCCTCGGCGGCATCAGCCGCCAGGGTGTTCTCCGGTTCGCCCCGTAGCTTCTGCTCCAGGGTCATGGACGCGGTCACGGCCGCCGTTCCCACCATCCCGGCGGCGAGCCCCCGTCCGAAGGATCCCGCCATCGTCCCGATCTTCATGTCCGTGCCTCTTCCGTTCGTGGTCGCTCTCTCCCTGGGAACTACCCGCCGCTACCCTTGGCCCATGCCTGAGACGCACAAACCACGCAGCCACGAGGTCACCGAGGGGATGGAGCGGGCCCCGTCCCGGGCCATGCTCCGGGCGGTGGGGATGGGGGAGGGCGACTGGGGTCGCTCCCAGGTCGGCATCGCCTCGTCGTGGAACGAGGTGACCCCCTGCAACCTGCCCCTCGACCGGCTGGCCAAGGCGGCCAAGGAGGGCGTGCGGGCCGCCGGGGGGTTCCCCCTCGAGTTCACCACCATCGCCGTCTCCGACGGGATCTCCATGGGGACGGAGGGGATGAGGGCATCGCTGCCGTCCCGGGAGATCATCGCCGACTCCGTCGAATGCGTGATGCACGGCGAGCGCCTCGACGGGATGGTGACCCTGGCCGGCTGCGACAAGAGCCTGCCCGGGATGCTCATGGCCGCCGCCCGGCTCAACCTGCCGGCGGTGTTCCTCTACGGCGGGACGATCATGCCCGGCCGCCACAAGGACCGCGACATCAGCATCCAGGACGTCTTCGAAGCCGTGGGTGCGTGCGCGGCGGGGATCATCGACGACGACGAGCTGTGCGACATCGAGCGGACGGCCTGCCCCGGCGAGGGCTCCTGTGCCGGCATGTTCACCGCCAACACCATGGCGTCCATCGCCGAGGCCATCGGCATGTCCCTGCCCGGCAGCTCCACCGCGCCCGCTCCCGACGCCCGCCGGGACGGGTTCGCCCACGCCTCGGGCCAGGCGGTCATGAACCTGCTGCAGCTCGGCATCCGCCCCCGCCAGATCATGACCAAGGAGGCGTTCGAGAACGCCATCGCCGTGTGCATGGCCGTCGGGGGCTCGACCAACGCCGTGCTCCACCTGCTGGCCATCGCCCACGAGGCTCATGTGGACCTGAGCCTGGACGACTTCGACCGGATCAGCCGCCGGGTGCCCCACATCGGCGACACCAAGCCTGCGGGCCGGTTCCAGATGGTGGACATCGACAGGATCGGCGGCATCCCCGTGGTCATGCGGGAGCTGCTCGAAGGCGGGTTCCTCCACGGCGACGCCCTCACGGTGACGGGGAAGACGGTGGCCGAGAACCTTGACGCTCTCGACCCGCCCGCCCCCGACGGCGAGGTGATCCGCCCGCTGTCCAACCCCATCCACGCCGAGGGCGGCACCGGCATTCTCTACGGCAGCCTCGCCCCCGACGGGGCGGTGGTGAAGATCGCGGGCATGACCGGCCTGCGCTTCGAGGGCCCGGCCCGGGTCTTCGACGACGAGTCCGACTGCATGGCCTACGTCACCGGCAACCACCTCCAGCCCGGCGACGTGCTCATCATCCGCTACGAGGGCCCGGTCGGCGGCCCCGGCATGCGGGAGATGCTCTCGGTCACCGCCGCAGTGAAGGGCACGGGCCACTCGGCCGACGTGGCCCTCGTCACGGACGGCCGGTTCTCGGGCGCCACCCATGGCTTCTCGGTCGCCCATGTGACGCCCGAGGCGCCCCTCGGAGGGCCGATCGCCTTCGTGGAGGACGGCGACACCATCGTCATCGACGTTCCCAACCGCCGCCTCGAGCTGATGGTCGACGAAGCCGAGATGGCCCGTCGCCGGGAGGGCTGGAAGCCGAAGGAGCCCCGCTACACCAGCGGCTTCCTGGGCAAGTACGCCCAGCTGGTCCAGACGGCGTCGCGCGGAGCCATCACCAACCTCGGTTAGGCGCTCCGACCCGTGCCCGAGCTCGTCGAGATCGAGGCCTACCGGCGCCTGGCGGAGTCCAAAGCTCTGGGCCGGCGCATCACCGAGGTGGTGGCGCCCGACGCCTGGTGGCTCAAAGGCGGGCTCACCGCCGCCGGCCTGGCCGACGCCCTCACCGGGCGCGTGTTCACCGCCGCCCGGCGGACGGGCAAGCGGCTCTGGCTCGACACCGACGGCGCCGGGCCGGTGCTCGGCCTGCGCTTCGGGATGACGGGCAAGCTCCTGGTCGACGGCACCGCCGGCGTCGACGAGCTCATCTCTTCGCCTGACCGGAGGACACCCCCGACCCCGGGCCATGGCGATGTCGGCGCCTGGGACCGCCTCGTGGTGCACTTCGACGACGGCGGCGACCTCCGCGTCCGGGACGCCCGGCGGCTGGGCGGTGCCGAGCTCGAGCCCGACGAGGCCCGCCTCGGGCCCGACGCCGCCTCGCTCACCGTGGCCGGGCTGACGAAGGCGCTGGCCACCAGCAAGGCGCCGCTCAAGGCCAGGCTCATGGACCAGGCCCGGGTCTCGGGGCTCGGCAATCTGCTGGTCGACGAGATCCTGTACCGGGCCGGACTCGATCCCGCCCGCCCCGCCGGGTCACTCGATGCAGCTGAGCTGCGCCGGCTCCAGGGCTGGATCCGCCGCACCCTGGACCGCCTCCAGGGCCAGGGGTCCCACGCCGGCGAGATCGGCCCCGCCCGCCAGCCCGGGGGGGTCTGTCCCCGGGACGGGACCCCGCTGGTGCGCCGCACCATCGGCGGGCGCACCACCTGGTCCTGCCCCACACACCAGAGGTAGGCCCCTTAAGCTGATCGGCGGTGCTGCGCCGGCGACTCCCTCCGCTCGTGCTGGTGGTGACGATGCTGGCCGTCTCGTGCTCGGGTGCCGGCGGCAACGACGGTGGCGACAACGACGGCGGCCAGTCGCTCCAGGGCCAGCGGGTCGAGGTGACGGTTCCCTGGGCGGGCACCGACGACGAACGGTTCGCCGCCGTGGTGGACAAGTTCGAGGCAAAAACCGGCGCCACCGTGCAGGTGACCTTCACCCGCGACACCGCCACCGAGCTCAACGCCCGCCTCGACCGGGGCGACGCCCCCGACGTGGCCGTGCTCCCGCGGGTGGGGCTCCTCGGTGCCCTGGCCAGCCGGAACGCCCTGCAGCCGCTGCCCCCGGCCGTCGCCGAGCTGGTGGACCGCAATTACGCCCCGGTGTGGCGGGAGCTGGGAACGGCCAACGGGAAGCTGTACGGCGTCTGGTTCAGGATCCTCAACAAGTCCACCCTCTGGTTCAACCAGGGCGTCCTCGACGGGGCCGGGGTGTCGCCGCCGAGCACGTGGGAGGAGCTCCAGGCCGCCGCCACCAAGCTGGCCGCGGCCGGCGTGGCTCCCTTCTCGCTCGGCTCCGCCGACAGCGGGACGGTGGGCGACTGGTTCGACAACGTCTACCTGCGGACGGCCGGCACCAACGACTACATCGATCTGGCCCGCCACCATCTGGCCTGGGACGACCCCAGCGTGATCGAGGCGCTCGGGGTCCTGGCCCAGGTGTTCCGGCCGGAGTGGCTGCTGGGCGGACGGGAGGGGGCGGCCACAACCGACTTCGCCACCTCGGTGGCGGCCGTCCTGGGGGAACCGCCCCGTGCCGGCTTCATCCTGGAGGCCAACCCGGCGGAGACCCCACCCGCCGCCGGCGTGGTCGAGTTCCCCGCCATCAACGGCTCTCCGCCGTCGGTGGTGGTGGCCGGTGACGCCGCGGTGCTCCTCCAGGACACACCGGGGGGTCGGGCCCTGGTCGAGTTCCTGGCCTCGGCCGAGGCGGCCGAGGTGTGGGCCCGCCTGGGGGGTTTCACCTCCCCGAACCGGAACGTCGATCCCGCCGCCTATCCGGCCGGGGTCGAACGGCGGGCGGCGGCCGCCCTGGTCAACGCCCAGGTGGTCCGTTGGGACATGTCCGACCTCCAGCCCCCGGCCTTCGGGGCGAATCCGGATCAGGGCCTGATCCCACTGTTCCGGGAGTACCTCGCCAATCCGGCGGCCGCCGCCGATGTGGCCACGCGCATGGAACGAGTCGCCGCCGGGATCTTCGAGCCCTGAGCCGTGCCGCTCGTGGTGTCCGCCCGCCGGCTCACCGCAGCGGTGTTCACTGCCGTCATCTTCACCGGTGGCTCGGCCGCCGCCGGCTGCGGGTCGGGCGGGTTGGGCCGCGCCGCCGTCGGGTTCCCCGACGTCCCCGGCAGCAAGGACCTGGCCGGCCAGCGGGTGGAGGTGGCGGCGGTGTGGTCGGGCGTCGAAGCGCAGCGGTTCCGGGCCGTCACCGCCACCTTCGAGGCGGCCACGGGTGCCCGGGTGCGCTTCACCTCCGCCGGCGATGACCTGGGAACCGTCCTCGACAGCCGGCTGGCCGCCGGCAAGCCCCCCGACGTGGCCGTCCTCCCCCAACCCGGCCTGCTGGCCGACCTGGCCCGGCGGGGCGCGCTGGAGCCGCTCCCGGAGGCGGCCGCCGATCTCGTCGTCCGCCACTACGACCCGCTGTGGCAGGAGCTGGGCGCCGCCGGCGGGCGCCTCTACGGGGTGTGGTTCAAGGCCTCGAACAAGTCGACGATCTGGTTCAACCGGGCCGTGCTCGACCGGGCCGGCGTGTCGCCGCCGAGCACGTGGGAGGAGTTCCAGGCCGCCGCCGCCACGCTGCAGGCGGCCGGGGTCGCCCCCCTCTCGGTGGGGGGCGCCGACGGATGGACCCTCACCGACTGGTTCGAGAACGTGTTCCTGCGGACGGCGGGCGCCGACGCCTACCGCCGCCTGGCCGCCCATGAGATGCCCTGGACGGATCCCGCCGTCCGCACCGCACTCGCCACCCTGGCCCAGATCCTGGGGCGGCCCGAGTGGCTCCGGGGCGGTACCCGGGGTGCGCTGGAAGCGGGGTTCACGGACTCGGTCACCCGCGTCTTCGCCGACCCCCCGGAAGCGGCCATGGTCTTCGAGGGTGACTTCGTGGCCTCGGTGGTGGCGGCCGAGCCCGTCGCCGATCCCCACCCGGTGGCCGACTTCTTCGACTTCCCCGCCATCGGCGGATCGCCGCCGGCGGTGGTGGCCGGCGGTGGCGACGTGGCCGTCCTGCTCTCCGACACGCCCGTGGCCCGGGCCTTCGTGACGTTCCTGGCCACCCCCCTGGCGGGCACGATGTGGGCCAAGCAGGGGGGGTTCACCTCGCCCAACCGGGGGGTCGACCTGGCCGACTACCCCGACGACACTTCCCGGCGGGCAGCCCGGAGGCTGGTGGACGCGGACGTGGTCTTCGACCTGTCCGACCTGCAGCCCCCGGCCTTCGGGGGCACGCCCGGCCAAGGGTTGTGGAAGCTCCTCGGCGACTTCGTGGCCGACCCCGCCGCCCTCGACCGGCTGCAGGGCGAAATTGAGGCGGCGGCCACCGCCGCCTATGCCGGGGTTCACCAGCGCCTGAAATGATGGTGACGTGAATATGAAGCTGGAGGCGGCCCGCAGCGCCATCGTCGAGCGGGCGGCCGCCCACGCCCGGGCCCGGCTGGCCGACCCCATGGCCGGGAAAGTGGTGAACTTCCTGGGTCACTACTGGGAGCACGTGGCTCCCGAAGACCTGGTGGGTCGGGACCCGGTCGACGTCTACGGCGCCGCCCTGTCCCATCTCCACCTGGCCGAGAAGCGCCCGCCGGGCACCCCCCGGGTGCGGGTCTACACCCCCACCTTCGAGGAGCACGGATGGGCTTCGACCCACTCGGTGGTCGAGATCACCACCGACGACATGCCGTTCCTGGTCGACTCGGTGTCCATGGGGCTGTCCCGCCAGGGCGTGGGCCTGCACCTGGTCGTCCACCCCGTGATTGGCGGCGAGGCCTTCCTCCATCTGGAGATCGACCGCCAGCCCAGCCCGGCCCGCATGGCCGAGCTGCGCAACGAACTGCTGCGGGTCCTGGGCGACGTGCGGGCCGCTGTCGAGGACTGGCCCGCCATGCGGGCCCAGGCGCTGGCCTCGGCGGCGGAGTTCCAGGAGCGTCCGCCGCCCGTCGACCCCGATGTGGTGTCCGAGGCCGTCCACCTGTTGCGCTTCCTGGCCGACGACCACTACGTCTTCCTCGGGTCCCGGGACTACGACCTCGGCATCCGGGACGGCGAGACCGTGCTCGAAGCCGTGCCCGGCTCGGGTCTGGGGATCCTCCGGGAGGCGGAACGGGCCCCGTCGCAGAGCTTCTCCCGGGTGCCCACCTACCTGCGGGACCGGGCCCGCATGGCCGACCACCCCATCACCACGACCCGGTCCAGCTCCCGTTCCACCGTCCACCGCCCCGGTGCCCTCGACTACGTGGGCGTGGTCCGCTACGACGCTTCGGGCGTCCCGGTGGGGGAGCGCCGGTTCCTCGGCCTCTACACCTCCGCCCTCCACAAGGTGCCGGCGGCGGAGATCCCCGTCATGCGCCGGACGGTGGCCGAGGTGATCGGACGCGCCGGCTTCGCCCCCACCTCCCACAACGGCAAGGCCCTGGTCGAGGTGCTCGAGAGCTACCCCCGCCACGAGCTCTTCGAGGTCACCGCCGACGAGCTCTACGACTCCGCCCTCGGCATCCTCGCCCTCCAGGAGCGCCAGCGGGTGCGCCTCTTCGCCCGGCGGGACCGCTTCGGGCGCTACTGGTCGTGTCTCGTCTTCGTCCCCCTCGAGCGCTACACGCAGGCGGTGCGGAGCCGGGTCACCGACCTCCTCATGTCGGCCTTCTCGGGAACGGCCTTCGAGTACCACGCCCAGGTGGGCGAGTCGGTGCTGGCCCGGCTGCACTTCGTCATCCATACCGACGCCTCCGGCGCCGACACCTCCCCCCCGCCGGACCTGGAGATGGTGGAGGAGCGGCTGGCGGACGCGGCCCGGGCCTGGGCCGACGACCTCACCGAAGCGGCCCTCGAGCACCACGGAGAGGAGCGGGGTGTGCCCCTGCTGGGCCGCTACGCCGCCGCCTTCCCGCCGGCCTACCGGGCCGACTTCCCGGCCCGGGCGGCGGTGGGCGACATCGACCGGATCGAGTCGCTGTCGGCCGGTGCCGGGCTGGCCCTGTCCCTCACCCAGCCCCTGGAGGCGGCCGACGGCCTGTTGCGCTTCAAGCTGTTCCAGGCCGAGCGCCCGGTGCCGCTGTCCGACGTGCTCCCCGCCCTGGAGAACATGGGGGTCCGGGTCATCGACCAGCGGCCCTACGAGGTGCACCCCCGGGATGGCGCCCCGGTCTGGATCCACGATTTCGGACTGGCGCCCGGCAGCGGGGACGCCTCCACGATCACGGGGGACGACACCGACGGGGACGGCCTCCGGGACAACTTCGGCGACGCCTTCGCCGCCGTCTGGCGGGGAGCGGCGGAGAACGACCGCTTCAACCGGCTGGTGCTCGCCGCCGGCCTGACCTGGCGGGAGGTGGCGGTGCTGCGGGCCTACGCCCGCTACCAGCGCCAGGCGGGCAGCAACTTCTCCCAGAGCTACGTGGCCGACGCCCTGGTGGCCAATGCCCACGTCGCCCGCCTGCTGGTCGACCTGTTCCACGCCCGGTTCGATCCCGACCGCCAGCCCAATCCCTCCGACGAGGCCAGCGTCCTCACCAAGCGCCTGGAGGCGGCCATCGACGCCGTGGCCAGCCTCGACCAGGACCGCATCCTGCGGTCGTTCCTGGCCCTCGTCCAGGCCACACTGCGGACCAACTGGTTCTGCGGCCCCGGGGATCGGGGTGGCCCCGGATACAAAGAGCACCTGTCCTTGAAGCTCGACCCCACCGCCATCCCCGACCTCCCGCTGCCCCGGCCCCGGTTCGAGATCTTCGTGTGCTCGCCCCGGGTGGAGGGCGTCCACCTCCGGGGCGGCCGGGTGGCCCGGGGCGGCATCCGGTGGTCCGACCGCCGGGAGGACTTCCGCACCGAGATCCTGGGGCTGATGAAGGCGCAGATGGTCAAGAACGCCGTCATCGTGCCCGTGGGGGCCAAGGGCGGCTTCGTGATGAAGCGGCCCAGCGACGACGTGGCCGAGTGCTACCGGATCTTCGTGTCCGGCCTCCTGGACGTGACCGACAACATCGTGAACGGCGAGGTGGTCACGCCCGACCGGGTGGTGGCGCACGACGGTGAGGACCCCTACCTGGTGGTGGCGGCGGACAAGGGCACCGCCACATTCTCCGACCTGGCCAACTCCATCGCCGCCGACCACGGCTTCTGGCTGGGTGACGCCTTCGCCTCGGGCGGGTCG
Source organism: Acidimicrobiia bacterium (assembly GCA_044870155.1). GTDB lineage: Bacteria > Actinomycetota > Acidimicrobiia > IMCC26256 > BP-133 > CAWBJP01. The sequence goes on along the minus strand of JBIOYN010000155.1, from coordinate 11,714 downwards.
TCGGGCTACGACCACAAGAAGATGGGGATCACGGCCCGGGGGGCGTGGGAGTCGGTCAAGCGCCACTTCCGGGAGCTGGGCGTCGACGTGGAGACGGCGGCGGTGACGGCGGTGGGAATCGGCGACATGTCGGGCGACGTGTTCGGCAACGGCATGCTGCTGTCCCGCCGGCTGCGGCTGGTGGCCGCCTTCGACCACCGCCACGTGTTCCTCGACCCCGACCCCGACCCGGAGACGAGCTTCGCCGAGCGGGAGCGGCTCTTCCGCATGCCCCGGTCGACGTGGGCCGACTACAGCCCCGACCTCATCTCCGAGGGAGGAGGGGTCTTCCCCCGCTCGGCCAAGTCGATCCCCCTCTCGCCCCAGGTCCGCCGCGCTCTCGGGACCGACGCCGAGGCGCTGACCCCCGCCGGGGTGGTGCGTGCCATCCTGTGCGCCCCCGTCGACCTCCTCTGGAACGGCGGGATCGGCACCTACGTCAAGGCCGGCACCGAAACCCACGCCGACGCCGGCGACAAGGCCAACGACGCCGTCCGGGTCGATGCCGGTGCCCTCCGGGCCCGGGTGGTGGCCGAAGGCGGCAACCTCGGCTTCACCCAGCGGGCCCGGGTGGAGTTCGCCCTCGCCGGCGGGTCGATCCACACCGACGCCATCGACAACTCGGCGGGCGTCGACTGCTCCGACCACGAGGTCAACATCAAGATCCTGCTCGACACGGTGGTGGCCGACGGCGAGCTGACGGCCAAGCAGCGGGACCGGCTCCTGGCCGAGATGGAGGCCGACGTGGCCGCCAAGGTGCTGCGGGACAACTACGACCAGACGGCGGCGCTGGCCAACGCCCTCGTCCAGTCGGGGCCCATGGTCGACGTCCATGCCCGCTACCTCCACCGGCTGGAGGCCGACGGCAAGCTCGACCGGGTCCTCGAGTTCCTCCCCTCCGACGAGGTCCTGGCCCAGCGGCGGAGCAACGGGGCGGGCCTGGTGGCGCCCGAGTTCGCCGTCCTGCTGGCCTACACCAAGATCGACGTCGCCGCCCAGCTCCTCGCCTCCGACGTGGCCGAGGACCCGTGGCTGGGCCGGGAGCTCACCGCCTACTTCCCGCCCCAGCTGGCCGGGGGGGCGTTCGCCGACGCCATGCGCCGCCATCCGCTGCGCAAGGAGATCGTGGCCGCCCGGGTCACCAACCGCCTCGTCGACCGGGCGGGGACCAGCTTCGTGTACCGCATGGGGGAGGAGACCGGGGCCGGCGCCCCCGACCTGGCCCGGGCCCATGCCGCCGCCCGGGAGATCTTCTCCCTGGAGGAGACCTGGGCCGCCATCGAAACCCTGGACAACCAGGTGGAGGCGGCCACCCAGCGGGCCATGGTCCTGGCCGCCCGCCGCCTGGCCGAGCGCAGCACCCGCTGGCTGCTGCGGCACCGTCCGGCGCCCCTCGACGTGGCCGGGACCATCGCCGAGTTCGCGCCCGGGGCAGCGGCGGTGGGCGACCTCCTCTCCGGCCTGCTGTCGGCCGCCGATGTCGCCGCCCTGGCCGCCGCCGCCGGCTCCTGGGAGGCCGACGGCGTCCCCGCCGACCTCGCCGCCCGGGTCGCCGGGCTCCGCTTCGTGGCTCCCGCCCTCGACCTCGTCGACATCGGCACCCGCCTGGACCGGACGGTGGAGGCCGTGGGGGCCGTGTACTTCACCCTGGGGTCCCACCTCGAGTTCGACTGGCTCTCAGCCCGCATCGAGGCCCTGCCCCGGGACGACCGCTGGCAGACGCTGGCCCGGGCCGCCCTCCGGGACGACTGGAATGCGCTGCGGGCCGCCCTCACCGCCGAGGTCCTGGCCGCCGGGTGCACCGTCGACGAGTGGATCGGGCGTCACGGGCCGGCGGCCGAGCGCTTCCTCCTCGTGCTCGAGGACATCCGGGCCGTCTCCAGCCCCGACCTCGCCACCCTGTCGGTGGCCGTCCGCGAGGCCCGCGCGCTGGCGGTCTGATTTACCATTTGTGCAGGTTGTTCCAGGGGGGAGAACGTTCCATGCGCCGTCGCATCGCCCACACCGCAGTGGCCCTCGCCGCCATCGCCGCCGGTTTCACCGTCCCGGGGATCGCACCCGCTGACGAGTTGCCGCTCCGCAAGACCCGGGTCGAGTTCACCGTCATGAACCCCCAGGAGAACAACACGCCGCGCACCATCGTCGGCTTCCGCTACGACCCGGTGTGCAAGCCGTCGACGGTGGTGCTGCTCCAGCACGGCCTGTCGTACCACAAGGAGGCGTGGGACTGGCCGGGGTATTCGGTGGCCCAGCCCCTGGCCCGGGCCGGCTACGCCGTGATCGCCATCGATCGGCTGGGCTACGGCGAGAGCAAGCTCGACAACGGCTACAACGTCTCCTTCGAGGCCTTCGGCCACATGGCCAACCAGATCGTCACCCAGCTGCGGGGCGAGTTCGCCCACGTGGTCATGGGCGGCCACTCCGCCGGCGCCGGCGTGACCGAGTTCGCCCAGGGGGTCTTCGGCTCGGCCGACGCCATCATCGCCACCGGCTGGCACCATCGGCCCTCCGACCAGATCGGCAAGGACTTCTTCACCGGTGACAACCCGCGTGCGCTCCAGGGTGACTACGAGTACTTCCTGGAAACTCCCGAGCACCGGGCGTGGATGTTCTACGAGCCCGACGCCGACCCTGCCGTGGTGAAGGCCGACAACGAGGCCGCCAACCTGACCCCCTCGGGCGAGATCCTGACCATCGGCAAGCAGCCGTCCCGCTACGTCGTCGGCAACGTCAAGGTCCCCGTCTTCATCCAGCTCTCCGAGAAGGACCGGCTCTTCGAGCCTCAGTACGCCGACCTGCACAAGAGCGAGTTCGTCTCCTCGCCGTCGGTGACGGTCGACATCGTCCCCAGCGCCGGGCACACCTTCATGCTCGCCCCCCAGGGCCCTGCGGGTGCCGAGCGCATCGCGGACTGGCTGCGCTCCCGCCCGGAGACGCCGGCCTGCTCCTGAGCCCCGGGAGGGGCTACACTGGCGGGCCGTGGCACCTGACCGCAGCCTTCTCGTAATCCATTAGCGCACCGGGGCCTCCGGCCTCGCGTGCGCCTCCGACCCCTCGCCTCCGCGGGGGGTTTTTCTTTCCCCAAACACCCGGAAGGACGAGAGCGATGAAGATGACCGGCGCACAGGCGCTGATCAAGAGCCTGGAGATGGAAGGGACCGAGGTCATGTTCGGCCTTCCCGGCGGGGCCATACTCCCCGTCTACGACCCCCTCCTGGAGTCGACCATCCGCCACATCCTCGTCCGCCACGAGCAGGGCGCCGGTCACATGGCGGAGGGCTATGCCCACGCCACCGGCCGTCCGGGTGTGGCCATGGTCACGTCGGGGCCGGCCGCCACCAACATCGTCACCCCGCTGTGCGACGCCTACATGGACTCCATCCCGCTGGTGGTGGTGACGGGTCAGGTGCCCCTGTCCGCCATCGGCTCCGACGCCTTCCAGGAGTGCGACACCACCGGCATCACCATGCCCGTGACCAAGCACAACTGGTTGATCCAGCGGGCGGAGGACATCCCCGTGGTGGTGCGGGAGGCCTTCCATGTGGCCACCACCGGCCGGCCCGGGCCGGTGCTGGTCGACATCCCCAAGGACATCTCCAACCAGACCATGGACTGGTACTGGCCCGACGGCGTCGACATGCCCGGCTTCAACGCGCCGGAGCCCCCGGATCCCGAGCTGACCCGGGCCGCGGCCCGGCTCATCCTGGCCGCCGAGCGGCCCGTCATCTACGCCGGGGGCGGCATCCTCAAGGCCCGGGCGGCGGAGGCGTTGCGCGAGCTGGTCGAGCTGACCGGGATCCACGTGGTGACCACACTCATGGCCCGGGGCGCCTTCCCCGACGACCACCCGCTGTGCCTGGGCATGCCGGGGATGCACGGCAACTACACGGCCGTCACCTCCATGCAGCGGGCCGACCTGCTCATCGCCCTCGGCAGCCGCTTCGACGACCGGGTCACGGGCAAGGTGGGCGCCTTCGCTCCCGGCGCCAAGATCATCCACGTCGACATCGACCCGGCCGAGCTGGGCAAGGTCCGCCGGCCCGACGTCGGTATCGCCGGCGACTGCCGCCTGGCCATCGAGGCGATCACCGCCGCCGTCCGGGAGCTCATCCCCGATTCCGACTCGCTCGACCGGGCCGACTGGCACGCCACCGTCGCCGGTTGGCAGGCCACCCACCCGCTCCAGTACGACCAGGAGGAGGACGGGCCCCTCAAGCCCCAGTTCTGCATCGAGTCCCTGCGCGACGCCACGCCCGACGACACCATCGTGGTGTCGGGCGTGGGCCAGCACCAGATGTGGTCGTCGCAGTACTGGAAGTTCCGCTACCCCTACACCTGGATCAACTCCGGCGGCCTCGGCACCATGGGCTTCGCCGTGCCCGCCGCCATCGGAGCCAAGGTGGGCAAGCCCGACCGGATGGTGTGGGCCATCGACGGCGACGGCTGCTTCCAGATGACGGCCCAGGAGCTGGTCACGGCCACGGCCGAGCGGATCCCCATCAAGGTGGCCATCCTCAACAACGCCTATCTGGGCATGGTGCGCCAGTGGCAGGAGCTGTTCTACAAGGAGCGCTACAGCGAGGTGTACCTCTCGCCCGACCTGCCCGACTACGTGAAGTGGGCCGAGGCCATGGGTTGTGTCGGTCTCCGGTGCGAGTCCCCCGAAGAGGTCGTGCCCACCATCGAGAAGGCCAACGAGATCGACGACCGCCCCGTGGTCATCGACTTCCGGGTCGACTACCGGGAGAAGGTGTACCCGATGGTGCCGGCCGGCGGTTCCAACGACGACATCATCCTGGGGCCGGCCGAGGGCGAGGGGGGCCACTGATGGCTGACAACACCAGGGCACCCCGCACCCCGGGCGTGACCCATCACATCCTCACCGTCCTGGTGGAGAACAAGGCCGGCGTCCTGTCCCGGGTGGCGGGCCTGTTCTCCCGCCGGGGGTTCAACATCTTCTCCCTGGCCGTGAGCCCCACCGACGACGAGCGCTTCTCCCGCATGACCATCGTGGTCGACGCCGAGTCGGCGCCCATCGAGCAGATCCTGCGCCAGACCGAGAAGCTCATCAACGTGGTCGACATCCGCGAGCTCGTTCCCGGTGAGGCCGTGGAGCGGGAGCTCATGCTGGCCACCGTGCGGGTGGACGCCGAGTTCCGGGGTCAGGTCACCGAGCTGGCCTCCATCTTCGAGGCCAAGATCCTCGACGTGGGGCCCGAGGCCCTCACGCTCATGGCGGCGGGCACCCCGGACAAGATCGATGCCATGGAGGAGCTGCTGAGGCCCTTCGGCATCGCCGAGCTGCAGCGCACGGGGCGCATCGCCCTGCCCCGCATCCGGCGCACGGCCGTCGCCGGCCGTACGCTGGCCGCCGTCCCCGAGAGCGCCTGAGCGCGGAGCGCCGAGAAGGAGAGTCCCATGCCCGTCACCATTTTCTACGACGACGACGCCGACCTCTCCCTCATCGAGAGCCGCAAGGTGGCCGTGCTCGGCTACGGCTCCCAGGGCCACGCCCACGCCCTCAACCTGCGCTCGTCGGGTGTCGATGTGCGGGTGGGCCTCCGTGCGGGGTCGTCGTCGTTCGCCAAGGCGGAGGCGGCGGGACTGCGGGCCCTCGAGATCGGTCAGGCGTGCGACGAGGCCGACGTGATCATGGTGCTCCTCCCCGACACCGAACAGGCCCGGGCGTACAAGGAGTCGATCGAGCCCCACCTGCGCGACGGCGACTCGCTCGCCTTCGCCCACGGCTTCAACATCCACTTCGGCCAGGTCCGCCCGCCCAAGGGCGTCGACGTGTGGATGATCGCCCCCAAGGGGCCCGGGCACCTGGTGCGGCGCACCTTCGAGGACGGGGGCGGCGTCCCCGCCCTGGTGGCCGTGGGCCAGGACGCCACCGGCAAGGCCAAGGAGGTGGCCCTGGCCTACGCCAAGGGGATCGGCGCCACCCGGGCCGGGGTGCTCGACACCACCTTCCAGGAGGAGACCGAGACCGACCTCTTCGGCGAGCAGGTCATCCTCTGCGGCGGGCTGACGGCGCTCATCCAGGCCGCCTACGAGACGCTGGTGGACGCCGGCTACCAGCCCGAGTCGGCCTACTTCGAGTGCCTCCACGAGGTGAAGCTCATCGTCGACCTCATCTACGAGGGCGGCATCTCCAACATGCGCTTCTCCATCTCCGACACCGCCGAGTACGGCGACATGACCCGGGGGCCCCGCATCGTCACCGACGAGACCAAGGCGGAGATGCGCCGGATCCTCGAGGAGATCCAGACGGGCCGCTTCGCCAAGGAGTGGATCAACGAGAACCAGGCCGGCCGGCCCGTGTTCAACGCCCTGCGCCGCAGGTCCGCCGCCCACCCCATCGAGGCGGTGGGGGAGCAGCTGCGGGGCATGATGCCCTGGATCAGCGCCGGCAAGGCCAAGCCCCAGGACGTCTCGGGCGGCGCCGCCACCGGCAATTAGCTAACGGCTCTTCCCCATCGGCTCCGCCGGTGGCGTGGCGCCGTACGTCTTCCCGGCCACCTTGTAGGCCCGCTTGTCCAGCTCGAGGACCCGGTCGCGCACGGCGGCCAGGTCCCGGGCGGAGAGGTGCCGGAGCTTCGTGAGCTTCAGGTTCTCCTGGGACTCCCCGCCCCGGGCCTCGATCCGCACCACGCCCACCCCCGGGGCGTGGTGCTTGAGCTGGTGGCCGTCCTCGGGCTGCTCGAGCGGGTTCCACTCGTCGATGACGACCACATCCCGGTAGCAGGCGACGGGGACACACGTCTTCTGGCCGACGCTGTCGACTTTGCCCTTGTCCTCGAACTCGATGTCCGGGGCGTAGCCCTGCCGGTAGGCGGGCGTCCCCGCCTCCGGAGAGGCGAGCATGGCGATCCCGGCCTCGGCCCGGGCCTGACCGGAGATCCAGGTGCTGGGAGCGCCGACGAACTTCCCGTCCTCGTGCTCCTCGGGGTACTCGCCCAGGTTCCAAACCGTCCCGTGGTGGTCCTGGGCCACGAAGGCGAGTTCCTCCTCCTCGGTGGCGCCGTCGCTCAGGTCCACGTCCCACAGCACCAGGGTCTCGACGCCGTCGATCACCTTCGTCACGTCGGAGACCGTCAGCACGTTGCGGTGGGGCGTCACCCCGTCGGCCTCGGTGACATCGCCGTCGTAGACGAACTGCGTCCCGGGCACGAGGGGGAGCCAGCGGTTGTCGACGGCCGCCGGGCTGGGGAAGTGGGTGGGGTCGAACGTCCGCTCGGCGCCCGCCTTCGTCGCCTGGGCCGTCGCCGTCGGGGTCACCAGCACGGCGATGACGGCGGCGGCGATCAGGCAGCTGCGCAGGGTTCGCATGGTCCTCCTCTTCTATGAGATCGGTTCCGCCGGGGACGTGCCCCGGTAGACGGTCCTGGCCACGTCGTAGGCCCGCCGGTCGAGTTCCAGCGCCCGGCGCCGGGCCTGGGCCAGGTCGGCGGGCGTCAGGTGCCGCAGGCGGCGCAGCGTCAGCTGCTCCTGGACGTCGCCGCCCTGGGAGTCGATGCGGACGATGCCCACCCCGGGGGCGTGGAACTTGAACTGGTGGCCGTCCTGGGGCTGCTCGAGCGGGTTCCACTCGTCCACCACCAGCACGTCGGTGAAGCAGCCCGCGGGCACGCAGGCGCGCTGGTGGTCGTTGTCCACCCGGGCGTTGTCCTGGAAGTCGATGGCGGGGGCGAGGCCCTGGAGGTAGTGCGGCGTCCCCACCCGTGGCTCGGCTTGCATGGCGATGCCCGCCCGGGCTTCCGCCCGACCGGAGAGCCAGGTGCTGGGTGCCCCCAGGAACGCTCCGTCCTCGTACTCCTCGGGATACTCGCCCAGGTTCCAGACCGTGCCGTCGTCGTCCTGGGCCTCGAAGGCCAGCTCCTCCTCCTGGAGCTGGTCGTAGTTGAAGTCGCGGTCCCAGATCACCAGGGTGCGCACGCCGTCGATGACCTTGGTCAGGTCGGTGACGGTGAACACCACCCGGTGGGGGATCTCGCCGTCGGGCACCTTGAGCCGGCCCTCGAAGACGAACTGGGTGCCGGGAACGAGCGGGAGGAAGCGGTTGTCGACGACGATCGGGTGGCTGAACCGCTGCCGGTCGAAGTCCGTGTGCTGCTTGGGTTCCTTCGGTTCGCGGTCGGCCGTCGCCGGGGAGGGTGCGGCGAGGGCGGCGAGGGCCGTGCCCACCACCAGGCATCGCCGCAGAACCCGACCCGTCAAGCCGCCCACTCCACCCACTCATCCAGACAGTTGCATCGACACTAACAATTGCCACAGAAGGGCACAATGGCGACGAGTGAGTTACGGCGTCCAGGCGGCGCCGTCGGCGTGCTGGATGCGGTCCCGGTCCGTGCCCTCGCCGCCCCACACGACGAACTCGGCACCGGTCCACACGCCCCGGGTCCGGGCCCGGGAGGCGATCGGGGCGGGAGGGAGTGGCGTCCAGCGGTCGCCGGCGGGGTCGTAGGCCATGCCGGCGGGGTCGGAAGGGACCTCGGTGGGCGGGGCGTCGGCCTCGCCGGCGTAGCGGCCGCCGCCCCACAGCACCACCCGATTGCCGGTCCAGGCCAGCGCCTTGCCGTCGAGGAAGGGATCGGCGAAGGGGCTCTCGGCCACCACCGTCCACCGGTCGGTCCCGGCGTCGTAGACGAGGCCCTCGCCGGCGAAGACGACCCGGGAGCCGGCGTCGACCCCCACGCAGCCGCCCAGGTCGAAGCACCAGGCCGAGTCGGTGGACGGCACTGGCGCCACCGGGCTCCACTTCTTCGCTTCGGGGTCGAACCGGGCACCGTCGAGCGACTGGCCCGGCTCCCGGTTGAACCCCCAGGAGATGAGGACGTCCCCATCGTCGGCGGCGGCCAGGGGGGAGAGCCGGCCGGCCAGCGGCGCCTCGGGCAGTACCGTCCAGCGGTCCTTGGCCGGGTCGTAGGCGGCGCCGTCGGCCAGCGGCGGGGCGTCCTCGCCGTCCTCGGCCCGGGCGCCGCCCCAGACCACCAGGACCGCGCCCGACCACACCGCCCGGGTGGCGAAGCGGGCAGCGAGGGGGAACTCCGCCATCGGCCGCCACTTGTCGGTCGCCGGGTCGTAGGCGGCGCCGTCCATGAACTCGTTGTTCCCGAAGGGGGTGGGCCGGCCCGGGTTGCCGCCCCAGACCAGCATCTCGGTGCCCGTCCAGGCGGCGAAGTGGTCGGCCCGGGGGTTGAGTGGGCTCGCCGGGAGCTTGCGCCACTTGTCGGTGGCGGGCTCGTAGGCGGCGCCGTCCTCCAGGTAGATGGGGGCGTTGCCGGCGCGCCCGGCGCCGCCCCACACGATCATCTCCCTGCCCGTCCACACCAGGCTGTGGGAGTGGCGGCCCTTGATCGGCGCCCCGGCGAGGACCCGCCATCCCGGTGGCCGCTTCGGCTGGGGCGTGGCCTGCGCTCCGCCGCCGCTCGTACCGGTGCCGGTGCCCGTGCCCGCCGTGCCGCCCCCGCCGGCCGAGCCCCCGGGCGAGCCCGTGGACGATCCGCCGTCCGGCGTCCCGGGTCCCGCACCGGAACCCGACGACCCGGACCCGGCGCCCGTCGAGCCGTCGCCGCCCGTCGGGTCGCCGGTGGCGCCCTCCCGTCCGGCGCGCTGATCCGTGCCCTTGTCGCCCGAGCACCCCAGCGGGGTCAGCGTCAACACCAGCAGGCCGGCGAGCAGGCGGCGTCGGTTCCCCTTCACGGTGCCCGGGACCTTAGACGCCGCCGATTTCTTGCGGTGTTCGCTGTTGCCTGGCGTGCGCCGCTGCTAGCGTACAAACACATGTTCGTACGAGCCGGAGGTGAGCAATGACGCTCGACCCCGTTGTCGCCGGTGATCCCGCCGCACTGCCCAACGAGCGGCTGGAAGCCGAGATCTGCGAGCTGGCCGGTCACCTGTGGGCGGCGGAATGCCGCTGGCTGTTGATGGTCGGCGAATTCGACCGCCGGGAGGCATGGGAGCCGTGGGGGCTCCGCAGCTGCGCCCACTGGCTCTCGTGGCGCTGCGGCGTGGCCCTCAACGCCGCCCGGGAACGCGTGCGGGTCGCCCGCCGGCTGGTCGAGCTCCCGCTCATCACGGCTGCCTTCTCCCAAGGCGAGTTGAGCTACGCCAAGGTCCGGGCCCTGACCCGGGTGGCCAACGAGGCCAACGAGCCGGAGCTCGTCGAGGTGGCCCGGACGGCGACCGCCTCCCAGCTGGAGCGCATCGTCCGCACGTACCGCAAGGCCCAGATCCAGGAGGAGCTGGTGGAGGCCAACGACCGCCATCAGGCCCGTAGGGCCCGGTGGTACTGGGATGACGACGGCTCCTTCGTGCTCTCCGCCCGCTTGTCGCCCGAGGACGGAGCTCTGGTCCTCGCCGCCCTCGAGGCCGGTCGAACGACGGATATGCCCCCCGCCGCGTCGACCGCCGACGTTTCCGCGGAAACGTCCCCGGCGGCCGTCCGCAACGCTGACGCCCTGGTGGGCGCGGCCCGGCTCGCGCTCTCCGCAGTGGAGCACAACGACGGGGGAGACGCCCCCTGCCAGGTCGTCCTCCACGTCGACGCCCCCGTCCTCGCCGCCGCCGACACCGAGGGCCGCTGCTACCTGGAGAACGGCCCCAGCCTCCCACCCGAGACCGCCCGGCGGCTGAGCTGTGACGCCGAGGTGATCGCCGTCATCCACGAGCGGGACCATGCCAGTCCTCTCGATGTCGGCCGCAAGACCCGTCGGGTTTCCCGCGCACTGCGCCGGGCCCTCCGGGTTCGTGACGGTGGCTGCCGGTTCCCGGGCTGTTCCAACCGCCGCTTCGTCGACGCCCACCACATCGTCCACTGGCTCCGGGGCGGCGAGACCACGTTGGCGAACCTGGCGCTGCTCTGCCGCCGCCACCACCGCCTCGTCCACGAGGAGGGCTATGGGCTCACTGTGGCTGGCGACGGTGTGTTCGTCTTCACCCGGCCCGACGGCGAGCCGGTCCCCGACGCTCCACCCCTTGCGCCGTGCACCGGTCCCGACATCGAAGCGCAGAACGAGCGGGACGGCCTCACCCTCGACCGGGACACCTGCCGCTCCCTCGGCGAAGGCGAATCATTCGATTTGGGGATGACGATGGACTCCATCCTCTACCCCGAGCTGCGCCGCCGAGGCCGGACCTGGGGCGTCGCCGCCCAGCCGCAGACCCCGCCGGCGCCGCCCTGGGAGTACGCAACGATCCACGAGCGACTGCTCGAAGCCATCCCCGAGTTCCGCCCCCTCTTCGACGAGCACCTCGAGGACTTCGAAGAGGTCCTGACCGGAACGCTGTTCGACACGTTCACCAACTTCGTCCTCGACGCCCGGCGGAGTGACGCCACTGCCCTGGTCGCCCGGTGCTTGGAGTTCCTGGCCGCCGCCGTCGCCTCCGGAGACGAGGAGATCCGACACCTCATCGCCAGCACGTTCATCGAGACAGTCGGCCCCTGGGATCCGAACATGAGCGATTTCGTGGATACCTGGCCCCAAGCCCTGCGCCAGCAGGCGACCGAGGTCGCCGGGGTCTAGCTGTTCTCGGCACGGACGTTTCCGCGGAAACGTCGGTGGTCCCGACGCCCCCGTAGACTCGGCCGCCATGCGGGTCGGGTTCGTGGGGGCGGGGCTGATGGGGGCGCATATGGTGCGCAACCTCATCGCCGCCGGCCACGACGTGGT
>JBIOYN010000154.1:0-4505 GCA_044870155.1 Acidimicrobiia bacterium | reverse complement strand
CGCTGAGGAGCCCGCCGGGGAAGCACCCGCCATCGAAGCGCCGGCGGCCGAAGCCGGCGGCGAGGCTGCCGCCGCCGAGGGCCGGCCCACGGGTGACGCCTCCTCCAAGATCCCGGCCCACCTCCTGGCCCGCTCCGCCGCCCGCAAGGCCGGCAAGGAGGGCGGCGCGGCGGCGCCCGCCGCCGCCGGCGCCCCCGCCTCCACCCGGGCCGCAGCGACCGCCACCGCTCCCGCCCCCACCGCCACCGGCCCCGGGGGCCACACCCAGCGCCTCCTCACCGTGGTCAAGGCCGGGTCCATCCAGCAGACCCGGGCCGAGGCCCAGGACAAGGTGCACGTCTGGCCCCACCTGCTGGTGGGCGAGTTCGTGGCCATGCTGCTCCTCATGGCCCTGGTCACCATCTTCTCCGCTCTCGTCCGGGCCCCCCTGCTGGAGACCGCCAACTTCAACCAGACGCCGAACCCGTCCAAGGCGCCGTGGTACTTCCTCGGCCTCCAGGAGCTCCTCACCATCTGGCACCCGATGGTGGCGGGGGTGACCATCCCCGGCATGGGGCTCTTCCTGCTGATGCTCGCCCCGTACATCGACAAGAACCCGGCCACCAATCCCAGCGACCGGAAGTTCGCCATCTGCCTGTTCACCATCTTCCTGATGTTCTGGGCCGTGCTGGTGATCATCGGCTCCTTCTTCCGGGGGCCGGGCTTCAACTTCGTCTACCCCTGGCAGACCGGCGTCTTCTTCGATCTCTAGGAGCGCTATGGAAGCTCGCGACGTCCTTCTCATCGCCGTCCCCGTCATCCTCGGCCTGGCCGTGCTGCTGGTGGTGGCCACCACCGTGTCCCGCCAGCGCTCGTCCACGGGGTCCCTGGGCCGGGAAGCGAAGAAGGCCGACCGCTCGACATCGACCGACGTCGTCCCCACCGCCGACCTCGACGAGGAGGCCCGGGCCCGGTTCGCCGAGACGAAGTCGAGCCTGGAGCCGGCGGGGAAGGCACCTGTCGTCTCCGCCGCCGGCGGTCTCATCCGCTTCGGCGACGCCCCTGCCGACCCCGAGGCCCTGGGCGTCACCCGGCGCCAGTTCTTCAACCGGGGGATCCTGGCCAGCCAGAGCCTGGTGCTGGGCAGCTTCAGCCTGGCCGTCATCGGGTTCCTGTGGCCCAGCCGGACGGGCGGATTCGGCGGCGAGGTCAAGGTGGGCGAGAAGCTGGACGACGTGATCGAGGCCATCAACGAGAAGAAGACACCGTTCTACGTGCCCGAGGCCCGCACGTACCTGGCCCTCTATCCCAAGGCGGCGCTGCCCAAGGCCAAGGCCGTCTACAAGGACCCCGTGCTCTCGGGCATGGAGAAGGGCGTCGTCGCCCTGTTCCAGAAGTGCCCTCACCTCGGTTGCCGGGTGCCGTGGTGCGCCACCTCCCAGTGGTTCGAGTGCCCGTGCCACGGTTCCAAGTACAACCGGGTGGGCGAGAAGAAGGGTGGGCCCGCCCCTCGGGGCATGGACCGCTGGCCGGTGGACGTGGGGAACGACGGCACCATCACCATCAATACGTCGGGCTCCGCCGTCCAGGGGCCGGCCATCGGGACCAACACCACGGGCCAGGAAGCTGAGGGCCCGAACTGCGTCTGATGCCTGACCCCCTCCCCGCCCCCCCGGCAAAGGACCACCTTTGAGCCTGCGCACCATCCTGTTCCTCGTCAACGCCGTGGCGCTGGTGATCTTCGTCGCCGCGGCCGTGGTGTCGGCGCGCCGCAACAAGCCGGCGCCGCCCGCCAACCTGACGCCGTATTACGACGACACCACCCTGGAGGGCCCCAAGCTGGAGCGCTTCCTGGGGGCGGCGGTGCTGTTCTCGGCGGTGCTGGCCGCCGCCCTGCCCGTCTACTGGCTCCTGGAGCCGACCCGGCAGTCGGGCATGGACAGCGACTTCCTGGCCGACTCGGTGGAACGGGGCAAGGAGCGCTTCGCCCGGGAGGCCGTGCCCGGCAGCGAGATCCTGCCGCTGGAGTGCGCCCGCTGCCACGGGGACAAGGCCGAGGGCGGTGCCGCCACCTTCGTCCTCACCCCCGACGAAGCCGGTGAGGTGACCAAGACGGTGCAGTGGACGGCCCCGTCCCTCGACGATGTCATGCTCCGCTTCTCCCCCGAGGAGGTGGCCCAGATCATCACCTACGGCCGCCCGGGCACGCCCATGCCCGCCTGGGGCCTGGCCGGGGGCGGGCCCCTGCCCAAGCAGCCCGTCGACGACCTGGTGAACTACCTCACGTCCATCCAGATCTCGTCCCCCGACGCCAAGAAGCGTTCCATCGAGCGGCTCAACGCCTTGAAGGGCGAGAACCCGGGCATCTCCGACGGCGAGGGGCTGTTCAACCTCAACTGCGCCCGGTGCCACACCAAGGGGTACTCCTACGGGGAGCCCCAGGTGCCCGGCGGGGGCGGCGCCTTCGGCCCCAACCTGAAGGACGGGGTGGAGCTCCGCCAGTTCCCCGAAGCCGCCGACGGGGTGAAGAAGCACACCGAGTTCGTCACCACGGGCTCGGATTTCCAGAAGCAGTACGGGCTCCAGGGCATCGGGTCGGGACGCATGCCCGGCTTCGGCGGCATCCTCACGGCCGATCAGATCGCCAAGATCGTGGCCTACGAGCGCGGGCTGTAAGGAGGAGCGGGGATGGATCTACTGATGCTGGCCGCCGAGGCCACCCACAAGCTCGACCTCGCCGGACAGCTGCGGGGCTACGGCGTCGCCGTCTTCTCCGTCGGCCTGTTCTGCGGGTCCATCTACCTCCTGCTGGCCACCGACCTCGGTGGCCGGCTGGGCTTCATGGTCGCCTTCACCGCCGTGACCGGCTTCCTCATGCTGCTGGCCCTGATCTGGTTCACCAACTTCACCCCCCTCAATGCCCTCCACGGCCCACCGCCGACGTGGAAGGTGAAGGAGGTGGTCGATGATCCCGCCGACGCCGCCATCACCAACGTCCGGGAGATCGAGGCGAAGGGGGTCAAGCTCAGCGAGGCCGAGCAGGGCGAGATCAAGGCCTCGGTGGACGCGGCGGTGACGGCCGAGAACAGCCCCTACCTGCTCTACACCACCGCCACCGACTACGTCGTCGTGAACGCGGAACGGATCGGGGGCGGGAAGTCCGGTCCCCTGGGGCTCATGCACAAGCCCCTCCACGCCGTCATGTCCATCGTGGACAAGAAGAAGGTGGAGCCGGTCCCGGGTCAGGCGCCTCCGCCCGCCGAAGCCGATCCCGCCGCCAAGCCCCACTACGTGGTGCTCGAGCGCGACCTGGGCGCCCTGCGCCAGCCGCCGTTGTTCATGGCCACCGGATTCGCCATCCTCTTCGGCATCGCCCTGTTCGCCTCCCACAAGGCGGAGCGGGCCAAGCAGCTGGAAGAGCGCAAGGGACAGCTCGAACCGGTGCCCGCCCCTGACGCCAAAGAACCGGCACCCAGTCCCGCCTAGGAGAGGACCGAGATGTTCCTGGCCGAGAGCCAGTTCCCGCAGCTGATCGACGCCTCCCACGACGGCGACCTGGCCTTCATCGCCTTCGCCACCATGTGCTTCATCTTCGTGGGCCTGCTCTTCGCCATCGACAAGGTCCGCAAGCGCAGCGGCGGGGAGTAGCGCTCCCTCAAATCCGGGCAAAACCTCTCCTGGTTCGTTTCCAGCCGTCAGGGCGCGGGTACCCCCCGGGGACCTGGTCATCGGATCAGCGAAGGAAACCAAGGAGGCATCTCGTGCTCGCCTGGGTACTCGCCGTCATCCTCGTCGTCTTCGGAGTCTTCCAGCTCCTCGAAGGCGACCTGCTGTGGGCCATCATCCTGTTCGTACTGGCCGCCGTGGTCGGCCCCGGGGGCTACAGCGTCTTCCGCGGGCGCAGCACGGTCTGAGCCGGGCCGGCGTCAGCCGGCCGCCGCCACCTCCAGCGCCGCCTCACCGGCGGCGGTGGCGGTGGCCTCGAGGGCCTCGTCGTCATGGGCGAGGCTGGGGAACAGAGTCTCGAAGCCGCTGGGAGCGAAGTAGACGCCCCGCTCCAGGAGGGCGTGGAAGAAGCGGGCGTAGCGCTTGGCGTCGGACGCCTTGGCCGCCTCGTAGCCGGCCACCGGGGCGGGCGCGACGAAGAGGCCGACGAGCGGGCCGGCCACGGGGACCTGGGCGGGCACGCCGGCCGTGGCCAGGGCGCGTTCCAGGCCGGCGGCGAACCTGACCGCCCTGGCCTCCAGGGTGGTGTAGGCACCGGCGTCGAGGTGCTCGAGGACGGCCAGGCCGGCGGCGGTGGCGAGCGGGTTCCCTGACAGCGTGCCCGCCTGGTAGACGGGGCCGTCGGGGGCCAGGTGGTCCATGATCTCGCTCCGTCCCCCGAGCGCGGCCAGCGGGAGGCCACCGCCCAGGACCTTGCCGAAGCAGGACAGGTCGGGGGCGATCCCGTAGCGGCCCTGGGCGCCGTCGTCGCCGAGGCGGAAGCCGGTGATGACCTCGTCGATGATGAGCAGGGCGCCGGC